>DRQF01000109.1 GCA_011369445.1 Planctomycetota bacterium | reverse complement strand
GGATCTCCACCCCACGATCCAGGGGAACACCATCTACATCATCGTGAATCCCCACGTCGACGCCGGCGCCTTGGAGCGGAAGCTGCGGGCCCCCAAGGCCCGCAGGAAGCCTGCCCCTCATCGCAAGTCGAAGGGGAGGCGCAAAGGCAAGAACCCCGCTCCGAAGCTCACCTACCAAGGGCACCTGATCCGCGCGGTGGCCGAAGCCGCCGCCGACATGGGACCCGTGCAGGTGCCCTTGACCCAGGTGGATGGACCCGTCCGAGACGTCCTGCAGTCTCTTTTGGATCGCATCGAGCGCCTCGAGAAGCGAATGTCGCGGATGGAAGAAGGTCTGCGGCCCTGAAGCCCCTGGGGCGTCCTCCCCGCGATCCGGGAGGACGCCCTCCCTTTCCTCCCCAGCGCTGGTAGAGTATTCCCCCGGCACCATCACATTCCGTGAAGGGAGGGAAGGGATTGGCAACGCGACCTCAAAGGAAAACCAGCCCACGTCGAGACGACGCCCGTCAGATGGAAGCCGTCCCTCGAGGAGTATTCTCCTCGGTGCGCGAGGTCGCCCTCGACGGCGAGCCCTTCGCCGAGGTCAAGCACCGCTCCTTCAGTTCCACTGTCGACTGCAACCTGCTCAATGGCCCCGTGCTTGTCTTCGAGAAGACATCGTGGGGCTCAAGGGAGTTTCAGCTCCGCGCCGCGGACGATCCCTCGACGATCTTTTGCACGGCGGAGCGAAAAGGGTTCTTGAGGATCCGCTGGGAACTCGACTTGACCCTGGGAGCTGCCCGCTTGGAGAGTATGGGGTTTTTCCGGAGCGGTTTCCTCATCGTTTCTGGAAACGATCTTTGGGGCAGTGTCGATGGGCGCGGCGTCTTCAAGGGAGGGTGGATCGTCACGGCTTGGAACGCCCTCGACCCGACGGACTTTCTCCTGATCGGGCTCGTCTTCAACCAGATCCAGAGAATGCGTTCGGCGGCCGCGGCGGCGGGCTGACTCGCCCCGCATGGGCCATCCTGCGCCAAATCTGTCAGACTCCCCCATGCGCTACGTCGAACCCGTTTTCCGCCCACCCAGCGAAGCCCATTCGTTCATCCTGCAGGCCACGATCGGCTGCTCGTGGAACCACTGTACCTACTGCGACATGTACCGGTCGAAGCAGTTCAGCGTCCGCCCCCTGGACGCTATCCTCGCCGACGTCCATGAGACGGCGGCAGGGTGGGGCGAACACATCCGGAAGGTCTTCGTCGCCGATGGAGATCCTCTCGTCATGGAGCTGGACCACTGGCTCCCCATCCTCGAGGCCTGTCGCGAGGGGTTCCCCCACCTGCGACGCGTGAGTACCTACGCCACGGCACGTAACATCCTCGACAAGACGGTGACCGAACTTCGGCGTCTTCGGGAAGAAGGACTGTCGTTGCTCTACATCGGACCGGAGTCCGGCGATGACATCACGTCCAAGCGTATCGCCAAGGGAGCGGATTTCGCCGATCACGTGGAAGCGGCGCGGCGGTGCCACGCGGCGGGCATCACTCTGTCCGCCATCTTTCTCACGGGCGCGGGAGGCATCGAGCGATCACGGGAGCATGCGGCGGGATCCGCGCGACTCGCCACCGCCATGAACCCCCGCTACCTGAGCCTGCTCACTCTCACGGTGCTGCCCGACACCCCCATGGGCAAGCTCCTCGAGCGGGGACGATTCCGCCTTCCCGATGTCGCGGGACTCCTCGAGGAGATCCGCATTTTCGTGGACAAGGCCCGCCCCGAGGCAGCGATCTTCCGTACGAATCATGCGTCCAACTACTTGCCCTTGGAGGGGCGACTTCCCCGAGACAGGGAACGCATCGTGGCGACCATCGACGCCGCCCTCTCCGGCCGCATTCCCTTGAAACCAGAGCACCACCGAGGGCTCTGAGGGCAGGATTGGGTTCGGGGACGTCCGACGGGACTTTTTTCGCGCCCCCAAAGGGGATACCTCAGGTCATGAGAAACATGGTGTTGGGCAACGGCGCCTTCGGGGCGGGCTTCGATGATCTGGGACGACTGGTGGATCTTTGGTGGCCGGGGGTGGGCGGAGAGAACCATCTGCTGGGCTCCGTTTGTCAGATCGGCTTGGAGGTCGACGGCGCCCTGTTCTGGCTGGACGATGCGTTCGAGTGTTTTCAGACCCCGCTCCAAGCCGGTCGCTCCGCGCTGACGCGGTGGGTCCATGGTCCCCTGGGACTCGCCATGCGGGTCGAGGATGAGCTCCTCGACGACGGATCGGGATTCGTGCGACGCTTCGGCGTCGATCTCGCCCCCGGATCGAAACCCGGTCGCTTGCTCCTGCTCCATGACATAAGTCTCAAGGGGTCCGACCTCTCGAACTGCGTACGCTATGAACCGGATGGCCGGTACCTCCACCACTTCCGGGAGGATCGCCATGTGGGGCTCTTCTTGAATCGCTCCTCCGGAGGCGGGGTGGAGGAATGGACTCTGGGCCGCCGCGACGAGGAAGACGGCGTGGGGCTGGCGCCCAAGGCCGCCCGCGGCGAACTCGATCGGAACCCGGTGGCCATGGGGGCCAGCGTCTCACTCATCGCCATGCCGCTGGAGGAAGTCGAGGGCGACGACGGCCGGGGGGAACTGCATCTTAGATTCTCCGACGACGCCGCGACGCTGCGGGGTTACGCCGCGGAGGCGGCCGCAAATCCCCAAGCTCCCCCCGTGTTCGCCAGAGCCCATCGCGAGGATCCCGTACGGCGGCTGGCCAGAGAAGCCCCGGGGTTCATCCTCTCCCAGCAGGACGAGGGCGGCGCCATCGTGGCTTCGACCGACACGGACCTCATCGCCACGGCTCGGGATAGCTACGCCTGGAGCTGGCCTCGCGACGGAGCATTCGCCGCTTTGGCTCTGGACCGATCCGGACAGAAGGACGCGGCGCTTCGATTCTTCGAGTTCATGGCCCGGGCCAAACACACCGAGGGCTACCTGCACCAGCGTTATCACGTCCGCGGCTACGAGGGATCGACCTGGCACCAGGTCCACGACCCCCGGTCGCGATTGCGCCCCATCCAGGAAGACGAGACAGCCCTCGTGCTTTGGGCATTCACGAACAGTTCACATCGCGAGAACACGGCGCTCTTCGACGACCTTGTTCGCCCCCTCGCCAACTTCCTGGTCGATTATCGGGACGAGAACACGGGACTTCCCCTTCCGTCCCATGATCTGTGGGAGGAACGCTCGGGGGTTCACTGCTTCACGACGGCCGCGGTGATCGCCGCCCTCGCCGGTGCCGCCGAAGTGGCCACGACGAAGAATCTCCCCGAGGACGCCACCCGCTGGGGGGAGGCGGCGGCGGAAACCGAGCGCGCTCTCCTGCACCATTTTTGGCACGAGGATCTGGGCCGTTACGTCCGCACGGCCCACCCTCGCCCCGATGGCGACCTCCACCTGGACACGGTGGTCGATGCGTCATTGTCGGGTCTTTTCCTTTTCGACCCCGAGCGGGTGAAGAATGATCGCGTCGTCCGGACGATGGCGGCGGTCGAACGGGAGTTGACGGTCAAAAGCCGCGTGGGCGGTGTCGCCCGATACGCGGGCGATCCGTACTACGCGCGCTGCCGAAACGAGGACGACGTTCCCGGCAATCCGTGGGTCCTTTGCACACTCTGGCTTGCGGAATACCACATCCTGCGGGCCCAGTCCCCCCAGGAGCTCGTGCGGGCCGACGAACTTCTAGCCTGGGCGGCATCCCAGGCCGCTGAAGGCAACCTCCTCCCCGAACAAGTGCATCCCCTCACGGGCGAACACTTGTCGGTGCGCCCCCTGACCTGGAGCCACGCGGCTTTTTTCCTCGCCGCCCAGGCCCGTCGCCGACGCCGACTCGAATGGGAGACGTGAGGTCCCCAGACAGTGATGCATCCCCCACCGGGGCTCGCCTTGGCGACTGAGGCCGCCGGCCCATGAGGCGTCGCCTTCTCCTCATCTCTTCGCGGCGGCGAGCTGGGGAGTGGAGGCTTCAGCCTTCACCTGACGCCGCATGGCTTGGATCACCGCCCGGCCTTCGCGGGACGGGGACGTCCCGGCTCCAAGCCCCAGCTCGTCATAAAGGATTCACCACGAAGGGCACGAAGCGCCCCCGGTCGTTCCGGTCGCGTCAAAGGTAAGTGTAGGTCTCGGTGACCGTGCAGCCGTAAGGCGTGGTCAGCACGATGGGCGCGGGCCCAGGCGTGCCGGGAGGCGTCGTGACGACGACGGCAAACTCGGTGAGGGAGACCACGGCAGCCGGGACTCCTCCGATGGTCACCGTCGAACCTTCGACGAAGTCCATTCCCTGGAGAATCACGGTCTGCCCGCCCTGGGCCGATCCGGAAGGGCTGAGGACACTCGTGATGACGGGAGTGGGGTTGATGGTCGTGGAGGCCGACTGGCCGTCGGGCCGAACGACCGTCACAGCGGCATCGCAGGAGACGCCAGGCGGATAGACGAAGACGACATAGCCGTCAGAGACGAGAACCGGAGAGACGGCGATGCCGTCCACCGTGATCTGATAGTTGGTGAGGAACCCCTCGCCGATCAGAGTCACCAAATCCCCCGGTGCGGGGCTTCGGGGAAATACGTCCTGGATGACGGGAGGCGGCGCGGTCACGAAGTCCACGATCACCGCGTTGCTGATCGCCAAGCCAAAGGGGGCGGTGAAGTCCTGAATCACGGCTTGGTAGGTCGCCGTGGTCTCGAAAGGAAAGCCCCCCGTGAGCAGCAGATTCCAGGGAGCCAGCGTGGAGGGCACGAGGGCGGGGGCCGGAATGCCGAAGGAGTTGGCAATGAGGTAGCTTCCCGGAGGTGAGAATGGAACAGCCGCGGGAAAGCAGAAATCACCGATGGGTAAGCTGATGGCATGGCTCCCATCAGCCTCGCCCGCGTACCCAAACACGAGAAACGCCGACGGCGCCGTCATCGTCGAGGGTTGAGCGATCTCGAGAGAAAGCGGCTGAAACGTCGGCACTTGGACACGCCTCAAGAATCCGCCGTCATCACCGTTCACGGTGAGTACCGATTCGGGCATCCCCGCACTGGCCCCCACCGTGCCCGCAAAGCACGCGGCCGGACCTCCCGTCGACGTCCACGACCACTGGAGAATCTCCGTCGCGACGGCATTGGGAATCGTCGACGTGGCCCCCGTAAACCCGACTCTCAGACTCGTCTGCTCGAAGAGGTCCAATCCTGGAACGGGGAGGGAATTACTCCATGTTCCTCCCGTTCCGAAGTCATAGGGAATGCTCAAGACGGGTTGAGGGAGCGCATCCAGATAGATGTCGAGGGTTCCGGGGACGTAGACGACTCGCAGCGTATGCGGTTGCCCGTCCGCCATGAGAATCGAAGGAGTGACCCGGCCCACCGACACGGTTTCCGCAGCCAAATTGGGATTCGGCCCAGCGGTGTGAACGCTGATTTCGTTTGAGCTCGAATCCCCGAGCCCGGGCTGCATCACGGTGTCGACTTCGATCACCAAGCTGTTGGGGATTCCGTTCGCTGAGCCGCCGTACCCGAGGTTGGATTGGCCAGCGCCGAGTGCGGACGCTCCCTCGGGGGCGTTCTGAAGGACGAAGGCGAATCCCTCTGCGGGAAGGCCGGCGGGATCGTGGAAGAGTTGAAAGTCGAATTGGGTGTCGAACCCCGTAACGACTCCCAGGGGCATCGTGAACCACGCGGCAGAAGTCTCTAGAGAATTCCCAGTTGTCAAGAACAAAGACGTCGGCGAGAACGCCGCATCTCCGACCAGCGTGATGCCGTTTGAGGCCGAGAAGTCCATGAACGTGAACGATTGACCGAATGAGCCAACGGACAGGAGGACTCCCGCAAGAAGGGCCTGAAGCGTCGTCGAATTCATGATCGTAATCTCCGTTTGAAGACAACCGGAACGTGGGGGAGGTGATTCACCGAGAGTACATCAAGAAACGGCTGAAGGCGAGAAGAAACCCTCCCGGTCCGTCATGCCTCGGACGAAGCGAGCCATCCACCAAGAGCAACAGGGTGTCCCGTGCGGTCCGGGGCCGCGCTCGGCGAGTTCAGAACTCACGAGAAGAGGCGCCGACGGCGTGGAAGAGGTCGTAGTGAGCCCGGTTGAGGTCGATGAGGGCAACGACACGGCGCTGGGCGGTAGCGGCCAGGTCCCGTTCGAGGTCGAGGACGTCCATGATCGGACCGTGGCCCGCCTCGAAACGCGAGCGGGCGAGGCGCAGGGCTTCTCCTGTCTTGGCGAGTTCCACCCCGGCGGCCGCGAAGGCGCGCTCACCCGCGCGAATGCGAGCCCGCGCGTCCAGGATCTCGCGGGCCGCTTTCCGCTCCCTCTGCAACAGCGCGATCCGCGCGGCGTCCAGTCGGGACGTGGCCGCTTTCTCCCGAGCCACCAGGCCCGGGCCCCACGTCCATTCCACGGCGGCATAGTAGTCCTCCTGGTCCCGCAGGTTGCCAGGATTGATACCGAAGGCCCCCGCGGCAACCCCGAGTTTGAGATGGGGCGCCAGCCAGGCATCATCGGCCCTGTCCTTGTCGGCCGCGCGCGCCTCCACCAGGGAACGGGCCGCGGCCAGATCAGGGCGGGCTTTGCGGGCCCGCTCGAGAAGAACTTCAAACGGAGTCTCGGGATCCACCAACTGAACGACGGCAAGAGAAGCGCTGGGGACGAGCAGGGTGTCCTCGGGGAGTAGCAGGACTTCCGCCAGGTGGGCCGAGGCGCGCGCAACGAGCCCTTCAGTCTCCGCGACATGCCCCTTGGCCCGCTCGAGAAGGGCTTCCGCGCGCAGGGTGTCCGCGCGGGCGCCGACACCGGCCCTCTCTCGGTCCGCCGTGAAAGCGACGAGGTCACGGGCATAGTCCCGGAATCGCATGGCGATCTCCACCCGCGCGTGGGCTTCCACGAGGTCGTAGTAACCTCGGGCCGCCTCTCTCAGCGCCTCGTGACCGGCGCCCTTCAAGGTCTCCGACGCTGCGCGGGTTCGGGCTCTCGCCGCATCGAGGGCATGAAGCGTGCCGACGACGTCAACATCCAGTTCGGCGACGCCGCCGAAGAAGAAGTTCTGCTTCCCCACGTCCACGAACTCGCCCTGAGTGCCTTGCACGAGGCCATCGATCCGCCGGACCGCCGCGCGGGGATGGAGCTTCGGCAAGAACCGAGAGATCAGCTCCTCCTCGTCCGCCGCCGCGACCTCGGCGCGCGCCCGTGCAAGTTTCACGGTGAGGCTCTCCGCCCCCGCCCGCTCGAGCACCGACGGGAGATCCACGACGACCCCCTCTTTCTTGTCAGCGCCGACCTCGATGGGCTCGCGACGCCAATCTTCACCGGGTTGCCACGCTTCCGTCCGCACCGGGGCTTCGATCTGTTCCCGATAGGGACTTCTGCACGAGAGGATCGCCACGAGGAGGAGACCAAGAAGAACGACCCGTCCCATCACTTCGCCCCCACGGGCCTGGCGACCACGCGGGCGCCCTCTTGCAATCCCGCTTGGCCACGGAGGATCACATCATCACCCAATGAGAGGCCATCGAGGATCTCCACCTGATGCCCATCATCCAGCCCGGTTCGGACGGTTTTCTTCTTCACGACACCATCCTCGACAACGAGGACGTGGGCCCTGCCGCGCCTGCGCACGAGAACACCCAGAGGGAGAAGCAAGGCATCGTCGCTCCCTTGTAGAGTGACATCCACATGGGCCAAGCCCCCCGGCAGAATCGCACCATCCGGATTCTCGAGGATAACCTCCGCCCATCGCGTGTGAGACCCCTTGTCGATGGTTCCGGCCAGGCGAGTCACCGTCGCCGTGATCCTCTCCAACCCCAGCGACTCGAATCGAACCCCAACGGAGGACTTCACGGACACGCCGGCCGCGAACTTCTCGGGCAGATAACACCGAAGACGCACGCGACGCGTGTCGACCAGGTCCAAGATGGCGGTCTCCCCCGCCTCCACGAGAGCCCCGGGGTCGGATCGGCGCATGACGACGACTCCATCAAAAGGGGCAATCACTCGGGTGAACCGGATCATGGTCTCCGCGTTCGCCAAGTCCGCTTCAGCCGCAGCCACCCGCGACTTCGCCGACTGCACCCGCGCCTCGGCTGCCGCGATGCGCGCTGTCGCGGCCGCCACCTCCGCACGGAGGCGCTTCAACTTGGATTGCACCTGGAGGATGACCGCATCGGCCATCATCACCTCGGCCTCAGCCTCCTCCACCTCCTCCTGCGTCGCCGCACGCTTGGGGAGAAGCAAACGTCGACGCGCGAGCAGTTTGGCCTTGATGGCTCGGTCTCCTTCCGCGACGGTCAAATCGGTCGCCAGGAGGGCTTTGTCCGCTTCCAACAGCCGCAACCTCGTCTCCGCCACTTTGACATCCGACTCAGCCTCCGCGACCAGCGCCTTCGCCACGCCGACCTGAGCTTCCGCCTGGAGCTTGCGCGCCTCCAACTCGGGCGCTGCAATGCGGGCGACGACATCGCCCTTGTGCACGCGATCACCCTCTTCACAACTCACTTGCGAAAGATACCCGGAGGCGCGCGCGCGGAGCGTCGCCTTCCGATAGGGAATCAACGCACCATTCAACGTGATCGTGTAGCGAAGTTGATCGCGGTGCGGTCGCACCGTCGCCACATCGATGGTTTGCGCGGGCGTTGGATTGAGGCCTGAGAAGAGGAGAACCAGGCTCGCAACGGCTAGAGGAACGCGGTTCATGATGCGATCTCCGTCTTGGGCGAAAGGTGGACCAAGAGCGGTCCGACGAGGGCAAACAGGGGAGGAACGACGACCAAGGCCAGAACCATGCCGCCCAACACCGCGCCGATGAGCGCCCGCGCAAGCGGAATGTTCGCCTCGGAGCCCCGTCCGATTCCGATGGCCAT
>DRQF01000108.1 GCA_011369445.1 Planctomycetota bacterium | reverse complement strand
GCGGCCGCCAGTGCCAGGATCATCAAGAGCACGCTTTTTCCGGTCATGGCGATCTCCGCGTCCGTGGTTGTCCCGTCAGTGATTGGAACGCTCTGGATTCCGTATTGTGCCATTTTCTTTTTCGTCTCGAAGGGGGCGTGTCCGGGGAGAATTCTTCGCTCTCGCGTCCCTCCGCCGGGCCGTGCAGGCCCCCTGGGGCTCGCCCACGAGGAGAAGACGGTCAACGCGCGACCTTCTTCAGCCGCTCGTGGAGGCTCTTCTGTAAGTCAATGATGTCCTTGAGGCTGCGAACGAGGTCCTGAAAATCCTCCCAGTCCTCCATGCGATCGAGGAGCGCACGAACGCTCTTCACGAGGTCGTTTTCGATGGGCTGGGCAGCCGCGAGCGCCATCTTGCGTTCCCCGGGGGCTCTCATCTCACCGGCTCTCCGGAGCGCCTCATCCATCTTGGGAGCGGTCGTGTGGGCCGTGCGGTGAAGCAGGTCCATGATTCGGACGAGCTTGCCCATGGCCTCCTCTTCGTTGACGCCCGCCGAGAGATCCGCCGCCGCGGCCGCGACGATCTCGCCGTGGGGCGCGTCATCTTGTCTGTGGCGGCGGCAGATGGCTTCGATGAGGTTCTCGGTCAACGCGGAAGGATCGAGGCGGTTGAAGAGATACCCGTCGAAAATTCGAAGGAACCCACGGTCGGCTTCGCCGAGCCCCGATGTGACGAGGGACTGCGCGGCGACGAGCTCTCGAAAGGCCTGGTCCGACGGAAGGTCGGCACTGACCTCGGTATCGCCGGCGACGAGAAGGTTCAGCTTCTCCAAGACCTGAACGAGAATCGAATCCACCCGGACGACATGTTCCCGGATGCGAACTTGCAGACGTGAAAGATCCCGCTCGATCTCGGGACCCTCCCGAACGCGGAGGACGATTGGAGAGGGATAAGTGGCGTGGTTGGGCCCGAAGGAGCCGCGGTCGCCCCTCAGAGATCGCGTGTCCTGGGCCTCCATCCGGACAAACAGTGTGTCGCCAGCGCGGAGAGCGCGCAGTTTTTGCTCCTCGTCGAGAATCTGGATCGAGGAGAGATCGAAGGCGTGGAAAGCTCGTGCGGTTTTACCATCGTCATCGGTGCGGAGATCCTCGCCCTCGAGAACGATGCGATTCAGAAATGCGCCGTCCCGGTCCGAGTCCCACCTCAGCGCGACCGGCCCGAGTCTCCAGTCGTCGTGGACCCGAAAGGCGATGGGGATGGTCGCGTGCGTCGTCGCATCGACATAGCCGGTCTCCGGCATGATGATGCCGATTTCGGGGGGGAGGTCCGGTTGGGCGCTGACGTTGAAGTAGGGCGCTTCCGGGCTGGGCGCGCCGTTTGCTCCCGTAAGCTTGTAGCTATAGAGCAAGTCATGATCGAGAACGAATGTCCAGTCATAGGACGTCGGGTCGTCCCTATTCGGTTCCAGCTCTCGTGTGCTCGCTTCGCCATCCAACAGGACCAAGAAGCTCTTGAGGGGCGCCGAAACCTTGAAGTGGAGACTCACTTTGGTGCCGATGGGGGCCAGGACATTGTATTCTCGAACCGAAGTTCGGTCCTCGAGCCCCGTCGCGTTGATGTAGTCCGGATAGTCGTAATCGACCAGAAGCTCATCGATTCGAGGGGCCGTCCGGACGAAGACGCGATAGGTGGGGTAGGTGTCGTCGTCGTCGCCACCTTGGACATAGAACTCGAAGTCTCTTGCGACACGAACGAATCTGTAGTCGAAGAGCGGATTGTCACCGCGTCCCCCGACCTCGATCGTGACGGGTTCTCCACCGGGTAGGTCCCTTTTTGTGATTCGGAGTGCGGGGGGAATGACGCCTTGGGCTTCGACCTGCACGCGGATCACCGCGCCTTCGGGGACGAAGAATTCGCGGACCCCTTCCGCGTTCTCCTTCCACTCGAATCCGGGGACGGTGACGACGAGAGTCGTGTCGGGCGGCCAGGGGTCGTTGTGGAGAAGGAGCATGCGCTTCACGAAAAGGGCTGCGTGGTCGGGACGCAGCTTGGCATAGGTTCCTAGGGTCAAGAGGAGGAGCAAAGCGTAGATCGCTGGCCGCTTTAGGTGTTCCGCCTTGGCTGCGTCGGTGAAGTGTCTCGTCGAGAAACGCCCCACCGCGTCGTCAATGGTCGAGCGCATCAACTCGGGAGATTCCGTGTTGGCGGGGTCCTCGATCTGTCGTTCGAATTGCAGAGCGCTGATCAGCGAGCTGTTCAGCTCCGGGTGCGTTCTCTCCACGAGCAGGGCGAGGGTCTCGTCGTCCAAGCGTTTCTTGCTAGGGAGGATGAAATACCTGAAAGCTCCCCAAGCCATGATCCCGACGGAAAGCGCCAAGAGGGTTGCGCGAGCGCCCCAGGGAAGCTCGAACAACCAGTCCAGGAAGAAGGCACCCACGACGAGGCCGCCGGCCGTCAAGATGAACAGACATACGGACCTCGCCAAGTCGAGCAGGCGGATGCGTCGTCTCAATTCCTGGAGGCGTCTTCGAAGAGGAACCGTCGATGGGATCGTGTTCATGTTCATCTCTGCAGAATCGGCAGATACTCGTAGGGAATCTGGAGAATGATCGACGCGACGGCCGTCCCGTACGCGGTCCCAGGCCCCACATCGTTCGCCCACGAGCCGTCGGGACTCTGGTACCTCAGCAATTCCCTGGACATGCGGGGCCAATAGAACTCGCTCCACAATCCCCTTTGGTCCTCGCGGTCGGACGCGATGAACATGACCTGCGCGGCGTAGTAGTGTCCGTACCAATAGAAGTAGGTCGGAAAGCGCTCTTCGCTGTCCAGGCGTTGGATGCGTCGCCTGAGGAATCGAATGCCCGGCGAGATAAGTCTGTCGTCGTAGAAACCAGCATGGATGAGCGAGGCCAGTCCGGCCGCGGTGAGAGCAAAACTCGTCCGAGTGCGTGGTTGGTCGATCTGATAGTTGAAGGCGCCGCGACTGCGCCCCGCCGTGATGGCGGACTGTTGAATATAGCTGTAGGCGCGGTCGATGGTCGAGCGCGGGACATGAATGCCTATGTTTCTGGCAGCTCGCAGCGCCATGAGTTGGCACACGGCGATGGACATGTCCGAGTCCGGAGCGTACGGACGGTACCGCCAAGAGCCCTGCTTGTTCTGAGAACGCACTGTCAGATCGACCGCCTGTTGGAGCTTGCGCTTCAATTCGGTGCGCCGCGTCATCCCGAAGACCTCGGCGAGATACAGGGTGGCAAAGGCGTGGCTGTACATACGGGTGCCGTTCGCGGAGATGTAGCCCGTGTCGTCGTTCACGCAGGAGAGGATGAAGTCCGTTCCTCTCTCGACGACGTCACCGTACTTGCCTCGCGAAGGGAGGTGGCCGCCCGCCAGGAATGCCATCAGCGCCAGCGCCGACACACCCACGTGAGGCGAGCCCGATCGTGTGACCTCGTAGGAGTTGTTGAACTTGAAACCCACATCCTGGATCCATCCGCCGGTCGAGGAATCCTGCGCTGACGCCAACCATTCCAGCCCGCGTGCCGCGGCGGCGTCGACCTGACTTTGCAGGTCTTGGACCGCAGGGAGGGCGGGGGCGGGCTCGGGGCGGTCCGCGGAGCGGCTGACGGTGGGCGCCACCGTCGCCACGGGTGACTCCGCGTGCCGCATGCCGAGGGGCATGAAAGCGATGGATGCGGCGGCGGCGATCGTGAGCAACGCAACGTATTTCATGGGGCATAGGCCTCCAGTTTCGGTCCGTCCGCGATGATGAGGCGGCCGTCGACGACCCGAATGATGTCCAGGTAGAGTCGGGAGGAGGTGTCGGTAAGCTCAATGTCGGAGCGAATCCGCCCGGTGCGGGTCTCGAGGAGATAGAGAGTGGACTTCCTTCGCAACCCACGTCGTCCGGGGCCTCGGAGTGTCTCCAACACCCGAAGCACGGCACCGCCCTGGAAGGGCTCGAGCGTGAGCAGGGGCGCGTTGAACCCGAGACTTCTCCACCGCACCAATCCGGTCTGCAGGTTGATGTCCTCGCAGAACAGCCGGACACCGCGGTCACGGCGCGTCTCGCGGCAAATGATGTAGCAATCCTGGTCCGTCACCCTGACACCGCCGGCTCCCGGAGTGACGCCGGGCTCGAGGCGGCGTGTGAACACGCGGGCGCCGTCCTCGAGAAGGATCATGGTGACGGCTGTCCGGTTGCCGAGCTTCGACGAGTAGATGAGATGCCGGGGAGTGAGGTCCAGGAATCTCCTGCGGCC
This sequence comes from Planctomycetota bacterium, assembly GCA_011369445.1. Classification (GTDB taxonomy): domain Bacteria; phylum Planctomycetota; family DRQF01; genus DRQF01. Next base: position 16,447 of record DRQF01000108.1, on the reverse strand, counting down.
GGGTTCGATCCTTCTGCGCCACACGCGGCGACCGGTTGCCGGGTCGATAGCGGCCAGCTCGACCTCTCCAGCCGCCGTGCCACGGCGGCTCCCCAGGCCGACGATGAGCCCGTTCCTCGTCAAGATCGGGGATTGAAGACCGAGGACTCCCGACTTCTCGAAGTTGCCGTCTTCACCCGTAAGGATGTCCATCAGGATCACGGAAGCCCCTTCGGATTGAAGCGGGAGGGCCATCCAGCGATCCGAGACGTCGAGTCGCCCCGGAGTCGGAGCGCCGGAGAAGTTGACTTCGCGAAGTGGTGCGCCGTCGAGGAGAGAGTACTCGGAGAGTCGAAAGTCCACGCCGTATCCATTCGGCGTGGATTCGACGATCACCTTGCCGTGGGACACCGAGAGGGCGGCGACTTCGCGCCCCTGGAGATCCTCGGACCACTGGTCGGCGCCGGTTTTCGCGTCGAGCACGGCGATGCGCTCGTCCATGAGGGCGATGAGGCGACCGTCATGCCATCGAATCGCACGGACCGGCGGGGTTCTGCAGCTGGAAGTCCAGACGTCTTTCCCCGTTGCCGCGTCGATACACATGAGCTCGGCGGAATGGTGAACGAGGAATCGTCCCTTCATGACGTGGGGGGGGCGTCCCTCCGGCGTGATGAGGACCCAGTCGGTTCCGTCCTTCGGAACTTCTCGTTGCCAAACACGTCGGAGGTTGACCCCCAGAGGAGACAGGGGAGATCCATTCCTCGGAGCTCCAAGGCGCTTCAATGCCGCGGCCGCGGCCTCGCCCAGCGTGCCGTCAGCGACGTTGGCATTGGCGAACCGCGCCAGTCCGTATCCCCAGACCTCCGCGGCGCTGTCGGGACACCCGAGGGATTCGAGAACCTCGGCGAGGGTCGAAATCGTCGTGGCGTCGGGGCGACGGAATCTCGTGAGGTATTCGTGGGTACGATTCACCACTTCCTTGAGTCGGCGAGCCTGCACCAGCCTTCTCGAGATGAGCGTCCAAGCCGCCGGCACTTCGAGGGAGTTTGGATACCAGTCGAGAATCTTCTCCAGAGGTTCCAGGGACGCGGAGTCACGTCCCGCCTGAAGGAGGGACTTGGCCTCCTCGTCAAAGCGTGCGTAAGGGGAGCGCCCGTGTTTGGCGAGGAGGTCCTGGATGGCCTGTCGGGAGAGATCCCAAAGACTCTTCCCACTGACGAGTTCATCCGGGGCGATCTTGAGAAGCTGCTGATAGCGTTGGATGGCCTCTGCCGCCTCGCCGCGCTGTTCCATCACTCTCGCGGTGACCAGAAGAGCGACCACACCCGAGGCGGGCGGTCCACCGTCCCACCGGAGGTCCGGAAGCAGCTTTCGGATCACCTTCGTGTCCTCGAGGGGTGTGTCGGCGTGCTCGGCGAGAATCCGCTGCTCGACCCTGACGACCTGGGCCGCGTTCGTGGATGTCGTGGCGCGTTCCAAAAGACCGAACAGGATCCCCACGACCTGCGTGCGATCTCTTGCGAACTGCAGGGCTCTTTCGAAACAGGCCTCGGATGTGAAGCCAAGAACCTTGCGAGCGAGCTTCTCGTTTTGCGCAAGAGCGACGTAGAGCTGGAAGAGTGCCTCTCGTGCGCCGTCTCGAATGTCCTGCGGACCGTTGTCACGAGATGCGAGATCGAACGCAGCCTGGAAACTCTTCAGGGCGAGATCCAACTGAGGGCGATCACCCTGGAGAGCGAACTCGCCGAGCCGGAAATGGGTGGCCGGGTTGTTCGGCTCTCGCTGCAATGCGGCCAGCAGCCGGCGACGGATGCGTTCGGCGTCGAACCAGGCTCGAACCGTGGCCGTGCGACGACGCGCAGAATCCGTGGCGACTCCCACGAAGACCTCTCCGATGGCCGCCAAATTGGAAATGAGAGGTCCGTTGGCGGAAGAGGAGGAGCGGCCGAGAGGCAGCTCGTCGACGAGCTTGCGCCTTTGGATGTCCCACACCATGAGGGAGTCCGTTCCGCGATTCCGCACGGTGGCATACAGGAGCCCTTCCGCCTCGACGGGCCATCCCCGAATGCCGGCGTCGTAGGAGAGACCGCGACGAGTCGATGAGCCGAAGTCGTAGTGGGGGTCGTCGATGCGCCCTGTCTTGGGGTCGTAGAAGACGATCGTGGAGCCGCAGACGACGAGCGTGCCATGGTAGGGCCCCATGACGTACTGGAATCGGTTGCGGGGAGTTCGCCGAATACCCGTCTTGCGGACTCGACCAGAGAACCGATCGACCGCGATGAGGTCATTGGAGTCCATCGGCGCGACGAAGATCTCCCTTCCCAGGGGAATGGGCGCCATGTCGGCCCACGCGGGTGCTCTCTCGTGGATCGAGGGGTCGTATCGGGTTTGTTGCGGGATGGGGGCTTGCTCGTACTCGACGACCCAGCGGAGGGTGCCCAGGCGGGCGTCGACGGCCGCGATGGCTCCGACGTTGGTCGAATACCAGAGCAACCCGTCCTTCTCGGTGATCCGTCCGGGAACGGCTTCCCGGACCCGGTTGCCGAACATGTTCTGCTCCATCTGGCCCGTGCAGATGAATGTCGCCCAACGGAGCCGACCCGTGCGGCGGTCGAAGCAGCATAGGTAGTGCTGGTAGCTCGTGAGGAAGCGGGTTGCGGCGATATACAGATTGTCTCCGATGATGAGCGGGGCACCGGACATGTCGAGGCTGCGGATGAATTCCTGCTGCCCGGCATCGTTGAGCGTGTGTCCCCGAAAATGGTTCCAGATCGTGCGCCCGGTGGTCGCGTCGAGGGCCGCCAACATTCGATGGGGGACGCTGGGTTGAGGGACGAAGGTCCAGATCGTCTTGGGAGGTGCAACGGGGGTTTCCAAAGAGACGTACAGAACGTTGCGATCGAGGACGGCCGGGAAATTGATTTCGAGATTCGGGCGGGCCTGGGATCGCGAGGGCCGCAGATTTCCGGGATGGCTCCATTTGAGCTCGCCGGAGAAAATCCCCAGGGCTTCCACCGTGACCCCATTGGACAGATACACCGTTCCGGCATCCAGAACGGGGCGGACGGGATTCCATAGATAGTTGCGGGGAGTTCCCGCTCGACGACCGAAATCGTGAAGAATCACCTGCGCGCTGGCGCCCGTTCTGAGCTGAAACGCTCTTTCCCATCGGGGACGTCGAAAGGACTCGGTGGGGACGGCGCGAGGTCGCGGAATGGAGGCATGGCGGGCTTCGGCAATACTTCGGCATTCCTCGAGGAACTCACCGAGAACCCTGGGCTGGCCTCGGAGTCGAAGGGGCCTGGACAACCAGTCCGAACCAAAGCGCCGAATGCTGTCGGCGATCACGGCCGGGTCGCCCGTCATCCGTGCTCCGAGTCCGAGGGCCGCCAGGACCTCGGGGCCCTCCTTGGCGTCGGGCCATGTCTCCAAGAAGAGAAGAGCCGCCCCGATGAGCTCGTGGAAGCTTCCCCGCTCGAGCAGGAGGGATACGGAGATGCGGAGCGCGGCGCGTCCGTAGGTCGTCTCTTGGTAGCGAAGGAAGACGTCATTCAGGGTGTCGAGATCCTGCTCCTTCACGCCTCGTCGGAAGAGCTCTTCGGCGTAGGGGTCGAAGATCTTCTTGTAGGCCGCGATCCCTTCCTTTGGCAGCGCCCGGAGGAAGTCGTTGCACCACCGTCTCATGCTCACGAAGCGGCCGTCGTCCCGCCGAATGGCCCGGTCGGAGTGGTTGTCCAGGACTTCCTGGATGAGTCGGACGGCATGTGCGAATTCGCCTGATTCGAGATCGGCTTCCGCGCGCTGGAGCTTCTGTTCCGCCGCGCGGCTGGCTGCCACTTGGACCTCGCTGCGAAAGTATTGGTCCGGTCCTTGGCGACCGAAGAATTGCGCGCCCGCTTCCGTGCAGAGCGAACCGGTCATGAGAACGACGAGAGGAAGAACGGACGCGAGGCGCCGGGCGCAATCCATCGTTCTGCGCTCTACGGTGTGGCGTGATCTCATGTCAGATTCCACCGCTTTCTGAGAATCCACTCCAAAGTGAGAAGAACGAGGAAGACCAGGGGCAGCCACCCTCGGCTCTTCAGAGGTCGCGTCACGACGGAACTGCGTCGTGTCGTGTCGGCGCGCAAGCGTTCCAGAATATTTCCCCCGTTCCACAGGGGCACGTAGGTGCCCCCACTGGCTTCAGCGATTCGCATGAGCGCAGCCTCGTCCATGGCCGTGACGTCGGTCTCGGGGTCGACGATGCGGACCTCGAACGTCACCGGCGCATAGCGCGGGCCAGCGATCCCTTCCTCGCCGAGAACCCACGCCTGGTACTGGCCCTCCTTTGTGGGTTTGAACGCATGGGTGTATTCGCCGTCCCGTCGTCGCGCGAACTCGACAACGCGCCCCTGGCCGTCGGGAGGCACGATCATGACCTTCCAGGTGGGGGAGGTCTCCGGTTCGAGCACCCTGTTCTTGATCCATGCCGTGAGCTGCACGGACTCTCCCTGGCGGTACTCGGAGGCGTCGGATGCGAGCTTGAAGCGCTTGCTCCCGCGATAGAGATGGGCCCGGGCGAGATAGCGAACCACATTGCCCCAGAAGCGATTGAAGTCGACGGGGCCGCGCAGATAGAACCACCGCCAGGTCTCGTCCGTGGCGTTGAAGAAGACAGGCCCGTCGCCGTAATTGCTGACCACGAAGATCGGATCGTAGCCGAAGCGATTGCGATGCTCCGGGTGGTATGCCAGGACCTGGGCCCCCGGTTTCGCCCGCGCGACGGGATACCACCATCGAAGGGCCTTCAGCCCGTAGCCGGGTTCCTCCCAGACGCGACGGTTCTCCTTCGGGTCCTTGCGTATCTGGAGGACAGGATGAGCTCGGCCGACGGCGGTCAGGTGAGGCTTCCACTCGGCGACGTAGTTTCTCAGCGGTCCGCCCTCGGCGCCGCTCGAGATGTCGACGGGAAGCAGGTCCTCCAAAGGCGTGTCGACGTACGAAAGCGGGGTCCAGCCGTCTCCGCAGATGATGGCGAGACCTCCGCCCTGATCGACGAACTTGGCAATATTCGAAAGGATCTTCCGCACCCCATCGCGTGTCGGCGCCAGCCTCGAGGGATCGACGTCTCCGAAAATGATGACGTCATACCGGTCGAGGGCTTCGAAGTCTGTCGGAAAACTTCGGAGGGACGGGACGCTGCCGTCGGGACGGACCGTGTGTTCCTGGATGAAACTCTCCTCCGCGGAAAGGAGGAGGCACTGGGTGTCGAACGATTCCTCTCCCCGAACGAGGAAGTTCTTCAACCGACGGTACTCCCATCGCGGCAACGTATCGACGTAGAGGACTCGGAGACGATCGTCCTTGATGGTCACGACGTGTTTGCGGGAATTGTTGCGCTTGTTCTCCTCGGCGGCAGGACCGATGACGGTGACATTCAGCGTATACGTCCCAGGAGGACGGGTCGCCTTGGCGTCGAGTGTGATGATCTGTTCCTGGCCGCTCGGGCCGAGCTTCTCGCTGCGTGCCGCGGCCCAGGGGCGACCCTGCTGATCCTTGATTTGGATCGTCACGTACTCGCCTTCATACCCCTCATTGAACAGGGTCAACTCCATCTTCATGGTGTTGTGCTGCAGGATCACTTCGTCGGCCTTCACGAACCGCAACGCTATGTCCCGCATGGCCTGGGGGTCGCCGACACCGACGACGTGAATGGGAACCTCGTCCCGTTTCCCGGCAAAGCGTGCCACGTCCTCAGGATTGCCGCCTGAGTTCGTGCGACCGTCACTGACGAGGATGATCGAAGCGTCGGGACGAGCTTGAATGTCCGGGTCCTGAAGAAGGCGCGTGAGGGCGTCTCCGGTGGCCGTCCTGGGGCCGTCCGACCGGACGTCCTCCAACTTGCTCATCGGTCGCGGCTTCCCGGTCGAGAAACCGAAGAGTTTGACGTCGTGCTTTTCTCCGAGTTTCTCGATCAGCGCCGACCCGTCCGTCCCGAGAGTCTTCAAGACGAGGTCGCGTCGCGTGAAGGTGCCGAGGTCGGAGGAAGAGGGGAGCCCCGCGGCCTTTGCCAGGGACTCGCCGACCTCCGAGCTTTGTCGATATCCGTCGTGGTGCGCCATGCTCGCCGATTCGTCCACGAGCACGCAGACGAGAGAGCGAATCTCTTCGACCTTTCGGAACTGTCGGTAGGGATCGTAGAGGAGCAAAATGACCATGAGTACGGCGAGCGCCCTCAAGGTGATCAGCACACCGCGCGCCCAGGGAGACGTGATTCTCTCCCGACGGTAGATGAACCAGACGAACAGAAGAATCCCCAAGGGGATGAGAAACCATGCCACGTAGTTGGGCGGCAGGTTGGCGAAGTGAATCCCTTCGTCGATGAGATCTTCGGCTTGGCCGAAACCGAGTTGCATGAAGGCGTCGGCCGACATCATGACGAGGTCTCCAGGGCGTGCACGGATCCGAATTTCCAGGCGAGGAGCGTTTCGACGAGGAGAAACGCGAGGGCCGCATAGAGGAACAGGCGCCAGAGTCCGCCCTTCGCGGCTTCGTCCACGGGCTTCGAGAGTTCGGTGGGATCATCGATTACGAGGAGCAGGTTGCGGCCGAATTGGTCGGCGAGCCAATGGCTATCCGCGGGCTCCACGTTGGACTCGGACGTGTCGGGGTTGATGACGGCGACGCGGTGGCGTTCGGTCTCGGAGAGCTGGTCGGCCCCATCGATGGCGTCGATGACGACGACACCGCTTTTCGGGATCTGACGCAGCGAAACTTCGGCTCGGCTCTTGTCGGCGCTGAGGACTGGAGCCCGTTCTTCGGCCGGTGCGTCCCCGACGGTCAAGCGAATCTTCGTGACGGAAGGGGGAAAGTCTTCGACGAGTGTCGCTCCGACGAGGAGATTCGCTAGCTCCCGGCGCCGGGTGAGTGCATAGGCAATCTCGCGCATGAAGGGCACGAAAGCCGGTGTCGCCCCGTAAATGTTCCAGGCGGTGTCCGCCGATGTCGCGAAGAACATACAAGCGCCTTCGCCCAGACGTTTCTCGACGAGAGCGGGATACCTTTCGCCCGTTTCGGCCCCCTTGCCCGTAGGGAAGAACGAGGCGATCGCGCGCACCCCCACGGCGTTCTCCACCGGTTCGGTCGCGGCGAGCTTGTACACGGGGATACGGGTCAAGCCGGGCTGAATGCGCGGATCCTCGAAATACTTCGCCACCGGGTGGTCGAAGGATTCGAATTGAAGATTGAAAGGGGACTCGGTGAACTCGTCGCTCCCGACGAGGCGCGTGATGGGGTAGGGGAGGAGCCCCTGTCCACCCCGGAAGAAGAGCTGATTCACGACGCCCCCGCTTCTCCCAATGCGGCCCGCCCCTTCGAGCGAGGGACCGGGGAAATACAACAGGCCGCCGCCCTGCCGGACCCATTCCTCGAGTTCCATGGCCTTGGCCGCGGGAATCTCACTCACGTTCGCGAGAATGACGAGATCGTAGCCGTCCAACTTCTCCGAGGGAAAAGCGATGCTGCTGATCTCTTTCACCACGAAAGAGCCTCCGGACCGAAGGGGGTCGTCAATCAGTGGGTCGAGGGCGCGGGCGGCGTAGAAGGTCGCCGGGAGCGCGTCCCTTCGGCCCCCTCCTCCGCTGACGGCCAGCACCTTCAGATGGTCGCGGACCCGGAATGCGAGGCGTCGGCGGTTGTCCACGGCGAGAGAGTCGTCGACCCACTGGGCCATGAGGTGGTGCCATCCGACCTTCGGAACGTCGAGGTCGAAGTTGACGACCCGTTCGCGCTCGGACGATGAGCCCGTGGAAAGGCCGGGAAGGTCCACGACACGGCGGCTCTGGACGTAGCTCTCTTCATTGTCCAAATAAAGCCTCAGTTCGCCCGACGTCGTCCGATCCCCGAAGTTCTCGATCCTGCACTGGATCTGCCCCGTCAGCCCCGAGATGAATGCCCGGCCATCATTGGCCAGTTCCGTCACAGCGACGTTTCCAAAGACGGCGCCGCCGCCCACGCCGACGGCAATGACGCGCGCCTTGCGATCCTGAAGGCGGCGGAGAGTCTGCAGTAACTCGGGGTCGGCGTCTCCACCGGGGCCCCCCTCCTCGGCCGAGGAACCGTGGTCGAGAAATGCCGACTTCTGCAGGTCCGTGACGAGGAGAATCGTCTTCTCTCCCGGGAAGTCCTCCTCCAGGCCCGGCTCGGCCAGGAGGCCTTCGATGGCATGCAGTCCCCCGAGAAGATCCGTGGTCCCCTCTGCCGGATCGAGTGCATCCAACCGACGTCTCACGAGGGCCAGGTCCCTCGTGAGGCGCGTTTCGAGATGCACCGGTGAACCGAACGTGAGCAGGGCTGCCGCGTCCTTCTGGGAGTCGAGGGTGGCCAGTACGGATCGCGCCGTTTTCGTCGCCTCGGACCAAGCCGTGCGGTCCTGGTCGTCGCGGGCCTGCATGCTGAAGGACGAATCGAGGGCGAGGATCACGGTTCGCGAGCCTCCGGCGACCGCTCCGAGCAGCCCTCCGCCTCCGATCTGAGGATTGGCGAACGCGGTCGCCAGAGCCAAGAAAATGCCCATGCGAAGCAGCATGAGAAGGATGTTCTCCATGCGGAGACGACGCCTCGTCCTCTTGAGAGCGGCCAGGAGGAATTGCATGGCTCCCCACGGGACGCGGCGAAACTTGCGTCGGGAGAGGAGGTGGATGATGAAGGGGACGGCCGCGGCGGCGGCCCACCAGAGCATCGCGGGAGCTGCAAAAAAACTAGACAATCCTCGAGCCTCCGATCATGCTCACCGAGCGCCCGCCCGTGCGGCCAAATAGGTCGTCAACGCCACGTCCAAGGGGCGCCCCGTATCCAAGACCTGGTAGTCCATGCCGTTGGCGACGCACCCCGCCTTCACGGTTTGCTGAAAGTCTCTCAGGGCGTCCAGGTAGGCGGCCCGGAGAGCTTTCGGGTCGACTCTGACGTGTTGAGGCTCCTCGAGCCCCTCGAAGCGTGTCAGTCGGTCGAAGGGGAATTCGAGTTCATCCGGATCCAGGGTCTGGAACAGAATGAGGTCGTGGCCCTTGTGCCTGATTTTTCTCAAACCGCGAGCCAGGGAGGGGCCGTCGGCGTCGAGGAGATCCGAGATGAGAATGATGACCGACTTGCGGCGGATGCGTTCTGTCAGCGTCCCCAAGAGCGTGGTGATATCCGTTGTGCCCTGCGGTTCCGCCGCGGCGAGTGTCGTGTAGATGTCCTTCAGATGCAGAGCGTTGTTTCCAGGGGGGATGAACTTTCTCAACTGACTGTCCCAGACCACGAGCGCCACGGCGTCCTGCTGGCGAGCGATGAGGTGGGTCAACGACGCCGCCACATATTTGGCGTACTCGAGTTTGGAAACGCCCTGCCCTGCGTAGCCCATAGAACCGGACGTATCGAGAACGATGTAGGCGCGGAGATTCGTCTCCTCCTCGTACTCCTTGATGTAGAAACGATCCGATTTCCCATAGACCTTCCAGTCGATGAATCGGACGTCGTCGCCGGGGACGTACTCCCGATGTTCGCGAAATTCCACCGAACTGCCCTTGTACGGACTCGCGTGCTGGCCGGCAAGGAACCCTTCGACGATCAGTCGGGCCTTCAGCTCGAGCCCCTTGATCTTGTCGAGGGTGCGGGGATCCAGGTATTTCGCGTAGGACGCCATGAGATCAGGCCTTCGTGACGAATTCGAGGAGACGTTCGATCACGGCATCCGTGTCGACGCCCTCGGCCTCGGCGCTGAAGTTGAGAATGATGCGATGTCTGAGAACGGGTTTCGCTACCTGTCGGATGTCGTCTTCGGTGACGAAGGTCCGACCGTCGATCGCCGCTCGGGCCTTTCCTCCGAGAACGAGATACTGGGTCGCTCGCGGCCCGGCGCCCCAGGACAACCATTCCTTCACGAAGTCAGGCGCCTCATCCGTGGTGACGCGTGTACTCCGGGCGAGTTTCATCGCGAACCGGACGACATCGTCCGCGACGGGTATCTTCCGCACGAGGTCCTGTAGCTCCGTGATCCGCTCCCCGGAAAGAATCGTCTGGACATCGTCGGTGTAGTCCGATGTCGTCTGCTGGATGATCCGCAGTTCCTCGTCCGCATCGGGATACTCGACATGGACCATGAACATGAAGCGGTCGAGCTGGGCCTCGGGAAGGGGATAGGTGCCTTCCTGCTCGATGGGATTCTGGGTCGCCAGGACGAAGAAGGGCTCGGGCAGGGGATGGCGCTGTCCCGCGGCGGACACCTGGTGCTCCTGCATGGCCTCCAACAGGGCCGCCTGGGTCTTTGGAGGCGTCCGGTTGATTTCGTCCGCAAGGATCACGTTGGCGAACACCGGGCCGGGAATGAACTTGAACTCCCGAGAGCCGGTCGTCTTGTCCTCTTGGATGACCTCCGTCCCCGTGATGTCCGAGGGCATGAGGTCCGGAGTGAATTGGATACGGCTGAAAGTGAGGTTCAGCGTTCGCGCCAAAGTCGAGATCATGAGAGTCTTGGCGAGACCCGGAACGCCGACCAAAAGGCAGTGCCCTCGTCCGAGAATCGAAATGAGGAGCTGATTGATCACGTCCTCTTGTCCCACGATGACCTTGCCCAGCTCCCGGCGGATGTCGGCGGCCGCGGCTTGGAGGTTTTTCAGGGCCTCGGTGTCGGTCATTCCCGTCGATTCAGTCATGGCATCTCCTTTTTGCCCACGCGGCGTCCCGCGGCTTCAACGCGTTGTGTCGGGGATGGCCCCCTTCTCGTTCCTCTGCCCCCAGGGTGACGCCTGAGGGGGGCGGTGGCAAAGGCCGGACCCTTTTCCCCGGGTCATTCCAGTGTACGAGCGAGCCACGACGGCCCGGGGTTCGCCCTCCCCATGGGGTTTTCACCACCCAAGAGGTCGCCGCCCCTCGGACCTCGTCCCCGCCCTGGAACGATTGGGACGGCGGGATCCTACAGAATCATCCGAAAACTTGGGATGCTCCGCCGATCTCATTGCGGCGGGGAGGGCTTCGTCTTCCCCCTCCGGCGCAGAAGGGATGGAAGTCGGGAAAGGGCCGCCATTTCCCGCAGCCACGAGCGATGTTCTCGCGCCGGTGTCCCGGCGAAGGTCGCTCCAGCGGGGACCCGCCCGTGGACGCCGCTTCCTCCGGCAATCCGAGCTCCGTCGCCGATGACAGTGTGATCCGCCACGCCGCAGCCGCCGCCCATCACGACGCCGTCTCCGAGGATGCATGAGCCGGCGAGCCCCGTGTGGGCGGCAATGCAACAGCCCGCTCCGATCCGACAGTTGTGGCCCACCATGACATGGTTGTCGATTTTGGTCCCCGCGCCGATGACCGTCATTCCCGTGGTGGCGCGATCCACGTGGCTCCCGGCGCCGATCTCCACGTCGTCTTCGATGAGCACGCCCCCGACGTGCCACAGGCGCTCCGCGCGGCCCTCGTGAATCTCGAACCCGAAGCCCTGGGACCCGATGACCGCGTGGGAGTAGATCCAGACCCGCTCCCCGATCACACAGTCGTCTCGGATCACCGCGTACGCATCCAGTCGGGAGTCTTTCCCGATGTGGACCCTCGAACCGACGAAGACGCCGGCCTCGAGGAGGACCCCATCATCGATCACCGCCTTCTCGCCGACGATGGCGAACGGACCGATGGCGGCGGTGGTGGCCACGCGGGCCGTGGGATGGACGCGAGCTGACGGATCGATGCCTTCCGACCGGGAGAGAGGACCGTGCAGGCGTGCAAGGGCCCGCGCGAAGACCCACCGAGGACTTGCATGACGCAGGTGGGGACCCTCCCAGGAAGGATGATCGGGCGAAAGGATGATGGCGGCAGCGCGACACGACTCGAGTTTCGAGAGTGGGTGGCGGGGTTGAAGAAACGTGATGTCCCCGTCTCGGGCGTCTTCGATGCCCGCGGCACCCCGGATTTCGAGATCCTCTCCGTGGTGTTCAGACCCGGTTTCCCGGGCCAAGTCGCTCAGAAGGAAGGGTCGGACATCCATCGACGGGGTCAGCGCACCTGCTTTTCGCCAGGCTTCGAGAAACCCCGGCGACGCAGCTCGCTCTCGACGGTCTGTGGATCCTCGCTGAGGCTACTGCGGAGGATCTGCTTGGCCTGCACGGCGTCTTCCAGTTTCCGAGTCCTCTCTTCCATGGTCTGGCGCTCCTCCTCGACTCGCCTCAGCTCGCGGCGTCGATCTGCATTCGGGAAGAACTCCACGTACGCCGCCGCGAGGAGACAGATCATGAAGAAGAGCACCATGCTCGATAGGCCGCGGCGTGATCTCGTGTCCCTCCGGGCCATCACGCCCACCCGTAGACGGCACCGCCTCCCAGCTCTTCCTCGATACGAAGGAGCTGATTGTACTTGGCCACCCGGTCCGTCCGGCAAAGGGAACCCGTCTTGATCTGGCCCGTGTTGAGCGCCACCGCAAGGTCGGCAATGGTCGTGTCTTCGGTCTCACCGCTGCGGTGGGAGATCACGCAGCCATAGTCCTCGGAGCGAGCCAACTGCACACAGCGGATCGTCTCGGTCAGCGTGCCGATCTGATTGAGCTTGATGAGGATGGCGTTCGCCACCCCCTCCTCGATGCCCCGCTTCAGCCTCTGGGCGTTCGTGACGAACACGTCGTCACCGACGATCTGAACCTTGTCGCCGAGCTCGTCGGTGAGCTGCTTCCAGCCCGCCCAATCGTCTTCGTGGAGGGGGTCCTCGATGGATTCGATCGGGAATCGCTCGATCCAACTGTCATAGAGGGCGATGAGGTCGCCCACGGACTTCTCTGGGCTTTCCTCCGCTTGAAGGACGTAGATCCCGTTCCGATAGAACTCGTTGGCGGCGCAGTCCAGACAGATCTTGAGATCTTCTCCCGGCGTGTAGCCCGCCTTCTCGATGGCCCGAACCAAGAACTCGAGGGCCTGCTCGTTGTTCTCGAGACTGGGTGCGAATCCACCTTCATCCCCGACGGCCGTCGAGAGTCCGGCATCGGTGAGGACGGCCTTCAGGGTGTGAAACACCTCGGCCCCCATGCGGAGACCCTCATGGAAGGATGACGCCCCGCTCGGCGCGATCATGAACTCCTGAATGTCGACGTTGTTGTCGGCGTGTGCCCCGCCGTTCAACACGTTCATCATGGGGATCGGCAAGACCTGCGCGGCAGTGCCGCCAAGCCATTTCCAAAGCGGCAACCCGTAGGCGTGAGACGCGGCGCGAGCCGTCGCCATGCTGACCGAGAGGACCGCGTTGGCCCCGAGTCGGCTCTTGTTCGGCGTTCCGTCCAGATCGATGAGGGTGGAATCGACGAGGCTCTGGTCCTCGACGGGAAGACCGAGGAGCGCCGGGGCGATCTCGTCGTTGACGTTGCGCACCGCGTTCTGGACCCCTTTCCCGCCATAACGATCGCCGCCGTCGCGGAGTTCGTGGGCTTCATGGGCTCCCGTGCTGGCGCCGGAGGGGACGATCGCTCGACCCAATACGGCGCCCTCGATCTGCACCTCCGCCTCGATCGTGGGGTTGCCCCGCGAGTCGAGAACCTCCCGCGCCTTGATTGCGGTGATCGTATACATGATGAGCGGCTCCAGACCTACGAATCGTTCCAAGACGTTATGTCCCAACGCCCCGCGAAAGTAAACCCTTATGGACATTATTCGCGACCCCGAGGGTGTCCCGCGGCGTCTCCCGGGCACCCGGACATGAGCGACCCGTTGCCCGCCGGTCCCCCAGGCGTTACCAGAAGCCGACCATGAAACCCCAGAGTCGACATATCGCCGCCCTCCCGACCCTCGTGACCCTCGGGAACGCCTTCTGCGGATTCCTGGCTGCCACCTATCTTTTGGAAGCCGCCTCGCAGGCGGGGCTCGCCCGTTCCGCGCTGTCGGCGGGCCTGGAGGATTCCCCTCACAGGGACCTGTTCCTCGCTTATCTCGTCAAGGCGGTCTGGAGCATGTTCGCGGCCATGGTCTTCGACTTTCTGGATGGGAAGGTGGCGCGCCTCACCCGCTCCGAGTCGGCGTTCGGCGTCCAGATCGATTCCCTGTCCGACGTCGTGTCCTTTGGACTCGTTCCGGCGCTCATGTTCAAGACTTTGGGGGAATTCGAGTTCGGGCTGCGACCAAAGACCGCATTGGTGCTGGGGTGCTTTCACCTGTTCGGGGCCATCCTCCGCCTCGCTCGCTTCAACGTGGAAGCGGAACCGGAAACGGACGACCACCGCTGCTTCAAGGGACTTCCCACCCCCGCGGCCGCCGCGGGCGTGGCGGTTCTCGTCTACCTCTATGCCTCGGCCGCGAGTGGTGACGACGGGACGGAGCTGGTCGCGCCGGCACTGGTGCAACAGTGGGTCGCGGCCGCGTTCCCCTTCATCATCGTGGGGCTGGGCGTTCTCATGTGGACCCGGCTGCCCTACCTCCACGCCGCGAATCTCCTCCTGACGGAAAGGCGGCAGCCCTCTCACCTTCTCGCGATTCTCGCCACCATCGGTGTCGTCGCCTGGGAACCCCCCATCGCCATGGCGGTCCTCATGCTGGGCTATGCTCTGTCGGGACCGATCCTGTACGTGTGGGATCTGTTCACGGGGCATGCCACGGTGGAAGGAGAATCCTGGCTTTGATCCACGACGACGGGGAGCCGGCTCTCATCGGGATGGGTTCGAACGTCGGGGACCGGTGGGGACACCTGACCCGCGCCCTGGCGGAATTGGGCGAGATCGAAGGAATTCGCGTCGACTCCGTCTCGCGCATTCACGAAACCGACCCGTGGGGGGGGCCTCCGGGCCAAGGTCGTTTCTTCAACGCTGCGTGCGTCATCACGACGCGGGGCTGGGAACCCGGGGCTCTCCTGGACCGCCTTCTCGTGATCGAGCGTCGGGCCGGCCGCGTGCGGGGCGCCAAGAACGGCCCGCGAACCCTCGATTTGGACCTGTTGCTCATGGGGAATCGTCGTCTCGCGACGGAGGCGTTGACCCTGCCCCATCCCGGGTTGCCCCATCGCTCCTTCGTCTTGGCTCCGGCCGTCGAGGTTGCGGCGCATTGGAGACATCCCGTCTTGAATCGGACGCTCGAGGAACTCTGGGAAGCGGGGCCCCGCGAGGGGCTCGTGCGCATCCGGGAAGATTTGGACCTGATACATGATGTCCGTCGTTCGACACACGTCTGACGTTCGTTGCCTGGTGAGCGACTGGAAGGCGGCGCGGAGGAAGGTCGGGTTCGTCCCGACGATGGGGGCGCTCCACGCGGGGCACGCTCGTCTGATCACAGAGTCACTGGCCGAGTGTGATCGAACCGTCGTCTCGATCTTCGTCAATCCGCTTCAGTTTGACCGCAAGGACGATCTGGAAAGCTACCCGAGATCGGACGAGGCCGACCTGGCCTTGCTGGAGGAATTGGGCGTCCACCTCGTCTACCAACCCCGAGAGAAGGACATGTATCCGGAGGGGTTTGTGACGCGCGTTGTTCAGGAGGGATTGACCGAGACCCTCTGCGGCGCGGCGCGTCCCGGTCACTTCGATGGCGTGCTGACCGTGGTCCTGAAGCTCTTCAACGTCGTTCAACCGGATCTCGCCTGGTTTGGACAGAAGGACTACCAGCAGGTTCAAGTCATCCGTCGAATGGTCAAGGATCTCAATTGCCCCGTCGAGGTTCGAATGTCTCCGATCGTGCGCGAAGCGGACGGGCTGGCGCTTTCGAGCAGAAATCGCCTTCTCACTCCCGAGCAGAGGGCGGCGGCGCCGCGCATCTTCAAGGCTCTTCAAAAATGCGATGTCGCCTTTCGCTCGGGGCAACGCAACGTCGACGCTTTGCGTGTGCAGGTGGCGCGAGAACTGGAGGGGCTGCCTGAAGCGCGGATCGATTACGTGGAGATCACGGACCCCCGATCCCTATTGCCCCGCCGAAGCGACGCGGCCGAAGGTGACCTTCTTGCCGTGGCCGTCTATCTTGGGGCAGTCCGTCTCATCGACAATCTCCTGCTCGGACGGTCATGACCGTGTCGCGGGTGGAGGAGCGTGCCCATGCCAAGATCAATCTTTGGCTGGAGGTCCTCGGTCGCCGTGATGACGGTTTTCATGAACTCGAGACGATCATGCACGAGGTGGATCTCGCCGACCGCGTGACGGTCGAGAGAATGTCGGAGGGCGTCTCACTCGCGGTGGATGACCCAACTTTGCCCATCGGGGAGGAGAACCTCGTCCTTCGGGCGGTGCGGGCCCTGGAAAAAGAAGTAGGCCGGCCATTGCCCTGCCACGTGACTCTCGAGAAGCATATCCCCGCGGGCGGGGGACTGGGGGGCGGGTCGAGCGACGGAGCGGCCGTGCTCAGAGCGCTTCGCCGCCTCTACGATCTGCCCCTGGAGGACTCGGATCTGGAACGGGTGGCGGCCGAATTCGGTTCCGATACGTCGTTTTTCATTCAAGGGGGGACGGCGTACTGCCGGGGGCGAGGGGAGAGGATCGAGCACCATGCGGGGCCTCGTGCTGCGCTGG
>DRQF01000107.1 GCA_011369445.1 Planctomycetota bacterium | reverse complement strand
GGCCCCGCCAATCTGGAACGATTGCGTTGATGAACGCCTCGCGGCCTTTCGTTCAAAGGAAGCGGAGAACGTGCCCTTCCGTGAACGCGGCGATGCCGTTGCTGCTCAAGCTGCTGAGCATGATCCCCTGAACCATGAAGTCGAGGCCCTCGAATCCAGCCGGGATCGCGAAAGAGTAGACGGAACCGCCCGGCGTCAGGATCTGGAGGAATCCGTTGACCGGGGCCAATCCGTTCACGAGGAACTGGGCGCCGAACGTGAATTGGTTCAGCCAAATGCCCGGCATCACGTTGGGAGGCGGGAAACCCCGGTAGTGGAGCTGACCTGCAATGATCAAGGGAAGCAGGTCATACGTCCCGCCTGGGGACGACAGCGAGAGGGTGAGGGAGTCTCCCGCGTGGGCGTCGATGAGATAGGTGCCCGTACCGGTCATGGGCGCGCCGTTGACGCCGAACCCGAGGATGAGGTCGTCGCCCGTGCCCGGATAGAGGACATCGGACCCCTGGTGGACAAAAAGTGAGAGGTCGGGCGAAACGTTGTTCGCCACGACGAAATCGATGTTGTCGTCCCCGTCGAAGTCGGTTGCGGCGAGTCCCGTCGGGAAAACGCCGGCGACCAGGGTGCCGGCGGGGAGGAACCCACCGAAACCGTCGTTGCGGTGCAGCTCGATCGTTCCGGCGTTGTAGTGGAGGACGGCAATGTCGTTGCCGAAACGGTGTTCGAGGTCGGCGACGACGAGGTCGATCGGCCCGTTGCCCACGGCAACCGAGATCGACATGGGGTAATTCCCCGTCCCGTCGTTGTAGAGGACGCTGACCGTATTGGAGAATTGGTTCGCTACGCACAGATCGAGATCGCCGTCCGAGTCGAAGTCGCCGTGATCGACGCCTCTTGGAAACGTCCCCACGGAATAGGATGTCGGCGCCGCGAAGTTGAGCGGGGAGAGGGCGTTGAAGACGAGGATGCTGTCCGAGCCGGAGAGCGTGCAGACGATGTCGACGAGGCCGTCCGCGTTCGCATCGAGGGCGTCGACGTCCGCGGGAAAGATGCCGGCTGTCAGACTGAACGCCACGGTCAAGACGCCGGTGCCGTCGTTGGTGAGCACGCTGATCGTCCCGCTCGTTCCGTTCGTCGTCAGTGCATCGAGGTCATCGTCGCCGTCCAGGTCGGCGAGGCGAACCTTGCCAGGGCCGATTCCCACCGCGACGGTCGCCGCGACGGAGAGCACGCCGCTGCCATCGTTGTTCAGAAGATGGACGGCGTTGCCGTCGAAATCCGCGACGAGAACGTCGATATCGCCGTCCCCGTCGGCGTCGCCGAGATCGAGAGCGACGGGCGAATTCGAAGTGTAGTTCACGGCCGGGGCGAAGGACGTTGCGGATGTGGCGAGGAAGACGCTGACGACGTTGCCGGCAAGGTCGGACGAGACGATGTCGAGCAAACCGTCGTTATTCAGATCCGCCGTCGACACATCGACCGTATTGCCGGCCGCGGAGAGTAGGATGGGGGGAGCGTAGTTGATCGTTTGGGCAGAAACGCTCGCGCACAGGGCGAGCAAGCAGAAGACTGCAACGTGTCTGGACATGAGGATGGCCTCGTTGGATTGCGAGTTGAGATGGCGATGAGCAAAGAAGCCGGGCGTTTTTCCCGGCGGGTTCCTGGAGATTAGCCAAGTCCTTGGTCATGTCAAGATGCCGGACGTCCCGGATGCTATGATGCAGTTCGTTGGGATGGTTGGGACGAGACGAGCTTCCGAGGAGTCAAGGACATGCATTCTCACGTTCGCGCCGCTGCAGGTCGGGCCCTTCCGCGACTTCTTGCCGCGATCCTCTGTCTGGGTGCCCTGCGCGCCCAAGAACAGAAGCCTGACATGCAGGGGGTTGATGACTGGGATCAGCGCAAGCGTCCGGCGCCATGGGGGAAGGAAGCACCCGGGGATGAAGTCGTCGATGTGCGTCTCATGCCCCTCGAGAGGGTCCCCTATTCGGTTCCTTCGCGACTCCACAATCCCGTGGGCGATGACGAGCTCGTCATCGGGTGCGTCGTCGACGGCAAGGCCGTGGCGTTCCCCGTAAAGATGTTGGGTGGCCCCCATCGCGAAATCGTCAATGCCAAGGCCGGCGCGTCTCTGTTTGCGGCGAGCTGGTGACCTCTGACCTTCACGAGCGTCGTGTACGCTCGCAGCGTCAAGGGGAAGGCCATCCGATTGGGAGTCTCGGGAAGGCTTCTCGACTTCAACCTCGTGATGTGGGATCCCGAGACCGACTCTCTTTGGTCGCAGATGACAGGAAAGGCCCTCTATGGGCCGGCCAAGAAAAAGGGCCTCGCGCTCGACGTGATGCCTTCGCTGTTCGTGTCCTTCTCGATGTGGAAAGCGCTCCACCCGAATACCGACGTCCTGGATCTGCCGCCCGTCCGGTCGAAGGGGTGGCATTTCACCACCAAGACCCTGGTGAAGGGTAAGAATCGATATGGCGACGCCCTGGGACTTGCCGTGGAGTCCGGGGGCGACGCCGTCGCGGTCTCGTATGAGGCCATGCGTGGCCAGGGCGCCGTGCAGCCTCCCATGAAGCACCTGGCGCCGGTGTTCGTCTGGATTCCCAAGTACTCTTCGGCTGTCGTCTACGACGCGCGGATCGAAGGAAAGCCGCTTCACTTCGCCATGAAGGAGGGGCTTCTCGTGGATGCATCATCCGGACGGAAGTTCGACCCCTTGACGGGAAAAGAGGTGGGTAAGCCGCAGGGAGCTGTGCTTGCTCGACTCAACGCCATGCCGGCTGTCCTGGACTTCTGGAAGGACGCTCACCCTTCGGGTCGCGTCGTTCGCTAAGATCGGCCAGGGGAAGCTCAGGCGCCTCCGCCCTGGATGTACTCCCGGAGGAACTTCAGCTCCTGGTGAGTCTCGTCGAGTTGAGCGCGGACGACGTCACGGATCGAGATCATCCCGGCCAATTCGCCGTCGTGGATGACGGGGACATGGCGGCATCCCTTCTTGACCATGGCCTCCATGACGTAGGCCAAATTGTCATCATCGCCGGCGACGACGATGTCTCGGGTCGTGATCGCCAAAACGGGGTGGTCATTCACTGTGTCGGGGGACCGAGCGAGCTGTTTCAGGCAATCCCGCTCCGAGACGATGCCGACGATGTCGTCGCCGTCCGTCACCATGAGGGAGCCTATATCGTTGTCCGCCATCATGGTGATGGCGTCCATGACGCTGGCGTCGGGGGCGATGCAGCGCACCCTGCGCCCCTTGCTTTCAAGAATCGTGCGGATCTTCATAGCTACCCATTTTGCCACAGATTGGAAGTGACGTGGGGAGAAATCTCGCCGCGGACCCCACGGGGCTCCAGAAGCGGCTGATTTGCGGGGGGCTGGACGCGCGCCGGGCTTCTGCATACAAGAACCCGTCAGACCCCTGATCGCGGGGGGCCATCACCCAGGGAGTTCTTCACGTGAGTACGGTGCCAAGGCCGTCCGGTCGGCGTGCAACGATGATTCGTGTCGGGTTGCTCCTCGGCCTTCTCTACGTCTTCCTTCTTTCCATCCAGGTCATGGGAACGGCCTTCAAGCTCATGGGCAGCGCCCACGCTGAAGGTCTTTTCTCCGGCCTCGTGACACCGTTCGCCGGGCTGAGCGTGGGTATCCTGGCGACGGTTCTCGTCCAGTCCAGCTCCATGACCACATCGCTCGTGGTGTCCGCGGTGGGCGCTGGGCAGCTTCCCCTCGAAGTGGCCGTGTTCGCCATCATGGGGTGCAACATCGGGACGACGATCACCAACACCCTCGTGTCACTTGGCCACGTGCGGCAGGACGCCGAGTTCAGGCGCGCCTTCGCGGGCTCCACGATGCACGACTTCTTCAACATCATGGCCGTCGCGGTTTTCATGCCGCTGGAGATGGCGACCGGCGTGCTGCGGAAGTCGGCGACGTATCTCGCTGGCAACATCTACACCGACGGGAGTGGCGGAAAATTCACGAGCCCCGTCAAGGCGATCACGAAGCCCGCCGCCAAGATGCTCAAGCATTTCTGCACGGACACCCTCGATCTGGGAAGCACCTGGGGCGGCGTCGTCATGCTCGTTCTGGCCTTGGTGGCCCTCGTCTTCGCCCTGATCCTCATCACGAAGATCATGAAGCTGCTCATGATGGCGAGGATGGAACGGTCATTGAATCGCGTTCTCGAGAAGAGCGGTCTTTTGGGGATCGTGATCGGGATCGCTCTGACCGTCTCCGTGCAGTCGTCGAGCATCACGACTTCACTCATGATTCCTCTCTTCGCGGCGGGGATTCTCAAGCTCGAAAACGGATTTCCGGTGACCCTGGGCGCCAACATCGGTACGACCGTGACGGCTCTGCTGGCGGCCCTCACGACGGGGGTCAACGGACTGACCATCGCCCTCGTGCACCTGCTCTTCAACCTCGGGTCGACGGCGCTCATTTACCCCGTTCCCGCAGTCCGGCGAATTCCCATTCGTCTTGCCGAGAAGCTCGCAGAGCTGGCGGTCCGCAATCGATTCTACGCCGTTTTCTACGTCGTGGGATTCTTCGTTATCATACCCCTGGTTGGCAATCTGATCTTCAGGTAGACGCACGATGTACGAATGGCTGAAAAAACTCGTCTCGGACGGCAACACGCTCAAGCCCACCTTCGAACACTTCACCAAGATGATCGTCGATGGGCGGCATATGTTCGATCTGGCCGCTAACGCCTTGTTGACCGGGATGGCCGTCGAGTCAGTGCGCAATGACCTCTTCGAGACCGACCGAAAGATCAATCTCGCGGAGCAGAAGATTCGTAGGGAGATCCTCGTTCACGCCTCGGTCCGAGGCGCTCAGGACTTTCCGACTTGTCTGGTCCTCATGAGCATTTCGAAGGATGCGGAGCGGATCGGAGACTACTGCAAGAACATTTTCGATCTGGCCCTCACTCGGCCTCTCGACCCGACGGGTTCCATGGGGAAGGAGCTGATGAAGGTCAAGGACGATGTCTCGCGACTTCTCGGACATCTGGTCACCGTCTACACATCGCAAGACGAGGAAGGCGCCACCCAGATCCTGCACGAGACGGACGCCATCGAAGACACCTGTGACAAGCACGTCGCCGAGTTGGTACGCGATCCGTCCCAGGGCGGCGCGGAGGCTGTCAGCGCCGCGCTTGCTTGGCGTCATCTGAAGCGCATCACCGCTCATGCCAAGAACATCGTCACGTCCATCGTGATGCCCGTCGACAAACTCGACTTCTTCGACGAGCCCTGAACCCTACCGCACCTGGAGCCCCATTCCGGCTGCTGAACACACCTAACGAGTGGCCGCGAGGCCCTCGTAGGCGACGATCATGAAGTGGGCGTCGTCGAAGCGCCAGTCCGCGGAGAAGGTGCGGCCCTGTCGGTGGACGAGGGCGCGAAGGATTGGTTCTGCGTCGTCGATGACGACCCGGTCGTACTTCTCGTCGGGCGGGCCATCAAAACCCGTCTCGAGGGCGAAGGTGCGGGCATTCGTTCCGTCCCCCACGGCCTGAATGACCCGTCCGTCGCCCAAGGCGACGATGACGTGTCCGCGATAGACGATGAGATCCAAGGGCTCGAGGGCCTTGCTCATCGCTTCGGGTTCCGTCGCCGCCAGGCCTTCGAGGTGGCGCGTGGACGCGCCGAAGGCTTCGTAGACGTGGCGGCTGTCCCCGAAGAAGGCGTACCGGGTGCTGAGATTGAAAAGTCCCGAACAGTCGATGCCGGCGGACCGCATGATCATCCCCAGATCCGGATCGGCAAGGTCTTCCCTCCGCATGAGGCCGCGAGCGATCAGCGCTTCGGCGTGGATGTCGCTGCCCGAAGGCGCGCTGCCCCCGTAGAGGTAGCGCGTCCCTTCGAGGGACAAGAGGGCGGCGAGGACTTCGTTGACCGGCGGGGGAGAGGGGGGAGCTGCCGTCGGGGACGGGTCGGGTATCGGCTCGACAGCTTCGCCGAGGGCGTAGAGCTCCTTCTTGTAGAAAGGCCGGTAAGCGCTCTGCGTGACTTCCACCATCCCGTGGGGTGCCGGGCGGACCTCGAGGTCGCTCCTCGCGGGTAAGACCTTGGCGATCCAGTCATCGACGCGCCCACGGGGCGGGTTCCCCAGCTCCCGTTCGCGTAGAATCTCCTCGCGATCATAGATCGTGGCGAGTTCCGCTTTCGTGAAGAGTGTCAGCGGTTCGGGATTCGTCGCGTGAATAACCGTCATGGACTCCTTGCCGGCGCGTCCGAGTCCCTTCAGCCGAGGTCGACATGAAAGCACGGATCACGGAACACCGCCTGATTCTCGCCCACCCGTTTGGCCTGTCAACGGGGACGAGTCACGAGCGCCGGTCGTTCTCCATCGAAGTGAGGGATCGGGAGGGGACCGTGGGACGGGGCGAGGCGACGCCCCTGCACTACATGGGCGAGACGCCGGAGACTCTTCGAGGAGAGCTCGATCGCGTGGCTGCGTTCCTGGCTTCGCGGAAGGACGCGGTCGAGAACGCCCTCGGAGAGGCGGCGGGGGCGCCGGTCGATCGCTCCGCCTCCCCATTGGCCGCCCTCGATGCCCACATCGCAGCGGCTCTTCCCGGCTCCGCGGCTGCGCGATGCGCTCTCTCCACGGCGCTTCATGACCTGTTGGCGTGTCGGCTGTCGCTGAGCCTGCGGGATCTCTTGGGGGTGTCCGGCGCACCGGCACCAGCTTCGTTTACGGTCGCCCTCGACGACGTCGAGGCGATGGTCGAGCGGGCTCGGGAGGCTGTCGCCGCGGGGTTTTGCGTTCTCAAGGTCAAACTCGGACGGGGCGATGGGGCAAGCGATCTCAAGATCGTGAAGGCCATCCGCTCCGTCCACTCCGGGCGACTTCTGGTCGACGCGAACGGGGGGTGGTCGGTCGCGAGCGCCCGAGAATTGGCCACGCGCTTGGCCGATCTCGGCGTCGAAGCCATCGAACAACCTCTTCCCCGGGGGGAACGCGCGGGGATGGCCGAGGTCGCCCGGCAGTCTCCCCTCCCGATCCTCGCCGACGAGGATTCTCTCGACTTGGCGGACCTCGACCACCTGCCTGCCGAAGTCGGAGGAATCAACGTGAAGCTCATGAAATGCGGAGGGATCGTCCCCGCCCTCGCCATGATCCGCTGGGCCCGCGCACGCGGTCGGCGCGTCATGCTGGGGTGCATGGTCCAGTCCAGCCTCGGCATCACCGCGGCAGCGCACTTGGCGCCCCTCGTGGACCTGGCGGATCTCGACGGCGCCGCCCTCCTCGCCAACGACCCGTTCGAAGGGATGCGATTCGAAAAGGGCAGAATCGTCTTGCCGGGCGGCCCCGGCGTAGGGGCCGTCCCGCGATCACCATGAGTCGACCCGCGGATTGAACAGGGAGTTTCCGGTTTCCACAGGGCAGCGGGGCTCCCGGGCGATAGGATGGAGACTCCGCGGGGACAGCCCGGGGTGAGTGTTTGAGGAGAGTCACTGCATGAGACGCGTTGGCATCACGGCCATGGTCGCCCTTGGTATTGGGCTGCTCGCTTTCGTCGTCTGGTTCGGGGCGCGCGACGATGAGGAGTTCGCCTCGCTGGATGGCTCGGATGTTGCCGTGGCTGCGCAGGCTCCGCGGCGCGTTGCGGACGATGTCCCTCTCGGCAAGGCAAGAGAGGGCGGCGACGAGGCGGCGCTTTCTCCCGAGGGTGCGACGTCCAAGAGTGAGGGGGCGGGCGAGGCGGCCACGCCGACCATTCGGGGCTCCATTCGGGTCATGACCCGCAAGGACTTCATCGAACGCCTCCGGAAGCTCGGCCTGAGCGCGAGCGGCGACGTTTTCGAGGAGGTTCGGGACAAGCGTCCCGATCGTGGCTCGGTGTTCGTCCTCGTGTCCAATGACGAGAATCACGTGGTGCGAGGCGCTCGTGTGACCCTCGACACCTCGAAGCCCGAGAACTTGAAGTTCCATGTGCGGGGCGCCTTCTCACCCGACGTTCTGGAACGTCGGACGGGATTCGACGGCGTGGCGCGCTTCCGGGACGTGAAGCCTTCTCCACATCTTCTCGTCGTTGATCACGACGACTATCTTCCCCAGTTTCTGGGGGCGATCCCCGTGACGGGCGGAGAGCGGACCTATGTGGAAGCGGTGCTAGAGAAGCCGAGCGCCGTGATCACGGGTACTGTGGTGGACAGGCGGGGCGGGTGGGTCGTGGGCGCCGCCGTCTCGGCGCAGCACTTCACGGAGGGCGCCATCCCCTTCGTCTCCTCGACCTTGACGCGATCGGACGGCACATTCTCGGTGGGCGTTCGAAAGGACACTCAGAACATGCTCATCGCCTCGAAGCGAGGCTACAAGAGCGGCCACAAGGACGCCGTGTTTGCCGGCACGACGAACGTAGAGATTGTCCTCGAAGATGCGAAGACGGTCTTTGTTACGGGTTTCGTCACCCGAGGCAATTCGTCCGATCCGGTAACCCAGTTTCGGGTCGACGCGGATCAGGTCTTCGATCCCCAAGGCGTCTTCCGCGTCGCGCGGGACGTGAGCCCCGAACCGCAGAACCTGGTTTTCTCCGCCGACGGGTATGCGCCGCGCACGATCACCGTGACCCTTGCGGAGGAGAAGGACGTCGACATCGGTCAGGTGCCTCTTTTCGGGGGCAAGGAGTTGAACGGCGTCGTGCTCCTCGAGATTGACGGCGAGAGATCGCCGCTGGCCGGGGCGTCCGTTGCCGTCACGACCGATACGGGCGAGCAGCAGGGAATGACCACCTCCGCGGACGGGCTATTCTCGTTCAGTGGCCTGGCGACCGAAGGGGTGCAACTCGCGGTGACGGCGTCCGGCGTGTCGCCTTACCACCAGCAGATCACCCTCCTCGAGGAGGGGCCGACCTACGTGGAAGTGGTCCTGCAGCCCGGTGATTTCAACGTCACGGGGCGCATTCTCGATGACGAGACGGATGAGCCCATCGAGGGAGCCCTCGTTGCCGTCGTTGAGCGGGCGGGCCTCACGGCGACGACGAATGCGGAGGGCGAGTACGAGATACTGGGGATCGGCCTGCCTCAGTTCACGTTGCGGGCGACGAAGGAGGGCTACAAGGAAGGGCTCTCTCCGATGCTGGCGGGAAGTGAGGAAGGGGCGTACTGGGAGGGGCGTTTGGAACCCGAGGGCGTTCGATTCAAGCTCCGGGTGAACGGGCAGCCCGCCCCCTCGGGGGTGACGGTGTTTCTCTGGAAGAAGATCGCCCCCACGCTGGCCGCGGCGCAAGCGGCTCAGGCGAGCCTGGGCGACTACCGTTTCCAGGCGGTCACGGATGCCGAGGGGATGGCCGCCTTCGACGTGGCGAATGGGAACTACTTCCTCCATGTTCCGTCCTACAGGCTCGACCCGAAGCCTGTGACGGTGGACACTGAGACGACGCATACGGTGACCACCGATCTTCCGGGGCTCACTCAACTGCAGGGTCAGATCCTCTACGCGGACGGCTCACCAGTGGCCAACACCAGTTTGTGGTTGCACTCCGGCGACCAGGACTACTCCACCATGTTCCTCTACCACACGGACGCCTCGGGGCACTACACGATCCCTCATCTGGCGCCCCGTCCGTACGCGCTGTCCATCATCAAGAGCGTCTCCGACCAGTCTGCCCAACATGTCCGCGAGGTCACGGCGACGGGGGCGCCGACCCAGGCCTTCAACGTGACCTTCCCGCCGCTGACGGCCACGATCACGGGTCAGGTCGTCGACCAAAACGGTGTGGGCAAGAGCGGCGTGAAGGTCGGTGTGGAGTATCTGGATGCGCCCCATCGCTCCATCATTGCAGGGTGGGTCTCGACGGACGAGACGGGTCATTTCGTCGTCCCTCACCTGGAGCCGGGGAATCACATCGTCCGGACGGCCTGGACGGAGGACGTCTGCGTGTTTTCGGAGGTGATCACTCTGACGCCTGGTCAAAACGCCACCGTCACCCTCGTGGCGCCCACGACCCCGGGGCTGCACATTCAGGGGAACGTGATCGCTTCCGACGGAGGACCGCTCGGCCCGAATTTCCTCTTCGTCACCGATCCTCAAGGACGGCAGAACGGCAACTTCTTCTCCACCATGGACTGGGCCTACGTCGGCTCCTTCGACATCAAGGGACTCGCTCCGGGTCTGCACACGGTGACCGCCACGGCCATGGGCGCTCAGAAGAAGCAGATCACGGCCCCCGCCGGCGCGAGCGGGCTCGTCGTGACGATGGCTCGGGAGAACTAAGGGGGAGCGGGGCCTCGCCGCGGGATGGCGCGGCCCCCGCCCCGACGCCCATCAGAGAGTGAACCGGAAGGCCAGCCCGTTGGACGCATAGACGCCTTGGGGTGCATTCCCATTGAGCTCGAAGTATTGGAGATAGGCCACGAGCCCCGCCACGACTGGCTGTCTCAGGTCCAAGGGGAACGCTTTCGTTCCCTGGGCGTCGTAGTTGAAAATGCTGTAGAGATACTGCCCGGGTGTGGAGTCCACGAGAACCGTGACCCCCATGCTCTGGGTGAAGCCTTCGCCCGCCGACAGCACGATCACGCCCACGCTGAAGGGATCGGCCCCGGTGGTTTGGTCCAGTCCGGCTGCCGGCCCCGAGGGCCCCGTTCCGGGAAGGAATGTGAGGGAGAGCGTCTGATTGGCGCCAACACCCACCCCGTAGGGGATGGCCCCACCTTGAGAAAAGAGGGTCACCGAACTCGCGCTTGCCGAGATCGTTCGACCAAGGAGTTCACTGAAGCCGTCGCCGTCCTGATCGGGGACGAGGAGTAGACTCCCGTACGGAGTCTGGGTGATCTCGGGTCCCGTGATTCCGGAGTAGATTGTCCCGTCGATAGCCAAGTCCGGCTGACCGTCGCCGTTGACGTCACCTCCAACCGACAGCGTGTCGGCGCGTCCTGGCGGCAAGGACCTCGAGAACAACAGAGCCCCTGTGAGTCCCGAGTAGAGGTCGACATGGCTCGACGACGGGG
Source organism: Planctomycetota bacterium (assembly GCA_011369445.1). Taxonomy (GTDB): domain Bacteria; phylum Planctomycetota; family DRQF01; genus DRQF01. Next base: position 22,247 of record DRQF01000107.1, on the reverse strand, counting down.
AGGATGAACCGATGAGGAAATCGTCGAACCCATCCCCATTCACGTCGCCGGCACTGGCCACACTCTTCCCGAACGTTTCTCCGGGTTGACCGGTAAGGGTGTGGAGGACCGAACCGTCGAGTGCTGACAATATGGCGACTCGAGCCGGGCCAGGATTCGGATCTTCGGTCGTCATGATGTCCTGGAATCCGTCCCCATTCACATCCCCCGCGGAGGCCGCGGTCACGCCCCGGCGGTAGTTCGGTGTCGTGTTCGGATAGCTCGCAATGAGGTCGCCATCGACGCCCGAATAGACATGGACGGCACCATATCCTACGGGGACAGCGGCCGTCTGATCCGAAACGACGAAATCGGAGATTCCATCGCCATCGATGTCCCCGATGTTGTCGACGTTGTCTCCGATAAGGCTGCCGTAGAGAAAGCTCGACCACAGCGGAAGGTCCGAGATCGTGTACAGGGTTGCACCCGTCGCACCGGAGATGGCCCGCCGAATGGCCACGAATGTCGTCGCTCCCGCGTAATAGCCGGTGGCGACCACATCGGGAACTCCATCGCCGTTCAGGTCACCCATTCCGACCACATCGATTCCAAGTCTCGAGAAAATCGTTCCCCGGTTGTAATGCATGAGGGTGCCGTCAGCGCCTGAGATGAGCCGAACTTCTCCATCGGAGGACATCCCAAGGGTCAAGAATATGTTCTGGGGCCAAGCGTCCGGGACCCCTACGGCAAAGTCCCCGATTCCGTCGCCATCCAGATCGCCCACACTCGCCATCGACGCGCCGAGCAAAGGGGTCGTGCCTGCGTGGGTCCAGCGATTCGGGAGGTGCGCCAGATTCTGGGCGGGAAGGGCACTGGCGAGAAGCGAGAGGACGATGAAGACGGTGACCATGGGGATAAGACGCAGCGGGGAATGCGAAGATATCATGCAGATCTCCTTTCTCGAGTATGGGGGACACAATCTCTCATCTTGTGAGGCGCAATCTGTACTCTAGCGATGTCATGTCGACTGTCAATTCTGAGTGCTGCTAGGTGACCCGACGGTCTCGTCGTGCTCTTCATGTTGTGCTCGTCTTTTCTTTTTGCCCTTGACTCAAAGGCGTTCGCGATGAAGACGAAGGAATGGGCCCGCACCGCCTCGTGCCAGAGCGCGCGGAAAGCTTCTGAATGAACTCTCTATGATCTCCTGGAGCCGTTCCAGATGGTGGAGATGATCATGACCAGGTTTTCCAGTCTCATGGCGGTGCTGTTCTTCTCGGCGACTATGGTTGCGCAAGCGCCGCCTTCCGTTCTGTTCGCGGGAAAACCGGTCATCGGAGCCACCCTTCGGCTGGAGGTCACCGCTCCTTTCGGGACGAATCTCGTCCTACTCGCGGACTCGGGCGGTGGGCCCAACAGCTTTGGAGGATACGTCTTCGATCTCGATCTCGGTCCGAATCTCCAGATCATTCCGTTGGGCGTTGCGGGCGCCGGTCCGGTCGTCCTCGAGCAGGTGATTCCCAACCTGTCCGGACTCGTGGGGCTCACGACATTCGTGCAGATCGTCGGCGTCAGTCCCTCCGCGCAGGTCTCTCTGTCCCAGGGCTACCAGGTGACCGTCGGTCTGCCGTTGCCGATGGCTCAGGTGGACGACTACTGCTACCAGCTTCAGGGGCCGGGAGGATCGAACCTTTCTCTTTCTCCAATCGCGAGCACTGCTTTCGATCTTTCGATCACGGACTTCTCCTCGGACGGAACGACACAGTTCACCGCCGCCGAAGTGGGGGCGCTGCAATCGCCCTCGGAGCCCCAGCGGATTCGTTTGGCCTACATGTCCATCGGCGAGGCGGAGGACTACCGCTGGTATTGGCCTCTCATCGATCCCACGCTCGTGGCTCAGGCGAACCCCCAGTGGGCGGGTAACTTCAAGGTCAAGTACTGGGACCCGGCGTGGAAGGACGTCATCATTCACGGCAACCCTATCATCGGGCAGTCGTATCTGGACCGCATCATCGACCAGGGGTTCGACGGGGTCTATCTGGACATCATCGATGCTTTCGAGTTTTTCGGCCCGTCGGAGGAAGGCGGCGTGGATCTGCGGCGGGATGCGGCCCGCGAGATGGTCCAATTCGTGCTCGAGATCGCCCATCATGCTCGCGTGGTCCGGGGACGCCCGGATTTCCTGGTCGTTCCTCAGAACGGCTCGACCATCATCACCGATGGATTCTATCCCGCCGACACGCTGCAGCCCGGCGATCCATCCACGCCGCAGGCCATGGCCGCGCTCATGAAGGATCGCTACTTCCGGACGATTGACGCCATCGGCGTCGAAGATGTGTTCTACACGGGGGGAGCAGACGAGAACAATCCGTATAACCCCGACACCTACAGGCTGGGCCTTCTCTCGCAATTTGTGGGTTTCGGGCTGCCCGTGCTGAACATCGAGTATCTGACGGTTCCGAGCCTCATCAACGACTTCTACACGATCCACGCTCCCGCGGCCGGCTTCGTCCCGTACAGTTCCGTCCGCGATCTGGACATCCTCACCGTCAACAGCGCTTTCCCGCCGAATTGACCGAGGTCGATCTTCAGGTGTCGGGGTCGCCTCCTCCTCGCTGAACCGGCCGTCTGGTCGCTACCAAATGCGTGAATCCCATTTGCCTTGACCTGGGTCCATCGAATCTCTAGCCTGCTGGGTTGATGGGAGTGCAGCTTCTCAACGACTCATTCGGGGGAGAATCATCATGACGCGGGGACTCATGTTGCCAAGAGCGGGGAGTGTTCTTTTCACGGTACTCTTATTCGGCCTCTCCACCATGGGACAGCAGGTGGCGACGCGCTGGACTGCCACGGGCAGCACCATCGACTTCGGGGTCATCGCCGCCGACGCCGGTGACGTGAATGGGGACGGGATTCCTGATGTGATCTTCGGAGAACCGGCGGCTGGAACCTCGGTGCCCGGGACACTGAGTTTCCAAGGTGTGGCCCGTGTCCTTTCCGGGAAGGACGGCAGCCTTATTCATCAATGGACGGGAATGCCCGCCCAGGGCCTCGGCAAATCCGTCGACGGCGTGGGCGACGTGAACGGCGACGGCTTCGACGACGTCATCGTCGGCAGCGTCGGCGGCGTGGTGGGCGCACCGTTCCCATCGACGACCGGTCAAGCGACGGTTTTCTCCGGCTTCGACGGCAGCGTGCTCTACGCTCTGCAAACCCCAAACCAAAGCCCGAGCATGAATGCCTTCGGCGCGGCGGTTGCGGGAGTGGGGGATGTGGACCTCGACGGAACGCCGGACTTCGCCGTGGGCGACATTCTGGCGGCGACGGGTGGTTCTCTCTCCGGTGAGGTCTATGTCTATTCAGGAATCTCGGGTGTGCTTCTCTTCAGCCATGCCGGCGTCATGCCGGATCTTCGGTTCGGTGCGGCCATCGCCCCAGCGGGCGACGTGAACGGGGACGGCTTCGGAGATGTGCTCGTCGGCAACGATGTCGTCATCCCCTTCATGGCTCCCCCCACGGCGTCGGGGGTGGTCAAGGTGTTTTCGGGTTTCGACGGGTCGACCCTCCACACGTTCACGTCTCCCACAGCCGGCGTCCCTTACGGCCGAACCGTGGCTGGAGCGGGGGACTTGAATCAGGACGGCTTTGGTGATGTCCTCTTCACGGTGCTGGGTTTCCCCTCGGCGGCGACCGCGACCGTGGAAGCTCACTCAGGCTTCGATGGTTCGCTTCTGTTTTCAATCGCGGTGCCTTCCAACGGCTTGAGGCTCGACGGGGGCAGGGACGTGAATGGCGACGGCGTCAACGATCTGGCGGTCGATTATCTCCTCTATTCGGGGCAGGGTACAGCCACCCCGCTTGCTTCTTTCAACGGGGTCGTGCATCTCGCGGATGACGTGGACGGCGACGGCTTTTCCGAGTTTCTCGCCGTCTCGGTCAACCCGGTGAGCTTCCTGGGCACGGCCGAGTTGAAGTCGCTGGGGGGCGCCGTGCCCTATGGCGTGGCCGCGGCGCCCGCGAACGTGTTGGACCTTGCCTTTGTCCCGGGGGCGGGGCCCCAGGGGGCCGCTGCGGGTTTTGGTCTTGTCACGGGAGCGGGGGCGGGCTCCCAGGGTGGAGCCTTGCTTTCCGTGGCGCCTGCGATGATGTCCGTTGGCGGCGTCCTTCTCTTGGTGGACGCGACGCCCGGGGCGTTCCTCGTTTTCCCCGCGACGTATGACCTCCAAGGCCAACTCGTGTTCTCTTTGGATCTTCGCCAGCCACTTCTCGCTGGCCAGATGTTCTACCTCCAATTCTTCGAGGCCAACGCCACGGCGCCCCAGGGCGTCTTCGCCTCCAACGGGCTCGCCCTTCTCTTCGTGCCCTGAGCTTCATGAAAACGGGGCGGGCAATGAGGCCGGCTCATCGCGTGACCGTGAGCTCGATGACTTTGCCGGTGGACGTTCCGAAGAAGACATAAGGTGCCGAGTTTGCGCGGCAGCATGACCTGACGGACCCAGCGGACCAGAAGATGGGCGTCGTCCGAATGCGCTTTGATCCCACATCCTTGGCGAGTCTGAGAAAGCCGATCTTGGAAAAGCCCAGCACGACGTCGTCGGACAGCGCCACCAAGGCCGGGCTCTCGATCCCCGGTTCGCGGGCCGTCACCGTGGGATCGGAGAAAAGATGGGACACGACGCGGATTGAGTCTCGATCCGAGAGAAAGGCCTTGTCGCCGCACACCGCCAGGCGGGTGGTCGTTGTGAAGCCCCCGAATTCTCCCAGCAAGGAAAAACTCTTCGTGTCGAGGACGACGAATTTCTTTCCTCGCGAGTGCTTTCGTAGAGGGATCGCGACGAGGCGTCCGCACGCAGGGTCGCCCACGAGCTCTCCGAAGGGACCGTTGAGTGCGCGTTGTTCCGGCCCGGCGATTTCGGAGGAGAGGTTCCCCGACGGGAGTTCTATCTTGTAGAGCTTTCCCGAAGGCGCGGAGACGATGCCCACCGACGAGGCCACGCGTCGGAAGGTGATGAGGCGAGTTGGCTTGCCGTCAAGCAAGGGAACGACCGTGTTGCCATCGTCCTGGTCGTCGTGGGGGAGGGAAAACAGATACAGCTTTGCATCCCCTCCGAGCACATGCAGCGTCCTGCCCCAGAAGTCCAGGATTGCCGGCTCGTCTCCGTATGAGGTCGTTCCGCGCACCGGCATGACCTGCGCAGAGAATTTCCCGTCGGCCGCCCGCGTCCAAAGGAGGATGACCCCGTTGCTGTCACGGGTGGCGACGTACGCGCCGTCGTCGGAGGTTCGCACCTCGACCACGGGATTGCTGTGCCCGATGAGCTTGCGCGTGACCGTCAGTGTTGTATCGAAGTGGCGTCCAAGCTTGACCTTCATCGGTTTCACGATGGGGGCGCCCGATCGGGGTTGAACGCCGTAGACGAAGACACCCCCATTCAGTCCGATCATCGCGAACTTGAAGGCGCCGCCGGCGGCGGCGGGGCCGATCAAGTTCTCGCGGAACGCCCTGAGGGTGAAGCGGGAGAAGATCCCGCTTGCTGGGGGAAGGCGATGGATCGCGATGTGTCCGCCTACGCCGGACACGAGGCAACCACCCCCCGGGGCGTCGCGGTTCATCACGGATGTGAACATGCCGAGTGCTTCGCCTGCGTAGTCACTCACCGTTCCCGTGGCGAGGTCCACCTGGGCGAATTGTCTGCAACCTCCCGCGGCGAGGATCGCTTCACTCCCCGGTCCACCTCGCAGCAATTCGACGGTTCCCCGTGGACGACCGAACCTATACCTCCTCACCCCGGTGGAGAGTGTCCAGAGGGTTGGCCCTCCATTCTCGATCTCGCCTCCGTTTGCGACGTCGTGGGAGGGTACGTAGTCCTGCATGCAGGAGTAGAGGGAATCGTCGGCGTCGTGGATGACAAGGACGCCGATGGGGTGTTCCTTCGAGTCCTCCGGACGAATGGTCTTCAAGAGCGTGGGACCCGAGTCCCCAAGCGCGTAGGTCATGATGCCGCCCATGGGCGTGCCGAGCGCCACCGTGGCGCCACCGTTGCCTAGACTGGCCGCCGTCACTGCGGTCGGGACATCCCAGGTCACGCCGTCGTTACCCGTCGCTTCATCGAATGTACGGAATGCACCGGAGTGATTGACGGCAAAGGCCACCTTGCCCGCAAAACCGACCGCGCTGACCTCGGGGCCGAGAGCGTTTACCCAGTGCTGGTAGCGCGTTCCCTTCCAGGTCGCCGTGCGATTCCGGAGGAGCAGATTGCGGAGGAGGACAGGCGGTGATGACGACGTGTCCCAGAGCATGACGCGTCCGCCATGAAACCCGACGATGACCCGCGACCCGTCATCGTTCATCTTCCATGCCACGGCGATCTCGTTGCGGAGGCCGGCTGTCACCGCTCCCATTCTGCCAAGCGCGGTGAGGGCGAAATGGGGCGTTTCGTCGACCAGGGTGCCTTGAGCGCCAAGAAATGGTTCAGCGAGGCAAAAAACGAGAGCCGCGAGACTTCCTGGTGCAAAGCGCTCTGCGTCCGACATGAGGCCGTTATCCTTTCAATCTCTCCACACCAGGTTCTCACGGAGAATCGACCCCGGCAACCCCCTCAGCGTCCACCGATTCCCGGCTTTTGAGTTCCGGAAAGTTTGACGGAGCTGTGAGCGGCACAGGTGTGGTCGGCGCTCAGTCGCGGAACGGAAGGACGGTGAGTTTTCCCTCTTGGCGACCTAACACGGCGTCCGCTCTGTCGTCCAGCCAGAGGCGGGAATCCCCAGCTGCGAGGGTTCCCAGGGGGACGAGGATGGTCTTCTTCCCTCTTCGAAACCGAGCGAGGACGTCGACCGCCCCGTCGCGCCAGTTGGAGGGAATCACGACGTCCCGCAGACGACCCCGAGATGAGAGATCGATGGGGCCCGCCGGCGATTGGGGATCGAGAAACACCACGTGGTGGCGGCCGTCCACATCGAATGCAAGGAGGACGGCCCAAAGGGGGCGAACATACGCCGCGAGCGGAAGAAAGAGGATGTCGCCGTTCTGTCTGAATCGGAGGCCCCCCGCGGCCGCGGACTGATACGATGTCGTCGTCACGGGAGTCGGAATCGGCACGATCCTGACATCGTCCAGGGGCTCACGCAGTCGGATGTTCATCATGGGCCACGCGTCCCAGTCGATACGGAGTTCCAGGGATCCGTCCGAACGCTTCGCGACATGCCAGTAGCGGGAAGGGATCAGCGGGCCTTCGAATCGCGAGATGGAAACCTGTTGGATGGGATCCCACGCTCGAGTGATCTTGCTCTGCATCTCTCCGCTCTCGTCGAGAAAGCAGGGGTTTCCGTCGATGAAGAGGTCGCGGAGACCCAGCCCGTTAGGTCGTTCCATCCAGTTGACGACGTGCAGAATCCTGGGCACGAAGGATGGAAGAGCGACGGCGATGTGCTGCTCGGCCGGCCTCGCGCCCACCGTGATCGATCCCAGCGACTTCATGACGAACCGGGGGCTCGCACCCCAGCGGGCAAGAAGCTCGCTCTCCACCGAATCGGGAAGTCGGTCCACCCAAGCTCGGACGTCATAGCTGCCTGGAGTGACAGCAGGGAAGCGCCACGCCCCGCTTTCGACATCGAAGGACGTGAAGGCATTCCTGCGTCGATCCCCACCGACGACAGCGCTCGACGAAGGGACGAGAGCGACGCGGATGGATTCTGCCGGCAATGTCTCACGGAGCTTCGAGGTGTCCGGAGTGATGAAGACGTCCACGGCGAGCCCCAAAGTCACGGCGTAGGCGTCGTCGCCGAGTTCCTCGATCGACGTCCGGTCCACCTCCGACACCTTCCCCGTGCTGCCGGCCCGAACGATGAGGCTTGTCGCATGATCGAAATCCTCCTTTCGCGCCAGCAGCCATCCGTCTTGGCATTCGACGAGCGTGGTTGGCATGTGACTGAACCCGACGGCGGCACGCCTGTAGGGATGACGTCGACCGTCCGCGTCTTGGTGCAGAACACGAATGCGAACGAGGGGCTCGGTGGGGCGGATCTCGGTCGTCATTCCTTCTTCGAGCGGAAACTGGAGTGCGCCCCGAGTGGTCCGACACGGGACGGAACGGCCGCCGCTGACGACGAGGTGGACCGTATTCAGGCCGGGTGAGGGTTCGACCCGTGCCCATCCCTCCCGGTTGCTTCGCACAGTCGCGTCGGTTCGCATGTGGTGGAAGAACGGTTGCGTCCCGTCGACCGCGTTGATCGCCAATGTTTGCCCCGCTTGCAGCGGTGAAGGAATCCCTTTCAGGGCGATGCGTGAGGCCCCGCGTTCAAGATTCAGCTCGATGGATCGGATTTCGTCCGGCTCCAGCGGAGACACCTTCCAGTCCCAGTTCAACGTCTCGGAACGGGGGTCGGCGAGAGGAGTGAGCGTGATCCTGCACTCCGTCTCCGAGGGAACGGCGAAGCTCCAGGGCCCCCGCTCTCCCTGACGGAGCGGCTGGCGACCAAAAAACGACGGCGCAGGCTTGAACTGTTCCCAGGGTCGGTGAACCTCCAAGCGGGCTTCGGCGATGGGGAGCGGCGCGTCGAACGAGATGATGAGGTTCGGTTCTGGTTCAAGGATGACTTGACCGAGATCCGTCATGTCTTGGTCGTCAGCGGGGGGGACTTCGATGGACTGCGGGAGAAATCCGGGGGTTTCGAAGACAAGCAGCGACCCCGCGTCCACGGCGAGTTCGAAGACTGCGGGCGCCCCTTCCTTCTCGACGAGCACGCTGCCGAGAGTGAGGCCCTTCTTATCCGCGAGGGAAACGAGTCGCCCCGCGACGGTTCGGGCCCGCGGAGCGGCCGACCGGATGCGAACCCGACACGCGGTCAACTTCGTGACACGGGGTGGATTGTCTCGTTCCGTCGACGCATCAGCGCGATGAACGGGAGCGAGCCCCGGTGAAGGGGCTCGCGACTGCAATTCGGAAACATCCTCATCCTGCCCGGCGACGGCGAACCACACGGCGAGGCCCAACACGCCCGCGACTCCCATCCAAGTCATAACGACGAGAAAAGGGCGCCTGGCTCGATTCACGGGTGCTCTCCACAAGTCCAAGAGTATCTCGGAGGACGCAGGATCCGAAGCTCAGATGAGGTCAAGGGTCCAGGTGTTCCCATCGAAGTTATTGGGATCCCCCTTGGAAACCCAAACCTCGGCGCCATCGTCCCAGATTGCCCTGCCCTTTGAGGCTCTCCTCCACAAAATGTGGAGGAGACCCTCATTTCACCTCCTCATGCGTCACGTGGGCTGCCTCGCTAGCCTTTCTCATCAGCGACTTCACCCGTCCCCTCCGATATCCGAGCACACAGTCTCCGACGCTTCCGTCGGCCCGGATCCATACTGTGATCGGGACGGATTCCAAGCCGAGAAACTGGAAGATATCCTTCTTCCCACTGAGCACCGGGAACGACCAACCGAGGGCATTCACGTGCTCCCTCGTTTTGGGAATCGCATCGATTGCATTGATAGCGACGATCGTCACCCCCGGTCTCCCATGATCACTCCTCTCTTGCTCAGTCAACCACCGCAGCTCCTTGTGACAGGCCGGACACTTGATGGACCACAGTACGGCGACACATCCGGAGGCTGGGAGCGTAAACGCCTTGCCGTCGCTGATCTTCGTCAGGCCAGCAATCGGGAACTTCTTTCCGAGGATTCTCTTGATCCGCGCCTGAGTATCGCGCTCTCTCCTGGCATTCTGAGCCTCTTCCGACTCTTTCACTCTCAAGAAGTCGTGAACTTCCTTCTCCTGGTACTTCAATTCCGACACGCGCACCTCGTCCGTCGCGAATCGCCAAAGTTCCTCCCAACGCGCCTTAGCCAAACGGCCGTCAAGTGAACGCGGGCGACCTTTTCGCCTCAGATCGAATTGGGAAAAGGCGACCGCGTAGCTGTCATGGACTTCCAGCGCACCCGAGTAGCTCGACAGGCGCCCCATCGGGCCAATCGAGTACATCTGCCTCCATCGCCCACACGACCATGGCCGCTGGTCCGTCTTCATGGTCGTCAACCTTGACTTGCCTACTTGGCGCGCCTTGACGACCAGTCCTCCATCCGGCTTTCTCAATCGTGTGAGCATCACATCGATCTCAGCGCCGTCACCCAAGTGATGCGTCAATCGGGCAGCATCCCTTTCGATCCTGAATTCCTTTGGAAGAAGCGGAGCCCTGGGCGCAAACGATCCATATATGAGTGGTCCAATCGTCGCTTGGCATTTATCTTCCAGGTCGTCAACCCGATATAGGTAGATCTCCGCAAGGACTGGCCGCTTCCAAATCAGAATTGGGTGAACGAGATAGACCCGCCGTTCGACAAATACGCTTTTGTCGCTTCGGACAGTGATGTAACTAAGCAGGAACGTCCGCTTTCGTTTCGTCTGTTTCCTTGCCGGGATTTTGATCGACTGCCGAAAAGTAGCCTCGAACAGAGACTCCTCGGCAGTTTGTGCGAGTCCAGTTTTGGGTAAGAGGAGGAATAGGAGGAAATGTATGAGCGTGCATTTCATGAAATTCGGTGCGTTCCTATAGACCCGATTCGGTGAACCACAATGAGACCGGGGGGGAGATCACCTCCGATTTCCTCCAGATTACAGGTTTCAGAGACCCGGAGAATACCAGGGGGGTAGACGTCCGGAAACCAGGTGACTTTCCGCGCCGGGGGCAGGGCATATGCCCTGCCCCCGGCACCCTCCACCGGCTTCCCAGCCGGCGGGAGGGGGGTCACGTTTCGTGCCCGGTAGCAGCCGGATGCGTCAATTGCGCACGTCCGGATCTGTGGAGGGCCGGGGGGAGCAATCCCCCTGGCCGACCCGACCACCACGGACAGTGGGTCAGATGGAACGGGGATCTGTGTTCAAAGTGTGTTCAGGGCGGAATGGAGGGGGGCTGTACAAAAACCAAGGGCCTGTCATAACTTGCGTCGTGACAGGCCCTTAGCCGCAGTCGGGGCGAGAGGATTCGAACCTCCGACCTCTTGAACCCCATTCAAGCGCGCTAGCCAGGCTGCGCCACGCCCCGGGTTTGGAGTCGAACTCCGCCGAAGGGGATGCGGGGGTTGGGTCGATCGCACCTCCATCGGTCCGATGAATATATGCGGTGCAGGGTGAAGATCAAGCGGAGGGCCCATTCGGACCGAACCCGGCGTCTTGCCGTGCGCTTGCGGACGGATAGCCTCCCCCATGGAAAGGGATCTCACTCAGGGACGATTCGGCGCACACATGCGGGCGCTCTTACCGGGCGCCGTGGGCCTGCAGATCCTCTTTGCCCTCTTCGAAGTCGTGGACGCTTTCTGGGTGGGGCGCTTGGCCCAGCCCGGCCCGGAGCTGGCGGCCCTCGCCGTGGGCACCTACGGCCTGTGGTGTCTTTTTTCCCTCGAACACATGGTGGTCACCGCGGTGCTTGCGGTCGTTTCCCAGTCCGTGGGGGCGGGGATGGAGGACCGCGCGCGGCGCGCCGCCGCCCGTGGTTTTGTTTTCGCGGTTCTGCTTTGGGGGGTGGCCCTCGTGGTGGGGCTTCCCCTCAGGGACCTGGTGGTGGCATGGACCCGGGTCGAGCCTGGTGCCGCACAACTTTCTCGGGACTACCTGGGCGTGTTGCTGGGAGGCGCGCTGTCCATCTTCGGGTTCGGAACCGTGGACGCCGTCTTTCGGGCCCGGGGGGACACCAAGAGCCCCGTCTTTCTCCTGGCCGGCGCGCTCCTTTTGAATCTCGCCCTCGATCCCCTCCTCGTTCTGGGATGGGGCCCCGTGGCCGGGCACGGCGTCGTGGGGGCCGCGTGGGCCACCGTGGCGTGCCGCATGGCGGCGGTGCTCGCGGGGCTCCTTTTGCTCGTCCGCCGAGGCCACGTTTCTTTTCGCCCCTGGGGTCGGATGCTGCTGCGCTCGGAGTACGTCCGCTTTCTCAAGATCGGCGCGCCCGCCGCGGGAGGGGGCCTGCTCTACTGCCTGACTTTTCTCGGGCTTGCGAGTTTCCTGGCACCCTTCGGCGACGAAGCGCTCGGCGCCTTCGCCATCGGCCAGAAGATCGAGTCCATCTCCTGGGCGTCGTTGGTGGGTGTGGCCACGGTGGCGGCGGCCTGGGTCGGTCAGAATCTCGGGGCCGGGCATCCCATGCGTGCGCGACGGGGAGCTTGGCTGGCCGTCGGTTTGGGATCGGCGCTGGCGCTCATGGCGAGCGGAGTCTTCGTCTTTTTCCGCGAACCCCTCCTTCAGTTCTTCGCGCCGGGACAGGAGGTCCTCCACGGCTACGGCCGCACCTATCTCGTCATCGTGGCCTTGAGCCAGGTGCCGCTCGCGGTGGAGATCGTTCTTTACGAAGCCTTCGGAGGGGCGGGCGACACCTTGCCGCCCATGTGGATCATCTCCGTGTTCACCCTGGCCCGCTTGCCGCTGGCGTGGTGGCTTTGCGATGGGCTGGGTTGGGGCGCGGAGGGGGTCTTTTGGTCCGTGACGATCACCACCACGGTGAAGGGCGCCCTCATGGCCTGGAGTTTCAGTCGGGACCGCTGGATCGCGCGGGGCCGGGGGATGCTGGCATCCATCGCGGGGGAGGAGTAGGGGTCAGATGCGGATGTGCTTCCAGCCGCCGCGGACGAATTTCGCCATCATCGCGCCGTGCCAGCAACAGATGTAGATGACCCAGGCGGACCACATGGCGAGAAGGTTGCCGGGGAAAAGGTGGCTCATGAGCCAGGCGCCGGGCAGCATGCAGCCGAAGGAGACGACGATTTCCGCCAGCATCACGTAGATGGCGCAACCCGCCGCCGACAGCACGCGGCCGAGGATGATGCCCACGCAGTCCACGAACATGAACGTGCTCACGAGCCGCAGCGGCGCCGTGCCCGCTTCGATCACCGCGGGGTCATCGGTGAAGAGGGAAAGGATCGCTCGAGGGAAGGCGACCACGAGAACCGCGATTCCCGTCGTCAACATCACGCCCTGCCGGATGGCCTCCTCCGCCGCCGCCTCCGCGCGCTGGGGGTTGCCCGCACCCAGCGCATGGCCGGCCATCGTGGCGGCGGAAGCGCCGAGAGCGATGGCGACCAAGACCGAGGCCCCGAAGAAACTCCAGATCACGGTGGAGGCGGCGAGACCCACCGGCCCGGTCGATGCCTCCACCCGCTCGAAAAAGAAGATCGAGGCGCCAAAGGCCACGGCCTGCACGGCTCGCGGCGCGGAGAGACGGATGATCCCCGCCACGTCCCGCATGTTCCAGAAGGGGCCGCCCCGAGGAAGAGCGACCTTGCGATACCGGGCGCTGAACACGCGCCGGGCCATGAGGGTCAAGCCGATCGTCGTGGCGAGGACGCTCGCTAGGGCTGCTCCCGGCATGCCCATGGCGGGAATGCCGAAGGCGCCCCAGATGAACACGACGTTCAGCCCGACGTTGAGGAGGTTGACGACGAGGGTCACCCGCATGTCGAAACCGGTCTCCCCGCGTCCGTAGAGGAACCCCTTGAACGCCCACAGGAGGGTCACGACGACGGCGCCGCCCCAACGGATGACGAGGTAGCGGGCGGCCAGGCTTGCGACCTTCGTGTCATCGGAGAGGGCGAAGACCACGGGCTCGGCGAGGAGGAGCCCCAGCCCCCCCGCCACGAGGCCGATGAGGCCCGCCATGGCGAGGCCGTTCAGAAGGACGCGCCCAGCATCATCGGGCTTGCCTTCACCGAGGCGTCGGGCCGTGAGGGCCTGGATGCCCATGAAGGGGGAGCTGATGACGAGAAAGACGACCAGGAAGATGACGCGAGAGAGCCCCATGGCGGCTAAGGGTTCGGACTCCGGCAGGTGCCCCACCATGAGGGTGTCCACCATCGAGATCATCGTCTGGGACAGATTGCTGGCCATGAGCGGCATGGCCATGGCCCAAAGCTGCTTCCGCAGGGCTGTGCGGTCGCTCACTTGGCGTTCTTGGCGAAGAAGGAGAAGAGGCCCTTTTTCCTCTTCGTCGTCGCGGGCTCCGGATGGAAGTCGGGCGCCTGCACGGAGGCCGTGATACCCTGGATGATCTCCTCGACGGGAACGCCGTCCGCCGCCGCCAGGAAATTCAAGACGATGCGATGCCGGAGGACGGGGCCCGTGAGGGTGCGCACGTCGGCGTGCGTGGGGCGCGTTTCGCCACGCATCATGGCCAGCACTTTCGCGCCCGTGACGAGGGCCTGGGCGGCACGGGGCCCCGCGCCGAACGAGACATACTTGGTCACGACTTCAGGCGCGCCGTCCTCATCGGGGCGTGACCGCCGAGCCAGGGTCGTGGCGTATCGGGCGATGTCCTCGGGGACGGGAAGGCTGCGCACGGCGCCGATGATCTCAAGCACGGCGTCCTTTGCGAGAACCGGTTCGAGCGTGTCGTCGTGGGGCCGCGTCGTTTGGCGAACGATCTGCTCTTCTTCCTTCTCGGCGGGGTAGTCGACGTTGATCTCGAAGAGGAAACGATCCAGTTGGGCCGCGGGCAAGGGGTAGGTGCCCTCCTGCTCGATGGGGTTTTGCGTGGCGAGAACGAAGAAGGGTTCTTCCAGCTCGAAGCGGCGCCCCAGTGAACTCACCTGATGCTCTTCCATGGCTTCCATGAGGGCGGCCTGGGTTTTCGGGGGCGTGCGATTGATCTCGTCGGCCAGGATGACGTGGGAGAACAACGGGCCCTTCAGGAATTCGAACCGCCGTTCGCCCGTCGTCTTGTCCTCCACGATGACCTCGGCGCCCGTGATGTCGCTGGGCATGAGGTCCGGTGTGAATTGGATGCGACTGAAGCTGAGATCCAGGAGCTCCGCCATGCTGGAGACGAGGAGGGTCTTCGCGAGGCCCGGCACGCCGACCAACAGGGCGTGCCCGTCCGCGAACACCGATGTGATCAGAAGGCGCGTGACGTCCTCCATGCCCACGATGCGGCGCGAGAGACGTTGCGTGATGGACTGGTAGGCGTCCCGGACGAGGGCTGCGGTCTCTTGGCTCATGGCGACTCCCTTCAAACCCCATCATGACGAGACCGACCGACGATTTCACGCTCCGCACCCTGGGACTTCATTCATGCCGGTCATGCTGCCGATAGGAATGATGCCCGAACGAGTCGGAGAAGGACATACACGACCATGAGCCGCAGCACCAAGATCGCCCCCGAGATCGTGGAAACTCTTGCCGAGGCCGGCCTCGCTCGTCGCATTCGTCCGTTGCTGGACCATGCGTCTCGCGTGGCCGGCGAGCTTTTCGACCTGGAGAGTCGCATCCAGGCGCGTACCCGTTCTCTGCTGGTTTTCGTCGCCGCCTTCGAGGCCACCGACCAGGCCTTCATCCAGATCGAGGACCGCCGGGTCTTCGAGAGGGAACGCCGCCGGCGGCGCCGGAGGATCGAGCTGTTGGAAAGCCGCAAGGCCCAACTCATGCAGCGTTACGGGGAAGAACTGCTGCAGGCCCTTCCGCGTCACCCCGATCTCCAAGAACTCCTCTGAATCCAGGGCGCTCAGTCCATGAGGGATTGAAGCCGCCTCTCCACGGTGTGATCGCGGAGAAGCCGGTGCTTGCCCGCGTCGCCGACTGCGCGGCGGAGTTCCGGATTCTCCAGCGCCTCTCGAACTCGCTCGATGAGCTGCCCCGTGGTCTTCCACGTCGCCAACTCCCGTCCCACGTCGAAAAGTTCGTGGATCTCATCCGTTTCCTCGGCGACGAGGAACCCTCCGCAGGCCGTGATCTCGAAGGTGCGGAGCGTGACGATGTCCGGCTGGTAGATCCGGTTCACGTCGATGTGGATGCCGGGGGCGGAGTAGATGGCGTTCAGGGCTGAACCGTGTCCGGCCCAACCCCGGTAGGCGCCCGCCGGCAAGACCTGCGCCCAGTCCTCCTCGCCGAAGACGGCAAGTTCGAATTCGCCAAGAGCCCGGAGCACGCCGATCCGCTTGGCGCTGGCCAAGCGCTCCCCGGCCAGGATCGCCACCAGGGCTTCGCCGTGGGGCGTGGGGACGGCCTCGGGCAACTCGAACTGCTTGCGCAGGGCGTCTAGAACGGCCAGAGGATCGAAAACCGTGGGAGCGTCCAGGATGCGGGATTCGAGTTCGGTGACGGCGGCCCCGAAGGCGCGCCAGGCGGAGGCCCGGCCCCAGTCGGAGGCGACGGCGTCCTCAAGCATCGCCCAGAGCACCCGCCCCTGCGATGCCATGCAGGAGCCCACGAAGATGACGTGGTCGCGGAGGTCTTCCCTGGGGCTTGGTGCGCTCTGCCGGTGACGCGGGCTCACCGCGAGCGGCAGCCACTTGGCCCGCGGCCATCCCCGGTTGGCGAGCTCGGTGACCCGGCGGCGTCGCCACGTGCGTATCCGTGTCCATTGTGCGGCTGGGGAATCGGCAGCGATCACGGGAATCGTGGAGGCTGAGGGATCGATCTCCCAGGGGACGTAGGGGATTTCCAACTCTCCGGCGATGTGCGCCAGTTCCGGCTGGAAGTTGATGGAGAGGATGCGCTCGGGGGCGAGCCTTCCCAGTTCGTCGGCGATCTGATCCCGAGTGAGAACGGTGGCGTCCACGTGGTAGACGGGGCGCCCCTGCCCGTGGAGCGCCAAGGAGAGGTCTTCCACCAGCAGTTCGCCTTCCATGATGGCGACGAGAGGGCGATCCCTTTGGGGCTCCTCGGCGACGAGGCGGACGACCCAAGGCCATGTGGGCGCGAGCTTGGGATGGTGAATCCAGCGTGCGGGATTGTGGGGGCCCTGGCCGACCAGGTCGGAGCCCAGAAGCAGGCGGAGCCTTCCCGCCATGAGTTCTCCCGAGACGTTCCAGCGGGAGAGAGCCAGCAACATCAGGGCAGGGTCGGGCTCCCACACCGTGAGCGTCTCGTCATCGGGGAGCTCGCTGAGCAGGGCGCGCGCCCGCTCGCCTGTCCCCAACCCCAAGAGGAACCATCCGGCCCCTCCTTGCCTCTGGACGAAGGGAGCCGGCCGGGAGAGTTCCTCCTCGGTCTCCTCAATGGCGAGCCATCGCCTGCGGAAAGGCCGCCCGACCCTTCGCGTGCCCTTCTCGTCCTCGCGGACTTGAAGATTTTCATGGAATCCGGCTTGGCCCAGTCGCGCGGCCAGGTCGGGCTGGACGCCTCCCAGAACCTCCAGGTTCTGCCTGAGCCGTGCCGCTGACCCGCCTTCCATCTCAACGTCGATGTTCGCCACGGATTGCATGTTCATTCATCGACCGGTCCCCCGCTCTATCTGGAGGAATCTCCCACGGGTTCGCGGGGGTGCGCCCGGTTATGATCCCGCACCATGCTGTACCGCTCGCTCATTCGCCCGCTTTTGTTTCGCATGGACCCGGAGAGGGCCCATCATCTGGCGTTGACGGCGCTTCGGTGGGCGGGGCGGCCTCCCCTGGGACCGCTGCTCTCGCTTCTCTTCGAGAAGCGGGTTCCCGCCGATCCGGTGGAGCTTTGGGGCATGACCTTTCGCAACCGGGTGGGCCTCGCCGCCGGGTTCGACAAGGAGGCGCGCGTCGTTCCCGCTCTCGAGCGGCTGGGGTTCGGTTTTCTCGAAGTGGGAGCCATCTCTTCGGAGGCCCGACCCGGAAACCCGCGGCCGCGGATCTTTCGTCTTCCGGAGGATCGGGGGCTCATCAATCGGATGGGACTTCCCAACGCGGGGGCGGAGGAGACGGCGCGTCGGTTGGCGGATCTTCGACCGCGCGTTCCCGTGTTCGCCAACATCGTGAAGACGGCGGATCTCGAGGGTTCCTTGGACGAGATGGCGGAGGACTATGAGAAGACGCTCAGGGTTCTCTTTCCGCACGTCAGCGGGTTCACGGTGAACATATCCTGCCCGGCATCGCCGGAGCTTAGGGACTTCGGGGGAGAGGAAGCCATGGCTCGTCTGCTCGGCGGGCTGGGCGCTCTCAGAGATCGGTTGGCGCGGGAACAGAGTGCGCGCTTCAAGCCGTTGATCCTAAAGGTGTCACCCGACGTTGATGAGCGGGAGCGGGCGGTGATCGTGGAAGCTGCGCAGTCAGGTTTACTTGACGGACTCGTCCTCACGAACACGACGACGCGGAGGCCGGATGCCTTGAAGGCTTCGGCGGCCGTGACGGGGGAGCGCGGCGGTCTTTCGGGCGCGCCTCTTTTCCCCATCGCCCTCGAACAAGTGCGCTGGTTTGCGGAGAAGCTGGAGGGCCGCGTCCCCATCATCGGCGTGGGCGGCATCGACAGCCCTGAGAAAGCCCACCGCATGCGCGAGGCGGGGGCCGACCTCATTGAGATTTTCACCGGTTTCATCTACGAGGGCCCCTCCCTCATCCGCACTCTGGCCCGGTGACGCCCCGCCCCATCTTCTGGATTGACGAGGTCCCCGTCGTCCTCTTGCCGGCCCCGCTCCATCTTCTGGGTTGACGACGTCTCCGTCGTCCTCTTGCCGACCCCGCCCCCTCTTCTGGGTTGACGGCGTCTCCGTCGTCCTCTTGCCGACCCCGCCCCCTCTTCTGGATTGACGACGTCCCCGTCGTCCTCTTGATTGCACCGGTTTTCGTTTTGGGGTCGCACCATCCTCCCACGCCTCCCCGCCGCCCCCGCTCCACCGGCGATCATTCACCGTGGCACGCGCGTGCCGCGGCAACGCTGCGCATCCACGGCATTCTCAAAGCGTGACGCGGACCGGAGGGGACACCCAAAACGTCTGGGCGTCCGGCTGCTCCACCAGCAACAGATCCAAGGTCAATCCGGCCAAGGCCCCCAAGCTGGGAAGGCCGAAGAAATATGTGCCATGTCCGTCCGCCGTCACGTGAAAGGGGTCGGTCCCCACGGGCTGCAGGACCTGGGAATACTGGGCCGGCCCGAAGTTGATGCCGGCGACGGGACCCGTGCCAAGGGGTTGAGGGGGATTCACGTCGAAGATGCTGAAGATCTCCTCGCCGGGCGGCAGCCCTACGATGCCGTAGGCGAGTCCGCCTTGGGGCGTCGGGGCCATGAGAAACTGGGGATGGGGCACGAAGTGGTAGTCCTTGCGGATCTCGAGAATTCTGGGGCCTGAGGGGCCCACGGCCATGACGAGGGCAAGGGGCTCGAGGGGGAGCCGAATCTCCAGCGACTGCAAAGCCGGCGAGCCCCCTGGGCTTCCCGTCACGGTTCCGCCGGAGGCGGCCTTGAAGACGGGGAAGCTTTCGGGGAAGGCCGCGGGAGTCCCGACAAGACGGTACTCTTCTTCGCGGAGGGGCAAAGCGGTGGAGAGAGAAAGACTCGGTCCGCCCGGCGTTTGAAGCGTGATCGCCACGTTCGTGAAGACCACGTCCGTAAGATCCGTCAAATCCGTTCCCGTGTAGTCGGCGCTGAAGAGGAAGGTCCCTCCGATCAGGGGATCGAGGGTGGGCGTGTCCATCAGCCCACCGTTACCCGTCAGCCACGATGAGATCACGCCCTGGGCGCTCACCGTTCCTTGGGCGACGTCGAACACCAGGGTCGCGTCCGACCCCGGCCCGAGATTCATGCGACGCATGTCGGGAGGAAGGGGCTGAAAGGTGATGGGGGTCCAGGTGGACAGGTTGGGTACGGGAATGAAGGACGCGTAATTCGCGAAGGAGAGGTAGGTCTGCAATTCGAGGCCGAACTCAAAGTCCGAGTGGGCGTCCCGATACTCCATGGACTTCAGCCAAAAAGGGCGGCCGTCCGCTCTCGTGATCCGGAGACCTTGCCGCTGCAGGGGCTGGAGCCCGGAGGTTCTCTCGAACCAATCGTCGCTGAAGGCCGGGCCGTTGGGCGAGAAGGGGTCGATGGTGGGGTGGATGAATCCCCCCACGTTGCCGGTGGCCTGGGTGAACCAGAAGGGCTCATAGATGTAGCTGCCGTGCTCGTAGAGATTGCCGAAGGCGCCTACGCCGATGTTGAAGGCGAAGGGCGGCGGGCTGGTGGTGCCCGTTTGACCATGGTTGAAGTCGATGACTTCAATGTCGTCGTTCGGACCGACCAGGATGAAGTTGTCCCAGTCGGTGGTCCAGGGGAGGGCGGCCTGCTCCTGATTCATCGTGACGAAGACTTCCGTTCCATAGAGACGGGGAGTCTGGTTCTGGGCTGCGAGCGGCAAGGCGAGGGCGGCGAGAAGAAAGAGCGGCTGCAGGCGACGCATGGGATGGCCTCCTCTCATCGGACGACAACGCGCAGGGCGTTGGTGACGGCAAGCCCCGGGAAGGGTCGCGTGGGATCCGCGACGATGCCCTGGAGCCAGAAAGTGATCGGGAACGGGATCGGTCCCATGAGGGCCACGGGGCTTCCGAAGGCGCCCAGGTAGGCGTGGTTCGCGGGGAGCAAGGCCGGGAATCCACCGAAGGTGTTGGTCAGCGTGAAGAGGTGGGGGTCGCCGAAGGGATCGAACACTTCCGGCGTGAAGCACAGCGCGCCCGCGCCGAAGGGCAGGCCGAAGACGCCGAAGTTTCCGCCGGAGCGAACGACGCCGAAGATGGCGTGGGGAAGCGGGGTCAACGGCGCCATGGGCGGCCTTGCCAACCACACCTGAGTAGGAGTTCCCGCGGGGAGCACCACGCTCCGGGCCGGCCCGCCGCTGGTGGGACCTTGCCCCTGGGGCGCCACGAAGAGGATGTCCTGGGGGTCGCCCGCCACGTCCAGAGCCGTTCCTCGAGCCACCGCGGGCTCCATCAGGGTTTGGCTTCGGTAGACCCGCACGAAGCCGGCGAAGATGAAGGCGTCGGGAGCGCCCACGGCGAGGTCGCCGAGCCCGTCCCCGTCGAAGTCACCGCCCGCCAGGGCCGCGCCGAAGTTGCTGGGAGCATTCTCCTGGGCCTTGAAGAGCAAGGTCCCGTCGTGGCCCGAGAACACCATCACGACGTGCTGATCGTAGCTTTGAGACTGAGCGAAGTTCGGGTCGACGCGCCCCGTCACCGCGAAATCCCGCACGCCGTCGCCGTCGACGTCGGGCAGGGCGGCGAGGACACCTCCGTTGGCGTAGGGGTTGTTCGACCCGATGAGAGTGTGGCCGAAAACCCAAAGCCCCTCGGGAGGGGTTCGTTGCCAAAGGATGTTGCCCGTGGCGCCGGAAACGATGCTCAGGCTGCCCGGGCCTGTCGCGAACGGGCTCAGCCCCGTGGGGGATCCACTCTCGACGAGCACGACGTCAGAGACCCCGTCTCCGTCCACGTCGCCCAGTCCCCGGGCGTGGAGTTGATTCTGGGGGAGCGACTGAAAGGAGTAGAGGAGTTGAAAGCCGGTAGGGGTGACACTAAAAATGCGGAGCTTCCCAACGAAGGGCGTTTGGGGAATCAATGCATTCAGGGATATTGCCAAGTCATCGAGCCCATCCCCGTTGACATCGCCAACTGGCCAAACGCCGCGACCGAACTGCTCCCCTATCGCGGAACCCGTCATCTGGAAGAGAAGCGCGCCGGTCGCCCCGCTATGGACGGCGACACGGCCAAGCAAGTTGTACTCGAAGTTGCTCACGATGAATTCGCCGACCCCGTCACCATCGAGGTCGGACAAAGGCACGCCGGGGCGAGACCAAGAGCTGTAGGCTGGAAACGAGTACTCGACGTTGCCAGTGGCAGATGATCGGGCGTTGACGGCCCAAACGAACCCGAGCCCGCTCGGATTTGGCATGGCTTCCATTGTTGCGAAGTCAGAATTCCCATCGAGGTCAATGTCGGAGATCCTGGCGACGGAGGCGGCGGCCGTGTAGCCAGTTCCGGGGCCATGAAAGGAGTACAATGTTTGGAGTCCTGACTGACTCAATAGACGGACCTCTGAAAGCCCCGTCAATCCGCTTGATCCGAGCGTGGTGCCGGGGGCGGTGGCGATGAGGTCGTCCTTCCCATCGCCGTCGATGTCCCCGATGGTGACGAGGTCGTACCCGACAGCCCCACTGCCTGACCACGGTCCGTTCACTTGACTCAAGAACGCCAGGGGCGGTGCGGCGGGTGTGGGAACGGGGACCTGAGAGGTCGCGGGCCTCCAGCCCATCGCAGCCAACAGGAGAAGGAGCGCCTCAAGGCCGCGCCGAACACGGGGTGTTTCAAAGCACGACATCGTTGCGCCTCAATCCCAGCACGATGTTGCTTGGCGCCACCGGGTTTCCCGAAGGGACCACCGGATCCAATCCGACCGGAGCAGGCGGAAGGACCGCGGATCGGATCGTGCAGGTGACCCGAACCGGCGTGTTGGGCCCTGTGTTGCCCACGAGGTTCATGAATCCTCTCCTCCTTGTCATTGGTGGGGATGGGATCGACGCCTTGTCTATTTCGAGTTGAAGCACCCGATCGGGTCTTCACGCCAGAAGGCATTAGAAACCTCCTCACT
>DRQF01000106.1 GCA_011369445.1 Planctomycetota bacterium | reverse complement strand
GGCGGGCGGCGAGCCGGGTAAGTGTGCAGGACGCGACTCCGGTGGCGGCATGCGCCTCGAGGAGCGAGTACGCCGGGCAATCCGACTGCGGCACTACAGCAGGCGGACCGAGAGAGCGTACTGGTGTAACCGGTCGAGAATCGGCGTTCTTCCCCGGCGTGCTGTCTGCCGCTATAACAGCCTCGGACATCAGATCCGCCTTTGATGGGCGGAAGGAGGTTGGATGGCAAGACAGCGGTCACGACGTATTCGCCGGAGCCGGGAAGAGTGGCGTGCCATTGTCGAGAAGTTCGAGACTTCCGGATTGAGCACCAGGGAATTCTGCCGCAGGGAAGGCGTTGGTGCCGAGAGCCTGCGGCGCTGGCGCAATCGTCTGGCAGCTTCCGCGGCTGCAAACTTCATCGATGTGCTGCCGGCAAGCGTTGTTGCAGGCCACAGCGGCTGGCAGCTGGACCTGGAGTTGCCCGGGGGCGGGCGCCTGCGCCTGCGAGGCTGAGCGATGTTTCTCGCGGAGCGCCCGCGGCGCATTCTGGCCTACCGTGATCCCGTGGATATGCGCAAGTCATTTGGTGCGCCAGGCAAGCCTGGTGCTTTCAGCGGGTGAGATTCCCGCCTCGGCAAGGGGTGGAGCCGCCCCACCGAGAATCGAGTCTAGACCCCATGGAGGTAACGACATGCGGTAAGCGTAGACAGAGCGACGGCTGGGCCGTAACGCAAGTGAAGCGGTGTAAGCCTCGTGATTTCATCAACCGGGGGCCGACGAGGTCGAATACTCGGAAGGCACCATGTAGGTGACCGACAATGGCGAGGTCGCCGGAGATCCCGGCGGGGTATAGCCGCACAGCACGGCCGGAAAGGGAAGCATCGAGGAACCTGGGAGATCCATCGTGGTCTCGGCGGACGTGGTCGTCGAGTACGCCAAAGCACGAGGCACATCCGAAGGCTGGCGGACGCTGCGGTGGAAGTCGGACTCGCTGATAGTACTCAGAGCACGGGAAAGCCGTGCACAGGGGGAAGCGGCGAGCGAGACGAGTTTCTCATCAAGGGACACATCGGCCCCACTCAGAGGGGGAGCTTCGATGGCAACGAAACTGGATGAGATAGCGGCCAAGGCTCAGGGCAACAAAGGGCTGCGGTTCACGTCACTGGCTCACTTGATCACGCCCGCGTTTCTAAAAGAGACGTGGTCACAGATGAACCGGCGGGGTGCGGCTGGAGTCGATCATGAAACGACACAGGAGTTCGAGGCCAACCTCGACGAACGGATCGCAGATCTACACGACCGCGCACGGCGGGGAGTCTACAAGCCTCCGCCGGTGCGTCGCGTGGAGATTCCCAAGGGGCGGGGAAAGACCCGCCCCCTCGGCATTCCAACCGTCGAGGATCGACTGCTCCAAGCAGCGGTCGCCCGTGTGCTGAGCGCAGTGTTCGAGGAAGACTTTCTCGACACATCGTTCGGATACAGGCCTCGACGCAAGGCCCACGATGCCTTGCGCACACTTCGGGGGCACCTGATCGCCGGCAAAGTGATGCACATTCATGACGCGGACATCAAGTCGTACTTCGACCGCGTGAACCATGCGTGGTTGAAGCGGATGCTTGCAGAGCGGATCGTCGACCGATCGATCATACGCTTGATCAGCCGGTGGCTGCGAGCCGGTGTCATGGACGGCGGAGTCGTCGTCCGTACGGATCAAGGAGTGCCCCAAGGAGGGCCAATCAGCCCGCTCCTCGCGAACGTCTACCTGCACTACGCTCTGGACCTGTGGTTCGAGAGGATAGTGAGGGGGCGCTGTCGCGGGGCGGCGTATCTGGTTCGTTTTGCGGATGATTTCGTCGCGTGTTTCCAATACGAATCGGACGCGAAGCGATACGAGCGAGCCCTCACCGGGAGGATGGCCAAGTTCGGCCTCTGTCTCTCGCCAGAGAAAACCCGACGGATTCTGTTCGGGCGATTTGCGCGCGAGCGACTGGCTGAGGTGGACAAGAAACCGGAGGAGTTCACTTTTCTCGGCTTCCGCCACATTTGTGGCGTCGATCGACGTGGGCGGTATGCCGTGATCCGGTTACCTTCAGACACCGTGCTGCGGCGTTTTCGCCGACGCGTACGGACTTGGCTTTGGGACCACATGCACTGGAAGGTACGCGACCAGCAACGACACCTGACCGTGATGCTTCGCGGTTTCTATGCTTACTTCGCGCTGCCGCACTGTTGCGGGAAACTGGCCGCAGTGCACTACGACGTGATGCGCTCCTGGCGCAAGATTCTTCGTCGTAGAAGCCAACGAAGCAAAACGCACTGGTCGTATTTGCGCGAGCAGTCGTGGTTCAAGCTCCCGACCCCCGTGTCTTTGCACCCAGGAGTCTGAGCCGGGTCAGCGGAAGCGTCTCGAAGAGCCCGTTGCGGGAAATCCGCACGGCGGGTTCTGTGGGGGACCGGGGAGAGCGATCTCCCCGGTCTACCCGACATGGGCTCGTTGCACTGGTCAAGAGCGTGCTGGAGGAAGATCCGCTCTCAGGCACCCTCTTCGTCTTTTTCAACCGCCGGGGCAACTACCTCAAGCTCGTGACGTGGGACCGGACGGGATTCTGTCTGTTCGCCAAGCGCCTCGAGCGAGGTCGTTTTCAGCTTCCTTCAGGATCGAGACAACAGGAGCTGAGCGAGCAAGCATTTCGACTGATTTTGGATGGAATCGCTCTTGGCAAGAAGCGATGTTTGAGGTAAAAACCAAGACATGACTCTCGAGGAGAAAGCCGCGTCTTTGGAGCTGCAGGACGTTGTCGCTCTGCTCGTC
>DRQF01000105.1 GCA_011369445.1 Planctomycetota bacterium | reverse complement strand
TTCTACTTCGATCAGAAGGAGCGCTGGGAGCGCTGGATGAAGGGCGTGGGCCTCGACGCCGGCAGCGCCGCCGACGCCCTCCTCCAGCAGGCGGCGCCGGACCAGGACAAGGAGATCCGGCTCGCGGCCATTCGCTCCTTGGGAACCCTGGGCGTTGCGGAAACCCTGCCCCTCCTCATCCGCTTCATGCAGGAGAAGGACGAGGACATCGCCCGGGCGGCGAGGGAAGCCGTGGAACGCATCAACGCTCGGCCCGTGAAGACGGAGAAGGCGCCCGCCAAGAAGTGAGGGCGGGAGCCTCGCTCAGAGGGTCCAGCCCTCCCGGTAGGCGGGGCGGATGAGGGCGCGGGCCTCCTCATCGTTCGTGACGCGGCACGTGGCGGCGTCCCAGAGGAGCTTCCTCCCGCGACGGTGGGCCACGATGCCCAAGAGGACCGTCTCGGAAAGGGCGCCCGAGTAGCTGAAATTGCACGTGGTGGGGCCGCCGGTCTTGCAGGCCTGAGCCCACTCGGCGTGGTGGCCGATGGAGTCCGGGATGAAGGGGGTGGGCGGCTGGAAGTCCTTGAAGGCCGCCTTGGGCCCCAGGACGTGACGGCCGTAGTCGGCGGCGAGCCATCCCTTCTCACCCAGGAAGAGCAGTCCGTTCTTCCAGCCCTCGAGGCCTCGGGCCTTCAGCAGATCGAGAGGGCGACGCCCCCCGTCGTACCAGGTGACGAAGAGCCCCGGGCGCCCGGCGCGAGGCGGGTGTTCGTAACGCACCTCGAGAGCGTGGGGCGGGGATTCGGGGTCCGCGGCGGGCCCCTTCGTCTCCACGCTCACGGGCCCTCTCAAGTCGCAGGCCCAGTGGGCGAGATCCATGTAGTGGCAGGCCATGTCCGCCAGGGTCCCGCCGCCGAACGCCCAAAACCGCCGCCAGTTCGCCGGGTGATAGGTGGGATGCCAGGGGCGCATTCCCGCCGGGCCGATCCAAAGATCCCAGGACATCCACGCAGGCACGGAGGGCGTCTCCACGGGACGCTTGCCTCCTCCCCAATCCTTCTCACAGAAGACGTGGACTTCCTTCACCGCTCCGATGGCGCCGGTCTGGACGAGTTCCACCACGCGCCGGTAGTTCGAGGTCGCGTGAATCTGGGTACCCATCTGGGTGACGAGCCCTCGCTCGCGGGCGAGATTGGCCAGCACCCGCGCCTCCCAGACGGCATGCGCCAGGGGTTTTTCGCAATAGACGTGGAGCCCTCTCCGCAAGGCGTAAGCGGCCACGGCCGCATGGGTGTGGTCGGGAGTGCTGACGGCCACGGCGTCCAGATCGTCAACGGTGTCGATCATCTCTCGGAAATCCGCGAAGACGGCGGCCTTCGGCGCCACCTCCCGCCTGGCCTTCTCGAGGTGCCGGGCGTCGACGTCGCACAGGGCGACCACCGCCTCGTTGGAAAGGGCGTTCAGGTTGGCCCGCCCCCGCCCTCCCACGCCGACGAAACCGATACGGAGTTTGTCGGAGGATCGAGGCCAACGCAGGCGCGGACGACGAGGAAGGGCAAGGGCTCCCAGGGCCGCGAACGACCCCAAGACGAAACGACGGCGATTCGTTTTCATGATCGACTCCCGGATTCTGATGCCCGGGCATGATACAGGAATCGCCGCCTTCTCGCGCTGTGCCTATTTCTTCCGGGTGTACGCGACGCTCATGACTTTGAACTCCTTCCCGTCGGGCATCGTGTCGTAGAGGTCGAGGATCATGTGATCCTTGTCTTTGTTGGTCACGACGGCTCGATAGGGGCGCCCCTTCTTGGGCGTCATGGCGTCGTACATCGTCCCCTTGTAATTCGTCACGTTCCCCGCGCGGTCCCCCTCCGCCGTGGACCAGTTCGTCGCCATCGTGCTCATGTTCAGGGAGATGTGCTTGCCCTTGAGATTGTCGTAGCCCACGTAGACGATGCCCTCGACCGGCATCCCCATCATGACGCCCTTGTCGTGGATGCGAATGAAGCGCCCGCCCAAGACCTTTTCGATGGTGGCGGTTCCAGTGGACTTCATGGTCTTGGGCCCCATGAGGATGGAGGTCTCGGTCGTCCAATCCCCCACCTCCTCCCAGAGTTTCTTGTGATGATCGGTGACCGCTGCCGCCTTCATCATCGCCTCCATGGTGTCCTGATCCTGGGGCCAAGCGGGATTCCTTCGCGTCGTCTCCGCTTCTCCCAGCCCGGCGAGGCTCATTCCCAGCGCCAACATGGCGATCCCGAACGTCAACGTCAAAACTCGATGCTTCATGGTCTCGTCTCCTGGACAGTCCGCGTTTGAAGAGGCCAGCCTGTGGGCTGGAGGCTGGGTTGTCCAGAGGGCGGGTTAGGATGATGAAGCTCAACGGCGTTCGGATGCCGACGCCGCCTTCCAGAACTCGCGCACGAGGCCACCCAGTTCTTGTACCGGCCTTGTGGTGTCGATCACGGTCTTCTCGCCAACGTCCAATTCATCCTCGGTCTCCCAGGCCTCGAGGAAGCGGGGAAGCAGTTCTTCCCGTGCATCGGAAAGCCCGCCCTCCCGGGCGCGAAGGCGCTCCCGCAACACGGTTTCCGGAGCGCGGCACTCAAAGAAGTGGAAGAGGGCGGCCATCTCACGGGCGAGATCCTTCGCCCGCTTCCGAAGAGACGCGGCGCAGAACGTCGTGTCGAGCACGACGCTGCGGTGGGTCTCCAGAACGACGCGCGCCCGGCGAAGCAACTCCGCCTGCACTTTTTCCGTAAATTCCTCGGTATAGGCCTCCGCCGGCGCAGTCTCGTGGTGCCCCACCCCCGCCAAGTGCTTTCGAATGGCGTCCGCCGCCAGGTGGACGGCCTTCCCTCCCGCCGCCAAGGCCCGGGCCACGGTGGTCTTCCCCACCCCGATCACGCCCCCCACGCAGAGGAGGAAGGGGGTTCCCCCGGGCCCGTCCAGGAGCGAGCGAGCGAGCTCGAAATACTCCCTCGCCTCCTGCCTCTTCGTGCAAGCAACTCCGTCTGGAGCCGCCGGATCGCGACTGACGAATCCGGCCACCTTCCCCCGCACGAAGGCACGATAGCTCTCGTAGAAATCGATCAGGGGATAGAAGTCGACGTCATCCATCTCGAACGAGGCCAAGGCCAAGATTTCCTCCGCCAGGTCGCCTCGCCCTTCGCGATGAAAATCCATGGCCAGGAAGGCGAGATCGAGACCGGGATCTCCCCACCGAAACCTCTCGTTGAACTCGATGCAATCGATGATCACGGGCTTGTCTTCATCCAGGAAGTAGACGTGCTCCAGCCGCAGATCTCCGTGGCCGTCGCGCCCCGGCCTGGCCTCGATGGCGCCCCGTAGGGTCCCAAGGGCCTGCCGCTGCCCTTCGACCACCGCGTCCAACAGCTCTTTCGAGATCACGTCCGGAGCAAAGTCGGCGGTCTGGGTGAAGTTTTCCTCCACGCTCTCGAAGAACATGGGCGCCCAGGACGGGACGGGTTCCGCCTCCCGGAAGAAGCGGGCGAGACATCGCGCCAGGGCCTCCAGGTGACGTCTGCCGAGGACCCCGTTGCGCACGAGGGCCCGCGCGGAGCGCTCGTCCGGAAGCCGTCTCATGTGGACGGCCCAATCCACGATCTCTCCCGGCCGATTCATCGCATAGCCCTTCTCGTCGTGATAGATCGGGAGGACATCTACGTAGACATCGGGAGCCGTTCGGCGGTTGAGGCGCACTTCGGCCTCCGCGAACCTCTTTCGGGCCTCGAGGCTCCGGTAGTCCAGGAATCCGTAGTCCTTCGCGCGCTTGATCTTGAATACGTCGTGATCCGCGAGGATCACGCGGGAGATGTGGGTCGTGCGGAGAGACGCGGTGGTGGTACGAACGGGAAGATGGGAGGGGTCGAGAAGATCCCTGAGCATCGCCTCTTCGCGGCGGTCCGCCTCCGACTCCGCCTGTCCAACCACGGCTCTACCGTCCTTGCTTGAGTGAGACCTCCACGCCCAGATCGGAGCGCTGCTTGATCGCCACCTGTTCGATCGAACGCAGGAAGCTGGTCCAGGTCTTGAAACCCAACGCTTTCTGATTGAAATCCTTGAAGGCCGGGATGGCCGTCAGTTCCCGTTTGAGCAGGGCCGACTCCATGGGTTCGCCGGCTGCACGGAGGATCTCGACCACGGCCTCCTGAGGCGTCTGCGGCTCCCGATCCTTCTTCGCCAACGAACTTGCGCGCCGCCTCTTTACCGGCTTCGGCGGCGCGACGATGTCGTTGTAGAACTTGAAGCGATCCGCCAATTCGATGACGTGCCTGGCCGTGGATTCCTTGTCGGGACCGATGACGATGACGGTCTTCCCATGGGACTTGAGCTTGGTCACCAAGGGACCGATATCGGAATCGCCGCTGACGATGGCGAAGTCCGTGATGAAAGGACGCAGCAGGAGGCACTCGACGGCATCGGCCGTGAGCAGGATGTCCGCCGCGTTCTTCTTCCCGTCTCGGGTCCGCTTACGGACATGAATCATCTCCACGCCCATATCCTGGAGTTGATGTTCGTGGGCGTTGAACTTGTCGTCGGACCAATCGGCGTAGGCCCGCCGGAAGATGACGTTGCCGAAGTTCTCTTCCAAAAAGTCGATCACCGGCTGCAATTGAAGCCAGCTCGGCTTGTAGCCCTCCTTTTTCGTGAAGGCGAGGACGAGGTTCTCGAAGTCCAACAGAAGCGCCACATGGAAATCGTCGGCCACAGCATGCCTCCCTTCGACAAACGGAATCGAATCCGATCGAATCCTGTTCTAGGACACGAAGATTGCCAAGGCCCCATGAAAAACAGTCCGGCCCCAGTGCATCCTCGCCCCCCCGACCGATGGGGCGCCTTCTGGTTTCTCCTCCACGGATCCTCTCCCAAGCCCTATCATGCAAGCTCGTATCGACTGCGCAGAACTTCGCCATCGAGGGGAGTACTCCCCCCTGGGGCGGGAAGGAACTCACGAACATGTCTCGTTCAATCTTGCAGGTCCTCGCACTGGCGATGGCGTTCATCATCCCGGTCTCCGCTCAGACCGCCATGTTCACCGACCAGACGGTCGCGACAGGAGTCGTCGCGAGCCACGTCCCCACGTACACGGCGAGTTTCGCCGCCGGCGGCGCCGTGGGCGACTTCAACCGAGACGGATTCCAGGACATCTTCATTCCCTCCGGGGGGGGCGTCCCGGACCGCCTGTTCATCAACAACGGCAACGGGACCTTCACCGACCAAGCGGCCGCCTGGGGCGTGGCGATCGCCCACCGCAGCACGGGGGCCGCGGTGGGAGATTTCGACGGCGACGGTTGGCTGGACATCTACGTCACGAGCCTCGGTCCCGCCGGGAACGACGCGCCGGGCTTCCACCGTCTCTACAAGAACAACGGGGGTGCGAGCT
Source organism: Planctomycetota bacterium (assembly GCA_011369445.1). GTDB lineage: Bacteria > Planctomycetota > DRQF01 > DRQF01. The sequence continues at coordinate 1,004 of DRQF01000105.1, read as the reverse complement.
TCACCGATGTCGCGGCGGCGATGGGTGTCGCAACGACATCGCAGGGGCAGGCCGATGGGTGGGGGGCGTGCTGGGGAGACTACGATCTCGACGGTGACCTCGATCTGTGCGTCGCGGGATGGATCACGAACACGAATGTGCTGTTTCGCAATGATGGGACCACCTTCACGGCCGTGACCGCGGCGGCCGGGCTGGGTGCGCTCTCCCAGGTCAACGGATTCACGCCACGATTCGTCGACATGGACGGCGACCTTTATCCCGAGCTCATCTTCATCGGTGATTTCAGCACAAGTCGGTATTTCAAGAACAACGGCGATGGAACCTTCACCGACGTGACCGCCTCGTCCGGGACGTCTCAGGATGGGACCGAGATGGGCATGACGGTCGGGGATTTCGATGAAGACGGCCTGTTCGACTTCTATGTGACGACCATCAGCACGAACAATCTCTACATGAATCAGGGGAACAACACATTCCTCAACCAGGCCTCGACGGTGGGAGTCGCCAATACGCAGTGGGGCTGGGGTACGGTGGCCACGGACTTCGACAACGACACGTTCCTCGACATCGTGGCGACGACCCAGAGTGGGCGCCAGTATGCGTTCCAGAGCACGGCCACGGCGCCCTCGCAACTCTCGTTCAACGAGGTCGCTCTCACGATCGGACTCAATACTTCGATCTCGGGGCGGGGACTCGCGAACTTCGACTACGACAACGACGGCGATCAGGACCTCGTCTTCTTCCCCTTCAACGGACCGATCAAGGTGTTTCGCAACGATCTCTCCGGGACAGGCAACACTCACTGGCTGAGAGTGTTTCTCGATCGGGGCAACAACCCGTTCGTCGCTCCGGACGGGATCGGCTGCAAAGTCACCATCCAATTGGGCTCTCGGCAGATCGTTCGTTTCATCGACGGCGGGAGCAACTACGCCAGTCAGAGCGAACTCTCCGCGTTCTTCGGGCTTGGCACGGCGACAAGCGTCAATCAGGTGACCGTGGAGTGG
>DRQF01000104.1 GCA_011369445.1 Planctomycetota bacterium | reverse complement strand
GAGGCCGAACCCGTCCGGTCTGAGGACGGTGACGTCCATGCCCCGCAGCGCCGCCATCTCGATCACCGAGGCGGGCACGGCGAAGGGCAGGGGACGGGGGTGGTAGGCCCACGAGAGAACGAAGCGCCCTCCCTTGCGGGGGATGCCCAGGTCGTCGAGGGTCTTCCAGTCGGCGAGGGCCTGGCAGGGATGCCCTGTCGCGGACTCCATGTTGATGAGGGGTTTCGTGGCGTGGTCCGCGAACGCGGCGAGGACGGGGTCGCGGAGGTCATCCTCCAGGTCCTCGCCCTTGCCGAACGAGCGCAACGCCAACGCGTCGGCGTATTGCTCGAGGACCGGAACGGCCTCCGCCACGTGCTCCGCGGCGGCGCCGTCCATGACGACGCCCTTGCGCCATTCGAAGCCCCAACTCGTCGAGCCCGGGCTGATGACCACGGACGATCCGCCCAACTGGGCCATGCCCGCCTGAAACGACGTGAGGGTGCGCACGGAAGGATTCATGAAAACGAGGGCCAGCACCTTGCCTTGCAGCCGCGTGTTCACCGGGTCGCGTTCCAGCCGCCCCGCGTCCGCGAGGAGGGCCTCGATGACGGCCGGCGACGGGCTCGAGAGGTCCGCGAAGTGGGTCATGAGGATGAGATCTCCTGCAAGGCCTGGGCGAGTTGCTCCACGTGCTCGTCTTGGAGGACGAGGGGCGGCATGAGGCGGATCACGCGGGGATCGGAAGACGTGCCCACGAGGATGTCCCGCTCGCGAAGCTGGGCGGCGACGTCGGAGGCGGGACGGTCGAGGCGGAGCCCCACGAGCAGTCCTCGCCCCTGGATGCTCTCCACCGGTCCCACGAGGCAGCGCTCGCGGATGAGACGGCCGAGGCGATCCGCCCGCGCGACGAGATCCTCGTCTCGGACGACGGCGATGACTTCCGCGATGAGCGCCGCTGCCAGCGGGCCCCCGCCGAAGGTGGAGCCTAAGTCTCCGGGGCGAATCGTCGCCGCAACCTCATGACGGGCGATCACGGCCCCGGCAGGGAAGCCTCCAGCCAGCCCCTTCGCGACGGTGAGCACGTCGGGCGTCACCTGAGCTTCCTCGATGGCAAAGGCACGACCGGATCGTCCCATACCGCACTGCACTTCGTCGGCGATGAGAAGAGCGCTCCGGGCGTCGCAGGCGCGGCGGGCGGCCTGCAGCACTTCGACGGGGATGGCTCGCGCGCCGGCGATGCCCTGAATCGGTTCCACGATCACCGCCGCCACGTCGTCGGTGACGGCATCCTCGAGAAGGGCGGCGTTGTTCCAGGGGAGATGTCGGACCGAAAACGGCCAAGCGGGGAATCCGTACCAGGCTTCCGAGCCGTCCGTGCACGCGGCGGCGGCGGCGGTGCGGCCGTGGAAGCTCCCCGTCAACGCGATCACCGTGTGCCGCCGGGTATGGCGAAACGCCAGCCGGAGCGCGTTCTCGTTGGCCTCCGCTCCGGAGTTGACGAAGAAGACGCGATCGAGACCCGCGGGCGCGAAATCGGCGAGAGCGCGGGCGGCCCGTTCACGGACGGGCAGCTTCACGAGATTGGTCTGGAAGAAGAGGCGGTCGGCTTGGGCGGTCAGCGCCGCCACGAGACGCGGATGGGAATGTCCGAGCAGCGCCGCCGCGTGACCGCCATAGAGGTCGAGGAGCCGGCGGCCCGTCCCCGTGACGAGGTGGCAGCCCTTCGCCTCGATGACTTCCAGGTCGAGGCGCCGGTAGGCGTCGAACTCGTGGCTCGTCGCGGCGTCTTGTGGGATGTCTTTCGGCGTCATTGTGCGTTCAACTCCATCCCGTCCCGGCCAGGGCAAGTCCCGTCGTTGCCTCCCAGCCGAAAAGTCGATTCATCCACTGAAGGGCGCCGCCGGCCGCTCCCTTGGTGAGGTTGTCGATGACGGCGAGGACGACCACGTCCCGGCCTTCGACGGCGAGGCCGATGCGGGCGTCGTTCGTGCCCACCACATCCTTGAGGGCGGGGGGCGAGGCGCTCACGCGCACGAAGGGGCTCGTTGCATAGAAGTCCCGGAACACCTGGAGGAGGGCGTCGGCATCGACGGGCGCGGCAAGGCGACCGACCAACGTCGCGTGGATACCACGGGCGAACGGGCCCGAGTGGGGGATGAAGCAAACATGGGGCGCGCTTGCCTCGCGGCCGAGGAGGCGCTGCATCTCGGGGATGTGGCGATGGGCGAGGGGCCCGTAGGCGCGAAGGTTTCCGTGGCGTGTGGGGTGGTGCGTGGCCGCCTTCGGCTCCCGCCCGGAGCCCGTGCTGCCCGTGACGCAGGACGCGACGAGAGGTCCTTCCACGAGACCGTGCGCCACGAGGGGGCGGGCCGCCAGGGTCACCGCCGTCGTGAAACAGCCCGGATGGGCGATGAGGCGGGAGGGGGGTTCGCTCTCGAGATCGGGAAGCCCGCAGAAGAACCCGTCGTGGAGTCGGGGCGCTCCGTGGGGTGTGCCATAGACGCGTTCGAACGCTTCCGGCGAGTCCAGGCGGAAGTCCGCCGCCAGGTCGACGACGCGCACGCTGTCATCGGTGCGCGCCATGAGGTCGCCGAGAAACGCCGCCGATTTGCCGTGGGGCAGGGCCGAGAAAAGCGCGAGGGTGCTCGTCGCCGCCGCGGCCCAGTCTCCCGCGTCACAAAGATCGATGAAGCGATCCTCTCCGGCCACGGCGGCGAGGTGGGGGTGGACGTCGGCGACCCGTTTTCCCGCGAACGTGCGCGACGCGGCGACGGGGGCGAGCGCCGGGTGTCCGTAGAGGAGGCGCAGAAGCTCGCCGCCCACGTAACCGGACGCCCCGGCCACGAGAGCCGGCACGACGTCATGGGAGGGATCTACCACGCTTCGTCCTCCTCTTCGTGAAGCCCTTGGGGCGCGCGGGGCTGATCGATCCCGAGGGCGCCCATGACAATGTCCGCCAGGCGATTGCGATCGGTCCGCGCGTTGGCGGAGGGCACGTCGCAAAGGGAGGTGATCACGCTCGTGCCCGCTTCGTTGTCGGTGGCGGGGCCGGTGACCACCGTCGCAGCGATGCCGTGCTCCTCCTTCAGGCGGCGAACGCCGCCCCAGGCAGCCACGGGGTCATTGGCCGCGAGGACGACGGCGCCGAACGCGGAGCGCAGGTCGGGGGAGGAGAGGATCGCGTCGACTCCGTAGGGACCCAGGAGTCCGTCGCCCAGCTCGCAGACGATGACGTCGGGCTGGGGCTTGGCCAGGCGATTCAGAAGCGTGCGGGCAAGCCCGGGGGCGTTCGCGGGCGTCGTGGTGACGACGCCGAGGTCCGTGAAGATCGCCACGTCGCGGGCGCCGGCGTCGGACATGGCGTGGACGTCCCGCCGAAGGCTGACCCCCGTGGCCTTGGCGGCGTGAACGACAAGCCGGCGACGGGCGAGGGCTTGGATGAGGGCCGTGCAGGCAAAGGTCTTGCCCGCGCTCATGGCCGACCCCGCGACGGCGACGACGGGGACGCCTTGCGTGGCGACGACCTCGTCGAGGGGACCCTGCCCGTGGGCGATGTTGGCGGGGATGCCTCTCCGCTGCCCGAGGTAGGGGAAATGGAGGACTTGGCCCAAAACCTCGCATTCCCGGGGGGGCCCCACGTCCGGGCTCCACGCCTCGCATTCGCCCAGGACGCCGCCCAGGTTGAGGATGTGAATGGGGTCGCCGGGCTCGAGGGAGGAGGGCAGCCGTCCGGCGTAGCCCCTGAGCGCCCGGCGATGCCCCAGACATCCGGCGATGACATCGCCCGGCTGGAGGTCGCTGAAGCGTCCGGAGTCGAGTTCCATCCGGGAGTAGGTGGTCTTCTCGCTGAGGACTCGAACGGCCACGATGTCGCCTTCATGGCAGGGAAGGTCCCGACCGATCCGCACGTCGTGCCCGATCCGCCCGTTGAGGGTCACGGACGCCACCTTGTCCAGGATCAGCCGCCGCATCGAAGTTCCCCCTTCGGGCTTGTCCCCGTCCGCCCCTTCACCCCCTGCATCGTCCGCTCTCCTCCGTCTCGTGAGGTTGCACTATATGCGCATAGATATGCGTTTCAAGGACGGGAATTCAGAAGCCGCCGAGCGGGTCGGGGCACCGTCTCCATGAAGCCTCTTTGCTTGAACCTCTCAACGTGGAGCAGGGCGTTTTGCGCGGCGGACCTACCCGGCGATTGAGCCGTAGCGCACCCGGGGCGCT
>DRQF01000103.1 GCA_011369445.1 Planctomycetota bacterium | reverse complement strand
TCACGCCCGCGTCGCCGGACTGGTGGAGGGTGACGGACTTCGAGCAGAGATGGAACAACGCCCCCTTCGAGACGCCGCCCGGTACGTGGAATCCCGCTTCGCCGCGCTTCGGTGCCCGCGTGTTCAGATCAGGACGCGACCCTCAACGCAGCCGGGGCTCCGCTTTCGACCGAGGCCTCTGGGTCAGCGAGAGTCCACGGGTTGCGTGGATCGAGAGCCGATTCCTGCAGCCTGCACGGATCTCCCTCGTTGAGTTGGCGACGGTGGGAGCCTTCGGAGGTCCCGCCGATTGGATCCTCGTCGATCTCCTCCGCCCCGACGGAACCTGGGAGCGGATCGGCGCACTCTCGGGCACCAACGTCAACATGCACCGTCTTCCGGGTGGCGGGCGGGCCCCCTCGCGCCCCTGGTGGGAGATCCGACGAGACGCCCGTAGCGTCTATCTTGGCCTTCGGATCCTCGTTGCGGGCCCCGGGCCTTTCCGCGTGGGGGACGTCCGTGTGGTCGGCCGATCGGCCGGAGATCCGGACTATGGCACGGAGATCCTTCCGGCACCGCCCCCCGTGGGCGAAGGCGCACTTTCCCCGAGGGACGGCCCGAGGCGGACGGGGTTAGTGGTCCGGCGCGACGAGATCCTCATCCTCGAAGTCGGCGGGACGTGGATCTATGACGCCGGCGACACTCGACGGTGGTATCCGTGCGGATTCGAGGGGTATCCCCCTAGTCATGTCGAGGCTTACTTCCGAGGCAACGCTCTCGGTGCGCTCTTGAGGGGCCTTCCCATGAGGGACGAGCCCTTCGGCGCCCTCCTTGCCCGCATCGCAGAGGGGCCATGGTTCCGTGTCGTTTCCGGTTCACCCTTTCGAGCGGACCGCGATGGGGAGATCCAACTGGCCATCAACGTCAAAGAGGCGCCGCGCGCATCCGGTCGACTGGAGTACCGCATCCTCGGCGGCGCTCTTCTGGAGGAGCCGCCATCGTCCCAAGGTGGCGCACCGGCCCTGCTCCGGGTGCGAGGACGGGCCTTGGCCGAAACGACGGGAGCACCGCTGGCGGGGCTCGATGTGATCGTGCAAGAGGAGGCTTGGCCCCGACGCGTCTTCGGAGGCGGCCGAACCGACAACCAGGGACGCTTCGATCTGGAAGCGGCCGTGCCCCCAGGGATCGCCGTCGTCGTCCGGTTCCCGGAGCGGCGACAGGAATCCAAGCCCAGAATCATCGAAGGCAGTGGGGAGTGGGTCGAAGACTTCCGGCTCTTCTGAGGGGTGTGCGAAAAGGTCAACCGTCCTCGCGGTTCACTCGATCGTAGTCCTCGGGCAGACCGATGTCGCACCAGGACTCACGGAGGGGAAACACGCACACGGACTCGCCCTCCTGCACGAGTCCTTGGATGAACGTCGTCATGTCGAGGTAGCGACCCTTGGGAATCCTCTCCGCCAAGGTGCGCCGCATCAGATAGATACCGGCATTCACCCAAAAAGAAGCGACCGGCTTCTCTTCCAATGAGACGACCCGCGCATCGAAGAGACGAAACACGCCATAGGGAATCTGGTGCTGATGCGGGCGCGCGGCGACGGTGAGCGCAGAGGATTCCGCACCGTGCCACGCCGCCATCGCCCGCAGCGAGATGTCGGTGAGGATGTCGCCGTTCATGACGAGAAGCGGCCCGGGTTCTCCCTCGGGCAAGAGACCTATGGCGCCCGCCGTCCCCAGGGGAACATCCTCGCGCAGGTAGGAGACCCGGATGCCGAACTTCGATCCGTCACCGACGAATTCTTCGATCTGCGAGGCGAGATACCCCAACGCCAGATGGACCGTTTCGATGCCCTCGCTCACGAGGTGCCGCAAGATGTGTTCCAAGATGGGTCGCCCCCGCACGGGCAAAAGCGGTTTCGGGGTTTCTTTCGTCAGTGGGAGCAGCCGCGTGCCACGCCCCCCCACCATCAAGACGGCCTCCTTCACGAGGCTCACGGGGAGCCCCGCGGACTCCGGCGTGCAAAAGGTGGGCGGGTCGCCCTCCACGAGGACGCCCGGCAACCACGAGGACGCGGAGAGCAACCTCTCCGCACTCGCCACGTCCTTGGCCGTCGGGGGATGAGCGTCCATGCAGGAAGCGACCGGCGTTGTCCCCGCCAAGCCGGCCAAATACGCGCGACGCACCTCGCGATCGCCGATCCAACCGAGGATTTCCCCGGCTTCGTCTCTGATCAGCAAAGGAACCTCGCTCGTCTGGAGAGCGTCGACAGCATCGTCCAGCGTCGCGGTCCATTCAAGGCTTCGCATCGCATCTTCATTCATCGGCATCGGTACCCTCGTTCGCGTCGGGAGATAGGATCAGGTAGAGTTACACTGCGCGCAAGTGAGAATACTTCGTTCTGGACATTCCTCCGCCGGATCTGTAGAAGTGTTGAGCACAGGGCGGGGGTGTCGGAGGAGCCGAACTCGAGGACTCGGTCGAAACCAATCATGGTGGGCGCACGCACAGGTTCAGCTTCCTTCGCCGTCGACATCGAAGGCGATTTCGACCCCATTCAACTGGGTTCCGCCATCAATCATCTCGAGAAGGCCGTCGCCCTTTCCCCTGACCATCCGAGGTACCGCCGCGTCCTCGCCGAAGCCCACTTAGCGGGTCGAAGATTCGACCGAGCACTGGATCATCTGCGGCAAATCGACAAGCTCCGCCCGGAGCCCAGGACCCGTTACTTGATGGCCTACGCATGCTTTGCGCTCAAGGATCTCGACCAGGCCGAAGCCCTTCTCGAAGGCCTCAACGACTCAGGCGAAGTGGGATTCTCCCGGTACCACCTCCTGCGGGGCCGCATCCTCTACGAGCGTCGCAGGTTCGCCGAGGCCATGAATGAGTTCTCCCGCGCCCTCGACGTCCGCCCTCACGCGGCCCTTCCCCGATGGCACATGGGCCGCGCTCTCGTGGCTCACGCCCAGTACGTCCTCAGCAATGCGGGCAACCTCTATCGACGCGCGCTCCAGTTGCTCACCTCTTACCTGCCCACGAAGAGCCAGCTGGAGGAGTGGCACTACCTTTTGGGTCGAGTCCATTTGGCTCTCCATCATCCCGTGGAGGCCCTGGAGCATCTCGAACTCGCCCGACGCCACGCCGGGGGCAGCGAGACCTACCTGCTTCTGGGTTTCGCGCACCTTCTCCACGGCCGCAGGAAGAAGGCCATGGAACTCCTTTCGGAATCGACCAAGTCGCCCGAGGAACGGGCACGGTGCCGGGACTACCTTTGCGAGGTCGTCTCGACGCCCCGCAATCGTTTGGCCGCCATGGGGTTCCCCGCGGACAAGTCGGGACTCGTCGATCTCGTGGATGAGGAATTCCTGGAGCGGATCTTCGGACGCGGAAGCCAGGAGATGCAAAAGGTGCTCGAGGCCGCCACCTCGAAGACACCTTTCACCTTGGCGCGAACCCGCGCCGAGGACACCCGGGACCCTCTCGCCGCTGGCCGACTCTTCGCGTCCACGACCATTGAGGAACCCTCCGCCGGACCCGCCGCCGCGCCACCGGTGGGCGAACCATCGGGAGAAGGAGATCGTATCTTCCCCAAGACCCACCTCGACGTCACGGAAGCCCTTCCGCTGCCCGACGAATCCGGTTCCGGGGGCGCCGAGAAGATCTCCCGAACCGAAATCCTCGATCAGGACGAAGTCTGGGACGTGGAGCTCGAGGAAGAATCCAGACCGGAGCGGGGAGATCCCGAGCCGTGAAGAGCAAGAATCGTTCACATCCGGACGTCCTCCGCAAAGAGGCCATGGAGCTCCACGCGAACGAGGGGCCGCTGAAGGCCGCCAACTGGCTTCTCGACCGCATTCAAGCCCTCGACGAGTCCGACACTGGTATGGATGCGGCGTCTCTCGCCGGCCTCTATGTCCTCCTTGCGGACCTCCAGGTGTCCGCGGCGGCGGACTCGGCGGCCATCACCGCCCTGGAGCGGGCGGAGGCCATTTGTCCGTCACGCAACGAAGCGTCTTTGAAGCTGGTCGAAGCCCTGATCGATAGCGAACGCGCTCTCGAGTCCGAGATGGCCCCGCGCTACGTCTCCTACATCGAAGCCGGAACGAACGCGGGCATCCGCAAGGGTGCGCTGCGCCGGTTGGCGACCATGCTGCGAATCACCTTGAAGGACTCCCCCGACGAGATCACCTCACGCATGGAGCTGTTGGACAGGGTTCACCGAGCCCGCTCAAATCTCCGATTCCCGCACCTCTACCTGGGTCGGGGTCACTATCTTCGGGAGGACTACGATCGCGCCCTTCCCCATTTTCGAGCGCTCGACGAAAGAGGGGGTGCGAATGAGCACATTCTCAACCTGCTTGCGAGAAGCCTCGAGAAGCTAGGGCGCATAGGAGAGGCGCGCGGCGTCTACATCCGCTCTCTGGAGATGAAACCCGAGCAGGCGGGCATCCTGTTTCGGGTTGGGCGTATCGACCTCGCCCTGGCTCAGCGCTGAATCGGGGCCAGCTCGCCCAACGTTCTCGTCGCCGCACGCTCCCATTCGCCAAGTTCCCGTTCCCTGGATATGATGGGCGCTCAAGGAAGAGAGATCCATGTCCGAAGACTCCCGCGACAAGTCCATGAGCGACTCCGAACTGAAGAGACTCCAAGTCGACATCGCACGTCGGCAGGCGACGTTTTGGAGATTCGTCTCCGTCACCGGGTCCGTCTTCTCGAAGGCTCTCATCTGGGGGGTCTTCTTCGGGATTCTCTGGATCCTCCGCGATTTCTTCGCCCTCGTTTTCATGACCTTCGTGTTCTCCTTCGTCAGTACGAGCATCGTCCGCAGCTTGATGCATCACTTCCCGAAACTGAAGTGGCGCATGGGGGTCATATGTGTCTTTTCGGGCTTTCTCGTTCTCACGGCTGCGGTGGTCTGGCTCGCCATTCCCCAGGTCAAACAAGGCGTCTGGCAGTTGAAGGAAACGATTCAGGAGCTGCCCGCGAAGTGGGACAAGGAAATCGACCCCTGGCTCTACGATCACGTAGGCGTCTATCGCCGCCTCGTTTCCGAGGAGGTCGAGATCCCGATCGAGGAGGGTGATGACGGACAGCCGAAACCCATCGACGACCAGGACGAGTCTCCCCCACCGCCCGCCGACGACTCCGGCGACAAGGCGACGGCAAGTGTCGATCAGGCCGACAAACCCGCTACGCGCACGATCCTCCAGCGAAAGACGTTTTGGGAGGTGGACAAGGTTCGCGAGTTCTTGAACGACACTCAGAACGAGTGGCTCCAGAACGTCCCCAATGTCCTTCGAGACGTCGTGACGGCCATCGCCGCGGTGTTCTCTCTCCTTTTCCTGTCGCTGCTGTTCAGCTTTCTCATCCTCTTCGACCTTCAGAGCCTCAGGCTCGAAGTCGCGAAACTCGAAGAGACCAAACTGGCCCGCTTCTACAAGGAAACCGTCCAAAACATCGTCCAATTCGGTGCGGTGCTCGGAAAGGTCCTGGAAGCGCAGGCGGTCATCGCCCTCGTGAACACGGCCCTCACCGCCATCGCGCTGTCGATCCTGGGTGTTCCCAACGTGGGATTCCTTTCTCTTTTGGTCTTCGTCTGCGGATTCATTCCCGTAGCCGGCGTTTTCATCAGTTCCGTTCCCGTCTGCCTCATCGGACTGTTCTCCGGCGGGATCACGACGATGTTGATCCTCATCGGAGTGATCACCGCGATCCACTTCCTCGAAGCGTACGTCCTCAACCCACGAATCATGGGGGCGGCTCTCCACGTCAATCCGGTCCTCGTACTCATCATCCTCGTGATCGGTCACCATGTGATGGGTATTTGGGGCCTGCTGCTCGGCGTGCCCATCTGCTACTACTTCTTCACCCACGTCATCAAGCGCGAGGACAAAGAGATCGGCCTGCGAGTCCGCCTCAAGCCCCGCCGAATCAAGCCCGACAAAGCCAAATGATCTCGACCGCCGAGGAGCAACGCCTCGATCAGTTGTTGCAAACCATCATGCGGTGGATCGACGAGAGGGAGACGGCCCTGCGAGCGGTCCTCCGTGTCGACCGCCGCTTCATGATCGCCCGCATCTTGGCGTTTCTGGTCTCCCTCGCGGGGTTCCTCGCGGCAGCGGCCACGAAGAACGAGATGTTCGGGTGGACTCTGTTCCTCCCTGGCGGACTCTTCTTTGCGATGCTCGTGCTCCTGCATGCTCCCGTCCGACGCCGCAGGGACGCATTGCGTCGCTCCCTCCAACTCCTCCGGGAAAAGGGCGAACGCGTCGCGAATCCCAGGCGGGGTCCCGTAGACGACCCGTGTCTTGACCCGACCCGTCCCCCGATCCTCCCCCTCGCGACCGACGCAAACGACGCGTTTCCCCCCTGGCCCGAAGATATCGGAGAGGAACTTCAAATCTACCGGGGCGAGAGCAATCTCTTCCACCTCCTCGCCACGGCTCCGTCGCGCTGGGGCCGACTTCTCCTTCACGAGTGGCTTCTGAACAGCTTGAAGGACTCCTCGGCGATCGAGCGTCGCCAAGAGGCTGCCCGGGAGCTGGAGACCTCTCCCGAAGCAAGACGCGACCTCGAGGAGATCCTCTCGGCGATCCGTGGCGCCCCCGACGACAGCGTTCTGGACGACATCGTGCGCAATCCGGAGCCGTTCCCGGACGAGGGTCGCCTCCCGATGCTTCCGGCGTTCATGGCGGCCACATTGACGGCCATCGTTCTTGCTGTCGTCTTCCAATCCGACGCCTGGTTCGGCGGAGCCGTGCTCATCGGCGCCTTGGGAATGTTCATCTTCCGACGCCCTCGCGCCGCCGCGGTCGAGATGCGCGTTCGACTCTTGCGCATCGAACCCCACCTGAGAGCCATCCTCCAGGTTTCCCGCATGGTTCGGACCCGGAACTTCGAGAGTTCCTATCTTCGCGCGCTGACGACTCGCATCGTTGAGGTCGGACTCGGACCGGCCCCGGCCATCGAGGGTGCTCTCCGCAAGTGGAGAGGGTTGAGGCTTTACCGGGCCGGACTCCTCTTCGTCGTCCTCGACTGGTTCTTCTCCTGCGACCTCTTCTTCGTGGCACGGGCTCAGGCGTGGTGGAAATCCTCTCGAGACGAAGTGGTCGAGGCATGGAGAAGCGTCGCGGCCCTGGAAGCGCTCTGCTGCTTCGCCAACCTTCGAGAGGAAATGCCGGATTGGTGCTGGCCCACGCCCAGGGACGCAGGTCATCCGCAGCTCGAGATCGAGGGTCTTCGCCACCCTTTGATCTCACCTTCGGTCGCAGTGGGAAACGACCTGAGCATGGGCCCTCGCCTTCTCGTGGTGACCGGCTCGAACATGGCGGGGAAAACGACGTTCCTACGCGCGACGGGGCTCGCGGTGTTGTTGGCGCAGTGCGGCGCACCCGTCCCGGCCGAACGGATGCACTGGACGCCGCTTCGCCTCCTCACCGACATCGAGGTGCACGACTCCCTGTCGCGCGGCAAGAGTTACTTCGCAGCGGAAATCGAACGCGTGAAAGCGATTCTAGATGGGGCGGGCGCGGATCCCCACCAACTGTCCCTCATCGACGAAATCTTCAGAGGCACGAACACCCGAGAGAAGGTCGCGGCCGGCGTCGAAGTCGCCCGCTGGCTTTCGGCTTCCGGCGCCCTCACGATTCTCGCCACCCACGACGACGAATTCACTCATCTCGAAGAGACGTCGCCCGATGGCCTCGTCGCCAACGCTCATTTCGAAGACACTCTCGAGGGAGGTAGACTCGTGTTCACGTATCGATTGAGGGCGGGCGCCGCGCGTAGCGGCAACGCCATTCGCCTGCTGGAGGCCGAAGGATTCCCGCCTGAGATCATCGAGAAGGCCAAGAAGAAGGCAGAACGACATGCCTGAGAAACGAGCAGTCATCGACGGCGTCAGCGTCACCCTTTCCCAGCCCGTGTCGGGAAACGACCGTTGGATCGGCTGCGAGGACGCCCTTCATCAACTCCTTGCTTGCTGGTTGACCGTCGCACCGGAGGACTTGCCGCTTTCACCCCGAATCGTCGGGCTCCCCGGCATGGGCAAGACCACTCTTGCCATGTCGGCGGTCCGCGCCCGGGGCCAGGAGCTCTACGTCTTCCAGTGCACCTCCGACACGCGGCCCGAGGATCTTCTGATCACCCCCGTTTTGGCCGAGAACGGAAAGATCACCTACCACGCCTCCCCTTTGGTGACGGCCATGATCCGAGGCGGCGCCTGCGTTCTCGACGAGGGCAACCGAATGAACGAGAAGAGTTGGGCCTCCATCGCTCCCCTTCTCGACCATCGACGCACCGTCGAGTCCGTCATCGCCGGTGTCACGATCCCCGCCCATGAGGAGTTCCGCTGCTGCGTGACGATGAATGAGGACGAATCGACCTACGAGATCCCCGACTACATCCTCTCCCGCCTGCAACCCACGCTCCAGGTGGGGTATCCGTCGGCGGACGACGAATTGGCGATGCTGAAGTACCACCTTCCGTTCGCCCCCGAGGAGCTGCTCGCGTTGACAGTCCGATTTCTCCAATCCAGCCACGAGTTGGATCTGGACTTCTCCCCGCGAGACGGCCTCAATATTCTTCGCTTCGCGATCAAAAGGACCGCGCAGAATCCCCTTCACCCCTTGGCCCACGACGAGGCCTGGAAGGAGGCGCTCCTTGCGACCCTAGGTGAAGAGGCGCAGGACCTGGAGGAGTTGTCGAGACGAAGGCGCCGCACACTCGGGGACGAGAGCCTCCCCTCCGGGTTCGCGGATTTCTTCTTTCAGGACGATGATCCCCTCCGCCCCGACGACGACCTCCTATGAACCCTCTGCCCGAAGTGTTTCGACTCCCCTCGGGGACTTGGCTCGTGCCCGTCATCCACGGGAGCGCCGACGCGACGCTGGCGCTCAGAGACCTCTTTCTGAACGGAAAGTTCGATTGCGTCGCGGTCCCGCTACCCCCTTCTTTCACACAACCTGTGCTCGCGGCGGTCGACCGTCTCCCCGTCGTCACCGCGGTGGTGCAGCCCCGGCCGGACGATTCACAGGTTGCAAGTTACGTGCCCGTCGATCCCTGCCAGCCCGTGATTCGCGCCCTGAGAATGGCTCGGGAGGAGCGCCTCCCCACTGCGTTCCTCGCTCCTGAGGCTCCGGACTGGGAGGGCGAGGAGGCGATGTATCCGGACGCCTACGCCCTGAAGGGGCTTTCCCTGGCGCAGCTTGCGGCTGCCGTGCTTCCCGCCGTCCCACCCCCCCGACCCGAGAGTCAACAAGACAGGCGCTGCCGCCAAATGGCCTTCGAACTCCACAAACTCGAGCTGGAGTATGACGCCATCTTCTTTCCGGTCTCTCTTCTGGACTGGCCCTATGTCAGGGACGCCTACCTCCAGAGAAAACCCTATCCCGAGCAGACTCCTCGATTCGCCCCCGTCCACTCCTATCCCGTGGCCCCGGAGACCCTCTTCTTCTTCCTCTGCGAACTCCCCTATCTCACGGCACTCTACGAGCGCTTTCGCTTCGGCCTTGCGCCGGAGACGACTCGCTCCATCGACGGGATCAAGCAAATGCTGGTGGAGACGCGGGAGCGCCTCTCGCTGTCCGCCCGCGGGCTCTCACGACGGGTCAATCCCAAGACTCTTGGCATTTTTCTTCAATACAGCCGCAATCTCACGCTGCTGCAGCATCGTCTTCGACCGGAATTGGCGACCCTCGTCACCGCCGCCCAACAGACGCTCGGTGATCGCTTCGCCGCAACATTGATCGAAGTCGCCAAGGAGTACCCCTGGGCGCCCCCCGAGGACGAGCCCGCGCTCCGCATGGGCATCGAGGAAGGAAAGTTGCCCGGAATGGGTGTGTGTCGTCTGATCAATCGTCTCCCCGGCCAGAAAGTCCTCTGGAAACGCATCCAGCTCAAGCGCGAACCCGAAGAACCGGAGAAGAAGCATTGGCGTCATGAATGGAACCCATCCGCCCAATGTTCCTTCCCACCCGAAGACCGTCGAATCGAGAGTTTCAATCTCCACGTGCGCGAGCGAGCTTTGGAGATGCTCGGCGAGGATCTGGCCCGCACCGAGAAATTCACGTCCTCCGTCAAGGACGGCCTGGATATCCGCGAGACGCTTCGCCACTGGCACACGGGCGAGCTCTACGTCAAGGAACGTCCCCCGGCACGGGGCACCCTCGAGGTCGTGGTCTTCCTCTTCGACGTGCCGGCCCGGGCGGAAGACTATCCCTGGCGCTCCACGTGGATGGCGGAACACGCGGAGGAGTCGACCCTCGTTTTCTACGCCACCGATTTCATGGAGGACCTCGTGGGACCGGGCATCGGGCGAGCCCGGTACGGTGGAGCCTTTTTCCTCTACCCGCCTCGCCCCCTGCCGGACGTTTGGACCGACCCTCGGCTTCAACACACGACATCTCTCGAAGAGCGCCTCCTTGCCGGAGCCTTTCTGCATTCCAGGGAGAAACACGTAGCCATCGTCGCCCCAGTCCCCTTGAAGGCGTCCTGGAGAAGATTGGCGCGGAGGTACGGCAAGATACCGATTCACCTGCCCCTGAAACGCTTTTCGGGGGCCGTGATCGACAGACTGCGCGAATTCCACGTGCTGAACGGCCGGGAAGTCCGCAGCTACGCATCCCGTTTCATTCGCCGCATGGACTGATCCGGGATCGTCCAGCTTCCCCGTCGCCTCCCGACAATCACTGCGCCGGACGGCCTCGGAGATCTTGCAGGCGCACCTGTCCGTCGCCGCCCTGAGTGCGGAACGCCACCCCTCCACGAGGGGGCGTCCCCTCGTACTCCACGCTCCGCACCGGCTGGTCGTTGAGGAGGAGAGTGTCCCGCCATCCCCCGTGCGTGCGGACGCGTCGAATCCTGACCTCGCACCACATGTCCTCCGGGACGAGTCGCCCCGCGAGGGTCTCTCGACCCAGCGAAAAGGCAGGGTCTCCATGCTCAACCTCCGAGGCACCCAAAGCCACGTCCAATTGAAGAGCGCCGGACCATTTCACCCAGAAACGCACCTCGCCCAAACTCATCCGGAAATCCCGTGTCATTGCAAAGGCGTCCGCCCCCTTGGCAACGAGCGCGCCCTTCTCCACGGAAACCCCCTTCACGTCCCACCCGTGCAATGAAAGACCGTCGAAGAGTCGCTCGAAGGACTTCTCGTCCGAAGGTCCACTGACACGCTTCCAACTCACTCCCCGAATCGCGGCCGCCCCCTTCAGGACGCGGAAAACGAAGGGGCCGTCGCCCGATTCCCCGGCCATGACGGCGCCCTCCGAGGTGCCCGGCCACTCGGCATTCTCGTGCAGCAAGGTGTCGAAGAGCTTCACGCGAGCGAGTCGTGCAGGGGCGATCTTACGGCCAGACGGGTCGAAGCGGGGAGCATCGAACACGATCGAAAACGCGTGCCATTTTCCCGCACCGACGTAGCCTGTCCGGTCGGGCGCTAATCCCTCGAAACCGTCGGAAGACGGCAGTGCTCCGAATCGTCGCGGGTCATCCTCGAGTCGAAGCGCATAACGCCCCTCGAAGAGAACCTCGGCGCTCGCGCCCTCCGCCAACATCACCTCGAACCAACACTGGACGGAACCATGGTGAAGCGTCGTCTCCAGTGGGGTCGAGGGCGCATCGCGGGCCGTCCACGCGGGAGCGCCCTTCAATCCCTCGCCCACTCGCAGGCTTCCCCGGTCGTCCCCATCCAGCTGCACGGGCGCATAGGACCAGTCTGGTCCACCGGGGTTCCAAAAAGGTTTCGGATCCCCCCGCATGAGGTAGAGGTATCCCTCGTTGTTGCGCTCGCGAGGGCGTGGCGCCGGAACCCGCTTGGCCACCGGAACCCGAACATCCGGCCGCGCGAGGGTTCGGTTGATGGTGTAGGCGAAGACGGGGTGCAGCAAGACGCGCCCGGTCTTCGATGTCATCGAAGGCAGGGTCATCCGTATGACCTTCCCGGCTCGAAGATCGGGGATTGCAACATGAAGGTCCCTGCGCGTTCGTCCGAATGCGACGGACGCGACCTTCAGATGCCGCGCGCGCTTCTCGGGAGAGCCGTACTCCCACCACCAGTCATAGTCGTACTCCAATACATCGATGCCCATGACGTCCGGCAAGGACTTCGCCGGCAAGGTCATTCTCAAGTCGAAACCGTCCTTCGCCAGGTGTACGGCTTCGATTTCGAAAGGGACAACGCCGGTCCATTCGAGGCGAGCCAGCCCCTCGCCCGGCGGCTGGCCGCCCCAACCCCGCTGGGTGCGTCCGATGACGAGCTGCCCTTCGGGCGAGAATGCCACGCGCAGGGCCGACCCCACACCGTCACGGAACGGAAAGACCGCGCCCTGATACTCCCCTCCTACCTTTTCGAGTTGGGCTCTCAGCACCTTGCCGTTGGTCATTTCCGCGACAAAGAACTGGTTCCCGAAAGGACCGAACGCGCCGGCGGTTCGATCGAGAACGAGGTTGCCAGTGGATCGGGACCACCCATAGGGAATCCAGATCGCCGCTTCCGCTCGCTCGACGTCGGGGGGATCGGTGAAACTCGGCCAACCCTCGGGGTGTCGCTCCCGCCAGTCTTTGCGCCATGCAAGACTCGCCGGCTGTCCGTAGAACTTTCCCGGGCGTATGTGATAGATGGGAGACGAGGGCACCCAGTCCCCCTGATTGTCGGAGAGGAACAGGTCTTCCTCCTCGTTCAAAGCCAACCCGCAGGGGCTCCGCACTCCGCAGGCGATGGGCTCCACTCGCCCTTCGGGCGTGACCTTCAAAACCCAACCACGGTAGGGGACCTCGGAGCGCGCATGCCACCATGGCGAAGAGAACGCCACGTTGAGAGCCATGTAGAAGTTCCCCGCCCGATCCCGCGGCAGACCGAAGGCGAACTCGTGATAGTTCCCGGAATACCCCCAGTCATCACAGACGCATTCCACCGTGTCACACCGTCCGTCACCATCCCGATCCAGCAGCCGGGAAAGCTCTCCCCGCTGGAGCACATGGACGACGTCGTCGACGACGCTAAGACCGAGCCCCTCCTGGAGGCCCTCCGCAAACAGGTGAAACGACGAAGCCGCTCTCTCTCCCTCCGCGGGTTCGACGATCCAGACCTGCCCGCGCCGCGTGGAGACGGCGATGCGGCCGTCGGAGAAGAAGTCCAGACCTCCGACCTCGATGATCTCGCCGGTGGGACCGGGCATCTCCACGAGGCGGTAGTATTCGGCCTCCGGATCCGTCTGTGCCGTGACAGGAATGGCCCCCATGGTGGCGAAGAAGAGGAAGGCCATCCATCGGATGGGATTCGTCATCGCGTTTCCTCGACCCTGTCCGAGCGCTTCCGCAACCGCTGAACTCGCCAGGCGATCCGGCTCGGTGCACCTGATGGGACGGGGAGGACGAAGCGCTCCATTCGCTTCTTGATCCTCCCATTCTCGACCGACAGACGCAGAGTGGGACGACCTTGCCAGGAGAACACGAGCGCCTCCCGCTCGAGCGCCACGCCGGAATCCTGCGGCCCCGCCAGGGTGAATACCAGGTCACCCGAGGTCTTCGGCGCGCGCTCAACCGTGAGGGTACGCCGCCAGCCGTCCTGGTCCGGGGCCACTTCATCCGTCACCGATGCGACGGGTCCGACCTCATCCAGAAGTTCGTATCGAAGAACCGCTCGATCCCCCCCGAGGGTGGACGCGCTCCGCCAACGGGACCGAAGCGGTTCTCCGTCCGCAAGAAATGGAGAGGCCGTCCGCGGCTTGCGGGCAAGGATAACCTCCCCTCGCAACTCCAGAGCTTGCCCGCCTCGGCCCCCCCAATCGCTCCGCTTCAAGAAAGCTCCACGGAGAACGGCCTGACGGTACGCCGGCTCCCGGCCCCAAACGAGCGTGATGCCGTTCGGAAGGCCCACCACCAGGCCTCTCGGGATCTCGGGCCACCCCTTCTTCAACGATGGGATCTTTCCCCAGACACACCGGGCCTCATCGTCGACCCGCATCTCCGCACCCGCCATCCAGTCCTGGGATCGTTGGGGCACGAGGGTCAACACGTAGTCGACGACAGCCCAACGCTCGGGTGGGCTCAATCGGTTCTCGAACGGTTGCATGTCGGACCGTCCCGGCATCCCCTTGGACACGGTGCGAAACAACGCCTCCCGGGAGTTTCCGAACGCAAACCCGCCCTTGGCGAAGTCTCTCGGAGGGCGCTCCGTGGGAGTCTCCCCCTTGCCGTCTCCCTTGATGCCGTGACACCCCGCACAGTGCTGGGCGAACAAGGCCTTGCCGTCGGGCGGCGGTGTTTTCGCCTTCGACGGAGGCTTGGACGGGGACGCGGCCGCCGTGACGGAATCGTCCGTCGGCAGGAGGCTCCCGTCTGACCCTTTCCCGCACGCCGTGCTCGAGAGAACAACGGCCGCGGTGAGCAAGACGATCCGTCGCGCCTTCATGCGAAATAAAGCGGGATGTAGTGCTGGAGCATCTTGTTCCAGCTCGGCCAGTCGTGGGGAATGTCCTCGCCCCAAAGATCGAGATTCACCGGGATACCCTTGGCCTCGAGAACGGCAGCCATCTCCTTCGAGTTGTCCGGATGCTCGTAGTCTCCTTGGCCGCTCACGATCGTCAGTCGGGATCGGCGCAGGGCGTCGAGGATCTCCGGATCCTCCAGGCGCGGGATGTATTCGATGGGATTGTTGAAGTAGACATTCTCGTCGTGGTATCCGTCGCACGACTTGCGGATGTCGAAACAACCGGACATGGCGATGCATCCGGAGAAGACGGTCGGGTGCTTCAGCGCTTCGTTCATCGCGTGGTAGGCTCCGAAGCTCGCTCCGGTCGTCACGATTCGGATGTCCGGAGTCTGACATGCCGTACGAATGTAGGGCACGACCTCTTCAATGACGTACCTATCGTAGAGGTATTGCCGATAGGCCCTTTCCTCCGGCACGACCTGCTCATTCAACCAAGCATCCTTGTTGATGCTGTCGATGGAAAAGGCGTTGATGAGGCCACCATCGATGTAGGGCTGAATGGCCTCGATGAGGCGAAAGCGTTCGTACTCCAGATAGTCGGCCGCGGCGGTCGGGAAGAAAAGCAGAGGCATCCCGAAATCACCGTAACGGACGATGGGCATCTCCTTGTTGAGAACCGGGCTTCGCCAGCCGTCGATGGTCTTGTTCGTCATGTTTCACTCACCTCGATTTGCGGTCGCTACGGCCCTGCTTGGTGAATCCCTTCCGGTGGGGACGATACCCGGAAGACCGTGATTTCGCATCCCCCACGTCTCGCTGAGCGCGCTTTCTTCGGCGCTCGAGCGCGGCCCGTGGAGCTCGGGAAGGGATCAGCGCGTCCGGGGTATCCCCCACGAGATCCATGCGCCCCGCGGCCTTCAACGCCTCCCTCACCTCGAACCAATTCTCCGGTTTGAAGAACTGAAGAAGCGCCCGCTGGAATCGCCGATCCCGAAGCTTCTTCGCCACCGGAATCGGCTTCAGCGTGATGGGGTCCAAGCCCGTGTGATACATGGCGGACGCCAGGTCCATCGGCGCAGGAATGAAGTCCTGAACGGCATCCGGCTTCAATCCCGTTCGCTTCAGGTACTGCGCGAGTTCGATCATCGCCTCGAGATCACACCCCGGGTGTGAGGCGATGAAATAGGGCACGATCCCCTGGCGTTTTCCAGCCTTCCTGCTCTCCTCGAAAAAGACGGCCATGAACCGGTCGAAGTCATCGATGTTGGGCTTTTTCATCATCCGCAGCACGCGAGGACTCGCATGCTCGGGCGCGACCTTCAACATGCCGCCGACGTGGTGAGCCGCCAGCTCCCGGACATACTCCGGATCCCTTTGGGCAAGATCGGTGCGGATACCGCTGGCGATCAGAGCCTTCTTCACGTGCGGTCGCTCTCTCACCTCCCTCAGCACATCCTTCAGTGGACCGTGAGAGGCCGTCAAAAGCTTGCAGATGGTGGGATGGACGCATGAGAGCCGGCGACACTTGGCCTCCACCTCGGGCTTGCTGCATCGCATCTCGTACATGTTGGCGGTGGGCCCACCCAAGTCAGAGACGACGCCCGTAAAACCCGGCGCATCGCGCAGGCCATCCACTTCGGCCATGATCGAAGCTTTGGACCTGGATTGCACGATCCTCCCCTGGTGGGCCGTGATCGAACAGAAGGTGCATCCGCCAAAGCAACCCCGCATGATGGTGATGCTGGATTTGATGATCTCCCAGGCGGGGATGCGAGCCGTGCCGTACGCGGGATGGGGGGCGCGCCGGTAGGGCAGGTCGTAGATCGCATCCATGTCCTCCTGCTCAAGGGGCAAGGACGGCGGGTTCTGAATCACCCGGCGATCTCCGTGCGCCTGGACGAGACGTCGGCCGTTGAAGGGATTGCTCTCGTGATGGATGGTCCTGGTCTCCACGGCGAACGGGACGCCTCCCTCCCGACACGCCTCATAGGAAGGCAAGACAAGGGTGTGATCCTTCGGCGTCCCCGCCGCCCTCATCTCCGGGGGAAATGGCGGGAGGTCCTCCTTCTTACCCAGCAGATAGGTGACGCCTCTCAGATGCCTGAGGTCTCTCGGCGACGCCCCCCGGGCCAAGCCCTCGGCCACTTCGAGAATCGGACGCTCGCCCATGCCGAACACGAGAAGATCGGCCTTCGACGAGATGAGCATGCTGGGCTTGACCGTATCCGACCAGTAGTCGAAATGAGCCAGCCGTCTCAATGACGCCTCGACGCCGCCGATGACCACCGGAACGCCGGGATAGGCCTCCCGACACCGCTGGGAATACACGGCGGTGGCGCGATCCGGTCGGGCACCCGCCACGCCGCCCGGGGAATAGGCATCGTCGGAACGAGGGAGACGATTGGCCGTGTAGTGGTTGATCATGGAGTCCATGTTGCCCGCTGAGACGGCGAACATCAGTCGCGGTCGGCCGTACGCGCGAAACGCGTCGGCGCTGCGCCAGTCGGGCTGGGGGAGCAGCGCCACCTTGAAGCCCGCCGCCTCGAGAACCCTTCCAAGAATCGCCATCGCGAATGAGGGGTGGTCGATGTAGGCGTCTCCGGTGACGAAAAGAATGTCCGGCGGACCGCCGAATCGTTCCAAGGACGCCTCCGGAGTCATCGGGAGAAAGTCATGGCACCCGAGAGTCGGGTTCCAGCCGTTGGCAAGTCGCGGGAAGGTCTTCATGGGGTGTGGAGGCTGCTCCCCGGGGCCTCGGGACCCCGTCGTTTCCGGTTTTGGGCCCTTCATGGTATCAAGCGCCATGCTCCAGGCACGCCTCATCTCACGGAGTCTTCTGCCCACCGCGGTCCTTCTGGTTGCGGTCGTGGGGCTCCTACAGTCCTGGAAAGCCTTCCATGAGCTCGAGCGGGGACCGAAGGAACTCTGGGGGACGGAGCGTTTTCTCCTACTGAGGGCCGCAGCGCACGGGATTCCCGAGTTCGGCTACGACACGGATCTCCCGCCGACCAGAACCCTCGGTCACCGCATCGCCACGACCCAGTGGGCCGTGGCGCCCGGCGTGCTGGTCCATGACTTCGATCAACCTTCCATCCTTCGCCGTCTTCTCGCGGGGTTTGCCATTGTTTGCGACTACGTCGAGGCCGAGAAACTGGACGCTCGCATCGCCCTTTTCGAAGCCTGGTGCGATGCCCAGAACCTGCCCCACCGTGTGATGCGCGTCGCGCCGACGATGGCGATCCTCGTGACCGAACCCGGGGGACGACGATGACGGCGGCCCTGTTCCTGTTCGCCCAGGGCTGGATTCTCTCCTATCTCATCGGTCACAGGCATGGCCAGGGCCGCCGAGGCCTCCGCGCCATTCTCGACGCTTTGGCCTTCGCCCCTGCCATCGGGCTGGGTGGGGCATCGCTCGTCTTCGTCGCCGCCGGGCTTGCGGGGATCACTCCCCCTTCGGGGTGGCATCTCGTCGCTTTCTCCGCCCTGCCGGGCGCCGGGTTGCTACTTTTGAGCCGCCCCGCCGCAGGCTCCGCCTTGGAGAAACCGTTCTCCTCACCGCCCCGCTGGCTCGTCGCCGCCCTCATCCTTCTGGTCGGCGCCTCGGCGTGGATGGTCGGTCGGGCGGACGCGAGGAATCCACGAGGCGGATACGACGCCATCGCGATCTGGCAGGTCTCCGCCCGCATCCTCGAGGGAGCTCCGACCCGAGCCGGGACGATCCTTCGAGCGATTCCTCCGTCCCACCACGGAGACTATCCGGGGCTCCTTCCTGGGGCATTTGCAGCCACGTGGCACGTCGAAGGGGCGGATTCGCCCTCGGCTCAGACCTTTGTCCTCGCTCTGTTCGGACTCGGCCTCCTGGCGGCCCTGTGGCGAGCCGTGGACCGGGTGTCCGGCCCGACGGCGGCGTGCTGCGCAGTGATCGTCCTGGCCTCGACGCCCGAACTTCTGATTTATCTCCACCTTCAGTACGTGGACCCGATCGTGGCCTATCTGCTGCTTCTCGCTTTGGACGGATTCGCTCAAGAATTGGAGGAGCGACCGATGACGTCCCCCCTGCTCACCGGGTTCGCCTTCGGTCTCATGCCGTGGGCGAAGAACGAAGGCGTGGCGCTGGCTGTGCTCTTGCTCCTCGTGTTTCTGGGGGGCGTCGCCATGCGACGTCGCAGTGAGATTCTTCGAAGGCTGAGACCCATGGCGGCGGGAGCGTTCCTGCCCTTGGCCGTCCACCTCCTGTTCAAGACCCTCTGGGCGCCCCCCAACGACATGCTTCGGAATCTCCATTCCACGTGGTCGCAGCTCACGGACGCCTCTCGGTGGCGGCGGGTCGCCCGGGGCTTTGGGGAGGAGTGGAATCCCCTTCGTGGATTCAAACGCTGGGGCGCCGCGTGGCTCATCCTCCCCATGGCGCTCCTCGGAACCCGGCGAGAGCGCTTGAAACGGTCGGGCACCCTCATGGCGGCCGCGTTCGTTCTCCTCGCCCTGGCCGCTTGGTTCGGAGTCTATCTGCTGTCCTACGCGGATCTGGATTGGCACATTCCCACGTCCCTGCACCGCCTTCTCCTCCAGGTCTACCCGGCCGCTCTTTTGGCTGCGATTTGGTGGGGATGGCCAGAAAACGGCGACGCGGGGGCCGCGGAAGAAGAAAAAGAATGGGGCGCCCAGGACTGACGTCCGAGCGCCCCCATTCAGTGCTCGTGCAAGGATTCGAACCTTGGACCCGGTGATTAAGAATCACCTGCTCTGCCAACTGAGCTACACGAGCAAAGTCGGCGCGAACTTTATCACGCCCTCGCTTGGGCTCAACCGCTTCGCCGCGGAAAGCCGACTCGTCCGAATGCTCCCAAGACGAGTGAGGGGAGGATGATGGGAATCGAACCCACGACCTCCAGGGCCACAACCTGGCGCTCTAACCAACTGAGCTACATCCTCCATCGGGCTCCCGAAGGAGTCTCGTTCCCCGAGGAATTCTCGGTCCCGAGCGCGCAGAGGATACTCCGCGCCCTGGCCTCCATCAAGGCGATCCCTCGGGTCTCTTGAGCGACTTCGAGGGTCCACTCGGCCCGGAGATTCCCTCGACAGAGGCCCTCTGTGCGGTCGAATCGGGGTTTCCAGGCTTGCCTTGTCTCCGTTCCAGCGTAGGATCCGGCCAACTGGGAGGGAAAGGGGTTCCTTTCCGGGAATTGGCACTTTCGAAGGAAAAGCTCTCATGGCCAAGAAGACCACCAAGAAGAAGGCTTCGAAGAAGAAGGGCGGCGAGACCCTGATCGTCGGCAGCAAAGTGAAGGCGACGATCAAGGCCAACGGCTGCATGACTTCCGGCGAACTGCTGGAAGCTCTCAACGACGCCGTTCACGCCCTCATCGCCGACGCCTGCAACCGCGCGCAGAGCAACAAGCGCTCCACGGTTCGCGCCCACGATCTCTGATTTTGACATTCGAAGGGGCGGCGTCGTCTTGGCGACGTCGCCTGCCCCTGTCAGAATCCCTTGCCGGGTCGGCCCGGCACTTCGCCCCCGTAGGCTAACCGGATAAACCACCGGCCTCCGAAGCCGGTATTTCGCGTTCGAATCGCGACGGGGGCACTCCTTCCCGCGCCCATAGCTCAGCCGGATAGAGCAACGGATTTCTAATCCGTAGGTCCCAGGTTCGAGTCCTGGTGGGCGTACCTTCGTTCCTCGAGAGGAGCTCGCGCGGCGAAGTCATGGCGCGTTTGGGTGTTTGTTCCTGGTCCCTTCAGCCCACGTCCCCCGAAGACTTGGTGGACAAGGTCCGGGCCACCGGGCTGACAGCCATCCAGCTGGACCTGACCCCTCTCGTCGACGGCGTCTTCGATCCTCCCGCGACACTCGCAGCCTTGGACGGAGCAGGCATAGCGATCGTCTCCACCATGATGACCACCCTCGGCGAGGATTACTCCTCTCTCGAGAGTATCCGGCGAACCGGCGGACTCGTGCCCGACGATCACTGGAACGAGAACCACTCGAGATGGCTTCAGGCCCTCGACTTCACTCAAGCCTCGGGGGCCTCCCTCATCACGTTTCACGCGGGATTCCTCCCGTCCGACCCGGCGGATGCCTCCTATCGCACACTGGGTGAGCGCATCGCCACCTTTGCGGAAGACGCCCAAGTCCGCGGCCTCCGCGTGGGGCTGGAAACTGGGCAGGAGGAGGCCGCGCACCTCCTCGAATTCCTCAGTCACCTCGATGCTCCAAACCTCGGCATCAATTTCGACCCCGCCAACATGATCCTCTACGGCATGGGAAAACCCGGCCCAGCCCTGCGGATTCTCCTGGCGAGGACGCTCCAGATGCACATCAAGGATGCCCTCCCCTCCCGGCAACCCGGCGCGTGGGGCGAGGAAGTCCCCGTCGGCGAAGGCGCCGTCGACTGGGACGAGATTCTTGAACTTCTTCGCCGACTCCCCCGTTGCTTCGACCTTCTCATCGAGCGTGAGGCCGGCGGGGAGCGAATTCGGGACATCATCCGTGCGCGAGACTTCGTCCGGACGAAAGGTTTTCCGATAGGGACGGGAGCCTCATGACCAAGCCTCTTCTGCGCTATGGCGTCATCGGGCTCGGATTCATGGGGCAGATCCACGTCCGAGCAGTCCAGGCGGCTGCCGCCCAGGGGCTGCCCTGCGTCCTCGCGGCGGTCGCCGATCCCGATGCGAACCGACGGACCGGACGACCCACGGCGTCCGGCAACCTCGAGAGTTCCGCCGACGAGGCGAATCTCTTCGATCCCCGCACCGTCAAGACCTTCGAAGCCGGCGAGGACCTCATCAGGTCGGGCGAAGTGGATCTGATCAGCATCTGCACCCGCACGGACACCCACGTCGCCATGACGATGGCGGCTCTGGGCGCGGGCGTTCATGTTCTCGTCGAAAAGCCCGTGGCTCTCGATTCCGAAGCCATCCGCTCTTTGATCACCGCCCGGGACGGGAGCCTCTCCCTTGTGATGCCCGCCATGTGCATGCGCTTTTGGCCGGGCTGGGAGTGGCTCATCGAGCAGATAAGGGATGGGCGCTGGGGAGCCCCCCTCTCCGGAACGTTCCGCCGCCTCTCCGCTTCTCCGACATGGTCGACCGAGTTCTACGGCAACCTCACGAAGTCGGGAGGCGCGCTCTTCGATCTGCACATCCACGACGTCGACTTCATCACTGCCGCCTTTGGAATCCCCAGCGCCGTGCGTGCCACCGGACATCTCTTGCATGTCACCGGTTGCTACGAGTACGAGGACGGTCCTTCGCACGTCACCGCCGAGGGGGCCTGGGACATGCCGGAGGGATTCCCCTTCCGTATGGAATACACCGTGGTCATGGAGAATGCCGTCGCGGAATACCGCTCCGATCGAGAAGTTCCGCTCGTGTTGCGCCGGAAGGGATCCTCCGCGGTGGAAGAGATCACCCTCTCCCCGCGATCGGGATACGAAGCGGAAGTGGCCGCCTTCGTGACGGCCGTCAGCGACGGGACGTCACCGCCCGTCACCCTGGAAGATGCCCTCGCCGCGACGGAACTCCTCGAGGCAGAGTCCCGCGCCCTTTCGCGCTGACGCGGTCGGCAGGATGCCATCCGGCCTCTCGGATCAGACGAGGGGGGTCTTCCCCGGCATGGCCACCTTGGGCGTGGGCAGAGGCCCGAATTCGTGCCGCGAAGGACTCAGGTCCAACTTCGACTCGTTGAGAGCAAAGTCCCAGGTGATCTCTTTTCCCGTGTAGGCACTCATACGGCCCATGATCGCCGTCAGCGTACTTTCGGCCACGCGCCGCCCCTCGTTCAAGGGATTGCCGGATCGGATGCTGGCGATCAGATCCGCGTGTTCTTGGACGTAGGGGTCTCGCCGCTTGCCCCGGAATCGAAAATCCTTCGCTCCCTTGATCCAACGTCCCGGATTGGCTTGCCCTTTCGTTCCCACGAGGTGTTCCCCGACTCGCCCCTTCGTGCCGTCGATCTGCCGACACATGCTCTGAACGATCGCTCCATTCGGATACTCGAACTCGACGGCAAAGTGGTCGAAAATGTGACCACACACGGGAGCCGTGCGCACTTGGCGCCCGCCCATTCCCATCGCACGAACCGGCGGTCCGCCGAGGGCCCAATTCATGACGTCGATATTGTGGATGTGCTGCTCGCAGATGTGATCTCCCGAAGCCCACGTGAAGTACAACCAGTTGCGGATCTGCCACTCCATGTCGGAGTACTCGGGCTTGCGCGAGTGAACCCAGAGGAATCCCTGATTCCAGTAGCATTGGCCTGCGACCACCTCGCCAATGGCTCCGTCGTGAATCCGTCTCATGACTTCCAGATAGTTCAGCTCATGGCGACGCTGAGTGCCGGCCACGATGGCCAACCCCTTCTTGGCAGCGACCTCCGACGCCGCGAGGACGCGCCGGATGCCCACCGGATCCACCGCGACCGGCTTTTCCATGAAGACGTTCTTTCCGTGGGCGACCGCTGCCTCCACCATGAGCGGACGGAAGCCGGGCGGCGTGGCCAAGATGACGACGTCGACGTCGGTCGCCATGACTTTCTCGTACGCGTCGAAGCCGACGAATTCTCGGTCCGGCGTCACGTCGAAAGCCTCGCCAAGGGAAGACAAGTTCCGCTTCGAACTCGCCAGGCGGTCCGCGAAGAGATCGCCCATCGCCACGATGCGAACGCCCTCGGACGACGCCACGCAATTCCTTGCCGCCCCCGTGCCGCGGCCGCCGCAACCAATGAGCCCGACCTTGATCTCTCCCGACCCCCCGACGTGCATGCGGGATGCCCAGGGAGCCACGGCGGCCCCCACGGCGAGAGCGCCACTCGTCTTCAGAAAGGCTCTTCGAGAACGGGAGGTCGTGTCGTTTCCACTCATTTTGGTCTCCGATGTTTCCGGGTCGCCCCAGTCTCTCCGCAAGGTGTCTCCCCGTCCAGACGTCCCACCGCCGCCGACTACGTAGTTTCCCGAGGTTTTTTGCTCTCGATGAGGCGAAGGAATCGCGGGAGAGATTCCCACAAACCTCTGTACCACCTAGACTTACAACACATCATGGCGAAATCTCGCGGCGGACGCCCTCAACACGAACGAAACCTTGATCGACCTCGGAAGCCACGGTGGTCGAAGGAAGGGAGAGAAGATGGGCCTTTCTCCAGGCCGGTGAAACGAAGGAAAACACTGAACCCATGCGATCTCGCTCCGCAGTCATCCAGCACCTTTGGGTGCTCGGCCTCCTCGTGACTTGGCTTCTCGCCCCCTCATGTGGCGGTGGGGGCGCCGGGACGACCCAATCCCTTTCCGTCGTGGCCGCCGCCCCTCTCGATCCGAGCGGAAACTCCACCACGTTCATCAACATGGCCACCTCCGACCAACTTCTCGTCCAAGTGGAGATCACGGGGGGCCTGCCCCCCATCCAGGTCGACATGACCCTCCGGGACGAGACCGGCCTCGAAGTCGAGGGCGTGGCCACCGCCATCTCGACGACCACCGTGGTCGTCGGTCCGGTCGATGCTTCACCTCTCGCCGACGGCGAGATCACCTTGGAGATCGTTCTTTCCGATGCGACCGGCGGAACGAGCAACGCGCTTCAGACATTTGTTCAGAAAGACACGCTGCCACCCCTCACACCCGCACCACCGGTGGTCATGGGATCTCCGTCCGGATTCCCCACGCTCGTCAACAGCAACAATTCCGGGGGAGTCGTTGTTCAGGTCGACGCCGGAGGGACTTTTGTGGGGGACGAAACGGTCACCGCGATCTTCGGCGCGGACCCCAACGAATCACCGAGCGCGAGTAGTTCCCCGAGCGGTGGTCAGACGTCGATCACTCTGCCCGCAGTCGACCTCTCCGGGCTTCCAGACGGCCCCTTGGACGTCACGGTCGTCATCATGGACTCGGCAGGCAACACCACCGAAACCGTCACGACATTTCTGGTCGACACCACCGTCTCCTCCGTCGTGGCCCTATCGCTCCCCGGGTCCGGCTCGAGGCCGGTCGATACCGTCAACCTCATGAACGTCCAAGGAGCGTCCCTCACCTACACGCTCTCTGCGGAAGCAGGGCCCGAAGAGACTCTCTTCGTCTCCATCAGCGACGGCACTCAGTCGGTGACCGCCACCCCCGTGCCCGTGCCCTCGGGCGGGTCGGGGACCCTGGCCGCGGTCGACCTCTCCGCTCTCTCGGACGGATCGCTGACGGTGACGGCGCGGGTCGAAGACGACCACGGGAACGTGTCCCCGGCCTTTTCCCACATCTTGCAGAAAGACACTCTCGCCCCGGGGCTCGCCGCCCTCGCACTCCCGGCCGGTCCCGCCAACGGGGCGGGCATCATCAACGCCGCGACGGTCCAGGGCGCTTTGTTCGAAGCCGACCTGTCGGGCGACGTCTCCGCCGGCGACCTCGTCGACCTCACGCTGAGCGACGGGACGGCCTCCTCGGCCCTGACGGCCACGGCCGTGGGTCCCGGGGCGCTGAGCCTTCCTCCTCTCGACGCCTCACTCCTCCCTGACGGCGCCCTCACCGCCACGGCGCGCGCCCGCGACACAGCGGGGAACGTCTCGCCGGACGTGGTCTTGCCCGTGACCAAGGACACCACCGCGCCGGCAGCGCCGCTTTCCGTCTTCGTTCCCTCCTCCGGGCTCAATCCAGCCGGCTATGTCAATCAGAGCACCACTTCCTCGGCCACCCTCTCGGTCAACCTACCAGCGGGGCTCGAGGCCGGGTTGCAACTCGAGGTGTCGATCTCGGACGGCACGTCAGTCCTGTCCATCACGGAGTCCGCCCCAGCCGGTGGCGGCGCAGCATCCTTTCCGAATCTCAACCTGACCGGATTCGCCGAGGGGACTTTGACACTGCAGGCCCGGCTGATCGACCCCGCAGGCAACCTGTCCGCTCCCACCACCGGCTCCGCGTTGCTCGACCGCAGCATCGGGGTTCCCATGGTCATGCTCCCGGCGGGACCCGCACAGAATGCCGGCTATGTCAGCCAGGCCTCCGTGTCGTCCGCAACGATCGACTTTCTGTTCCCCCCTTCGACCGGTTCCTCCGACATCATGTCAGCCACGGTCACAGGTGGTGGCATCCTTGTCGCTCTCCCTCCCATCGGGCTCCCCCAGGGGGGTGGACAGGTCGCCCTGAACAACGTCGACCTCTCCAGCATCCCGGACGGCTCGATCCAAATCGCAGGGACGGTGACCGACCCGGCGGGTAACGTCGGAACCTTCGGTCCGGTCGCGTTCATAAAGGACACCGTGCCACCGTCCCCACTGTCGGCCGCAAACGTCGCTCCCGGTGCGCTCAATCCCCCCAACGAAGTCAACGCATCCAACGTCAGCCAGACGATCCTCGACATCCAGTGGAGTCCCGCCGTCGATGGCACCGAAACGGCGAGCCTCACCATCAGCGACCTGACCGGAGGAAGCTTGACGTTCGGGCCCTTCTCACCCCCAACCGGCGGGGGAATGGCCGCCGTCGGCCCCTTTGATCTCAGCGCTCTGGCCGATGGGACTCTGCTTCTGCAGGCCACCGTCCAGGACCTTGCTGGAAACACGTCCACCTTCTCGGGAACCCCCGCGGTCAAGATCACGAGCTCGTTGGGCGCGCCCACGGCCCTGCACGTCCCCGCCGGCGCCAACAATCCGGCAGACACCGTGAATGGGGCGACGGCGGCCTCCGTCAGCGTGGAGGTCCTCTTTCCGTCGGTCTACACGGGGACCGAAATGGTCACCGTCACCCTCAGCGATGGCACGAATTCCGTCACCTCGCCGCCACTCCCGGCGCCCGCGGGCGGTGGTCTGGTGACCTTCTCCGGCTTGAACGCCTCCCTCCTCGCGGAGGGGGTCCTCAGTCTCACGGCGACGATCACGCCCCTTAGCGGCAACCCCGCGTCGTATCTGGGGACGCCTCCGACCAAAGACACGCTGGCCCCACTCGCGCCCACCTCGCTGCAAGTCGCGGCCGGGCCGTCCAATCCGGCCCACGGCATCAATGCGGCGACGGCATCGGCGGTTCTTCTCGACGTCGTATGGCCCGCCGGCTCGGATACGACGGCTCAAGCCACCGTGGAACTCACGGCCGCAGGCTCGAGCGCTGTCGGCACTCCCTTCCAGGCCGCCGCGGCGGGAGCCCAGACCGTAGGCCCCATCGACGCGTCCGCTCTTTTGGACGGCGTCGTTTCCGTGCAGGTGACGGTCACGGACCCCGCCGGCAATTCGTCGGTCTTCGCAGGCGCGCCGGCCGTCAAGGACACCCTGGCACCCAGCTCCGCCGTGGGAGCCACGGTGGCCGCCGGGACGCAAAACCCTGCCAACGTCGTAAACACCAGCAACGAGACGACCACCTTCGTCGACGTCCTCCTCGATGCGACCAGTGTCGCCACGGACACCGTCAGCTGCACGCTGTCCGACGGCACGCTCCAAGTCACCGCACCGACCGGGGCGGGCATTCCCGGAGGCGGCACACTCCGTCTGGGCCCTGTCGATCTCTCCACCCTCATGGACGGCTCCCTCACCCTCCAGGTCCTCATCACGGACGCACTGGGGAATAGCACCACAACGACGGGCACGCCGGCCATCAAGGATACTGTTCCGCCCGCGGCGGCCTCCACGGCCTTCGTGAATGCGGGGCTCGGCAACCCGGCCGATGTCATCAACGCCGCCAATCAGAGCAACGTCTCGATTGCGGTCCTTCTTCCGAATGCCGCTGCGACGGGCGACCTCGTTCAGATCCAACTCGACGACGGGGCGAATGCGATCCAAAGCGCTCCTCTCCCCGCGCCGGCAGGAGGCGGTCTTTTGACCTTCAGCGGTCTCGACGCCACATCGCTTCAAGACGGGAGCCTCACGTTGTCCATCGATCTCATCGATGCCAGCCTCAACGTGACGACGGCGCCCGGTCAACCGGTCACGAAGGACACGGTGCCCCCGGCTCTGCCCACGGCGGCCTTGCTACCGAATTCCGGGACCAACCCTCTCAACGTCGTCAACCTTGCCAACGTCAACAGCCCCGTATTCCAGGTGTCGCTGCCCGCCTCCTACCTGGGATCGGAAACAGTGACCCTCATTCTCACCGATGGGGTCGGCCCGATCCTTCTCTCCGCGCCCGCTTCCCCACCGGCCGGAGGCGGCACCCTCACCGTCGCGGGACCGGACCTGACCGCGTTGGCCGACGGCAGCATCAGCCTGATCGTCTCGGTGAGCGACCTTGCCGGCAACAACACGAAGGTGAACGGCAGCACTCTTTC
>DRQF01000102.1 GCA_011369445.1 Planctomycetota bacterium | reverse complement strand
GTTGGATCCAGCGGCGGTGGTCGCGGAGGGGGCCGTCCAGGTAGGCGCGGAAGAATCGGAGACGTTCGCGTGCCGAGAGGGCGCCTTCCGGCGCCGAGACGAGGAGCGCCGCCAAGTCTTTGATGCGCCAGCGCAGGGGCACCTGCTTTCGGATCTGGGCCCGGTCGAGATCCAACACGGCGACGGCCTCCCCCCGCTCGTCGTCCGTCTTCATGAGGAAAAGGTGGCCGAGATAGAAATCCCGGTGATTGAGCCCCGCCCCGTGCATGGTCTTCAAGATGCCCGCCACCTCGCGCAACAGCGTCGCGCGCCGGGGTCCTTCGAGCCCGCTCGCCAGTTCCTGTTCCAGATTCGATGCCAGGGGAAGAGCCTCCGTCGCGAGGAACGCCCGCCTCACCCTCCCGAGCCGCCGTTCCTCCGCCATGACGAGGGGACGCGGCGCGGGAATGCCCAGGTCGTGCAGACGAAGGAGGGCGTCTTTCTCCCTCCTCGCTCGGGAGACCGCCCCCTCCGAGCCCGGACAGCGGAACTGCCTCTTCAGGAATAGCGCTTCCCCCTCGGCGAGCGGCCACCGGTGGACCTGGCGCTCCGGCAGCACCGCCTTCACAGGATCGAGGTCGTCACGGCGGAACACCGCCTCGAAGTCCCGCAACCCCTCCGCCTCGACGCGCTCCTCTTCCCCGGGAGCGATCCACCACGTGATCGACATGCCTCCATCCTATCTCGACCGGGGGCGCCAGCCCCTCCTTCGTCCCACGGCCCCCGAAAGCGGCCGCCTTTCATCGCTCCAGGCGGGACGGCCAAGCGCAAAGGGACCGTCGGCACGCTCGAGCGCGATCCACCAGCCGCATTGCGAGCCGTTCGATGATGGGATGATCCAGGCCCGCGGCCCGCATCCGTTCCCGAACGGTGTCCATGACCTCGGGGAGCCGGGCGGCGGCCCCCTCCAATCGAGACTGCAGCTCGTCGGCGTTCAGCCGCAACTCATGGCCGAGCTTCGCCCACTGCCTAGCGCTGATGTCGCGGAGCCGGTATTTCGATCCCACTTTCATCGCGAGTCTGAGGCGCTGGGGATTCATGTCGTCGTACGCCAGGGCGCTGGCGAGGTCGTAGAGAGGTGCCAGCCGCACGCGCCCCCGGTTGCCGTGGAGGATGGAATAGTTCTTGGCGTGGCCATCGGTGCCGCCGATCAGCCAGTTGAAGATCAGGGATTCGATGAATGTCCACACGTCTTGGGCTGGCTGAGAGGAATGGCGGCGCAGAAGTTCCGCGAGATCCCGGGCGCCGGGTCCGCCTTCATTCTGGTATTTCGAGTTCGGGTCGACTCCCAGGGCTTGACACATGTCCTCCTGGTGCAGGCGCAGGATCGGCGTCTCTTGCGCGAGAGCCGACAGGGCGCGAGCGCGCTTGACGGCGTCGCGCGCTTCGTCTGAGGACGGGGCCGTGGCGGCCTTGGCTCTGGCCGCGGCGGCGAGCTTGGCGGGGCGCACGCGGTCGAACCGCTCCACGATGATTGCGACGCGAGAACCGAACCGCTGAACGTGGGATCGGGCGGCCGGCAGGCCGAGTTCCCGAGCAAGTTCAAGACAAAAGAACTCGTTTTCGACGTGGCCGTCGAACCCGGAGAGGGGCGGTTTGAGGATGTGGGTCGTCGGTGCGCGTCCGGAGGGGACACCCCAGCGATCGTTTTCCCATAGAAGTGCGATCTTCGGTTGAGTGCCGGCGAGACTGAACTGTCCGAATTCACTCCTCGCCTGCCAGGCGGAGATGTCACGACTGAGTCGAGCAAGTCGGCGCTCGATCTCGTCTTCATCCACCCACTCAACGTCCCAGGAGTCGGAAGAGAGAACCTGTTCGAGGCGTTCGGGTCGCACGAGTTGGACGGCCCCGGCGCAGTCCTCTCCGACGTGGGCGAGTAGGGCGAAGGCGTTGCGCGGCGAGGCATGGTAGCGACGTCCCCAGCTTCGGAGGACCTCTTCGTTGTCGGGGAGGAGCCCCCGTAGAAAGGGAGTGATCCTGTCATGCTCGTGGCGCGCGGTCGTCAAGGGCATGGAGAGCGAGAGCGGCACGGATCGAGGGTCGCGGCGCCAGAGGTCGTCGTAGACGAACCGCAACCGTCCCCCGCTCGAGTGTTCGACGCGACCCATGAGCCGGCCATTGAGGACGACTTCCAAGTGATCCACTTCAATCTTCCTCTTGGGGCTTGCGACATTCATCGACGACGATGTCGATGTTGATCCACTCGGTCGGGTCCTCGGGGCCCGAAGGGCCGACCGGCTCCTCCTCGGCGAGGAGTGTGATGTCGAGGACCCTGAGGATGCGCAGGATGAGGCCGACCTCGGCCCGGGGCTTGCCCCGCTCGACCTCGATGATCCACTGGCGACTGACTCCAGCGCGGGCAGCCAGCGACGCTTGGTCCATCCCCAGTTGCTTCCGTCGGTCCCGAATGACGAACCCCAGATCCTGTTCATTGCGCAGACGCACGCTTCATCTCCTGTCAGCGTTCGTTGACATCCTACAAATGTCAGCGAACGCTGACAAGCACACAATGTCTACGTACGCCGACATACCGGAATTCGCCCTTGAGGGGAGCGACGAACATGTTGGCGCTCGGGTTTGAAAGCCCCGAGAGATCCGCGCCCCGCCCTCGGCGACCCGGTCGGCCAACCCCGCCACCGCCACGTCCTGGGCGAAGCTGTTACCGGTCACGAAACGTGACCCCCCTCCCGCCGGCCCGGTCAGAAGGATGGGGTCGGGACGCCGCCCTTCGATGCGGGCGCCTCGTGGCGCGGCCGCGCCACGGCTTCGTCGTCCGCCACGCCCTCCTCAAGCAGGAACACCCCCCGGCGTACGTTCCAATTCAGGAGCCGTTGATGGCGGCGCCACCAAGCGGCGTCCACCTCTTGGGGCAGCGCCTCGAATGTCATGGCCACCGCGGACTTTCGTGGCGCGGCCGCGCCACGGCGGGGCGGGTCCACCACGAGCGTCACCGTGCCGTCTCCGCTGGCATCCTCCTTGCCATCTTGACGTTGGAACGTGAGGGCAGGGGGAGCCTCGCCCTCGACGGTGAGAAGTCCCTCGCGAACCAGGGCGTGACACCGCCCGCACAAGACGGTCAGGTCTTTCGGTGTGGTGGGGCCGTCCTTCGACCGCCAGCCGATAGGCTGGACCCGAAGGCCCGTCCGCATCGTCGAGCAGTCGCGGCAACTGTGCCCGTCCCGTGCGAGGATTCTCCGGCGGAGGGCGGGAGAAGCGGGGCGCGCCATCTCCCCGGGCCTTTCTCCCTCCTCCCGTGGCGCGGCCGCGCCACCAGTCGGCACCTCCGCCACGGACCGCTTCCCTTCGCCAAGAAGTCTTCCACCGGACCCGATCTTTGCCATCCCTCGTGTTTCTTCTTGACGATCCCCCCCGTCGTCCCCGAGAATCCAGGCCTCGGCCCCCGAGGGAGACCCCACTCAGGAATCAAATGTCCATCGCTCTCACCGATCTCCCCGCCCGCCTTCCGACGCCGCATGCAGGTTTCGTCTGCCGAGATGGCTCCACGCGCCCGAAGACTCTTCTCGAGCCCCTCCGCCTGCGGGTCAGGGCTCTCGATTCAGTGCCCGGCCACGACCTTCGCACGGACCAGGAGCTCCTCGGGCACAAGGACGTCCGGACGACGATGATCTATACCCACGTCCTCAACAGGGGAGCCCTCGGCGTCCCGAGCCCCATCGACGCGCTCCCGCCCCTACCGGAGATACACGGCCACTCCCCGCGGCCTAACCAGGAAAAGCCGCGGCCGAAGGGAGCGAGTAAGATGAAATGGAGCTTGGACTTTGATGCCCCTGACGGTGATGCGGAATGAGTCCTACCAAGCGGGTTACTCCAGTGTGGCGGTCCTACACAGGTCCGCCGAAGACTATTTCTGCCGATAGGGAGCCCCCGGTGTCAGGGCACGGAGATTCGGGCCCCCACCCAACGAAGTCGCTCGACCTGAGCGAGCAAGAAGAGGTTATTCCAATGATCAACAGCGCCGTGAACACTGCGATCTGTCCCACATGCGGCTGCTCGCTGATAAGGCTAGGGATCGCCAAGGTTAGGGCTTCCAGACGAGAATACAGGGGCAAGGAGTACCTGTTCTGTTGCGAAGGGTGTGCTTCTCTCTTCGATGAGGATCCTGTCGCCGCGCTCAAGGAAACATGCAGCCTTGTGGTCTGCCCCAGCTGTCTAGCGGAGAAGTCCGTAGAGCACACCGTAGAGATTGAGCATTTGGGGAAAAGTGTTTCGTTTTGCAGATGTCCGCATTGTGTGAGCGTGTTTCTTGAGGATCCGAATTACTATCTCGAACGTTTGGCGGGAAGAACAGGGTTCTTGGGCATATTCTCAACGAGCCAAGGATGCTGCGGTGAGAGTCAACCAAAGGAAACCGGGAAAGGCGATCCGGCATAACAAGCCGATGCAGCAGACGGCGAAGCGACGCTGCCTCCAGCCGTCGCAAGAGACTATCTACATCAAGAATCACATTTCTCGGTCACAGCGAGGGACGATGGGGACACTAACTCTGCGAACCTCAAACAAGGAGAGCGAGATGACCCATTGCGTAGAGATCATTGCCTTCACCATTCGTCCGGAGAGACTGGCTGAGTTTGCCGCTATCAAGTCCCAGGTAGCTAGCGAAGCTAGGCAGCTACCGGGCCTGATCACTTCGACGACCCAGCATTCGCTGGTGTCGAGGGGGGACTTCGTGGACATCATGGTGTGGGAGAGCCAAAGGGCAGCCGTGGCGGGCACGGCCGCCTTTGAGCGCCTACCGTCAGCGCCAGCTTTCATGGCCATGATGGCCAGCCCCCCAACATTCCAAGGTCGCTTCGCTTGGTCCGCTGGCGACGAGGTGCTCCGCCTCCGTAGTGACGAGAAGGTTCAGTGAACTCGGCGAGAGCAGCCTTTGCCGTCGTCGCTGCGGGCTTGATCGAGGACTCCATCGCCAAGATCTGTCGCCGGACCTAGGTGGCCGCCATGAGCTTGAACCTCAACATTAGCGCTGAGATCGTGAAGAGGGCAACGTCCGGCGATCACGTTGCCCTTGATAGCTTGATTCGCAAGCTCCAGAGGCCATTGTACAATCTGGCCCTGCGTATGATGGCAAACCACTACGATGCCGAGGACGCCACGCAGGAAGCGTTGTTGCGCATCGTTACCCATCTGAGCAGCTTTCGCGGCGAGAGCGCATTCTCGACCTGGGCTTGGACGATAGCGACCCGGGTTGTGCTCGCCCAGCGCAGGCGCCGCGCACAGCCACCGATCACGGTTGCCGATTTCGAAGCGGATCTCGCACTGGCGAGAGACGACACTGCTGTGGAGAGAATCGAGAATGCTGAGCTTCTTCAGCAGGTCAAGCTAGGCTGTGGACGGGCCATGCTCCTATGTCTGGACGATGATCAGCGCATTGCCTACGTGCTGGCTGATATCCTTGGAGTTCCGGGACCTGTGGCTGCAGATGTCCTGAACCTCTCCCCCGCTGCGTTCCGCAAGCGCGCGAGCCGAGCCCGTCAGGCGGTGCGCGGCAACTTGGATCGGTTGTGTGGCGTCGTGAACCCGTCGCTGGATTGTAGATGCCACAAGCGAATCGCGCGGGCCAAGGATCGTGATAGGCTCGACCCACGAGACCTGGAAGGTGCAGTTAGCGTCGCCGCGCTCCGTGAGCGGATAGCCTCCATCGACAAACTGAGTCGACACTGGACATTCTATGGTGCCGATCCTTTCGTGAGCCCCGGGCCCGAGCTGATCAATCAGGTGCGGTCGAGTCTCGGCCTGTCATCGTGATGGCGGTCTGGAACCATGTCGGGCAACCTTCGAGGGCGGCTGACATACGCGGCGTCTCCTCCTTCGGATGGAAGCCCGAGGAGACTTCGAGCATCGAGAAATCTTGACTCGCCAATGCGACGTTGCAGGATCGGTCCTAAGCGGCGAACAACGGCATGCAGATGGGCGGCGCTTCGCGTCGCCGCTGATCGCCAAACCCTTTAGGCGAATCTATTTCATGGAGAGCGCCCTTCACGATGGACCTCACCCGTCGTTTCACCACGGTCAACTTCGAGGGCGGGGCTGCGCCTCGCCTGGGGACGCCCTCTCGCCCGATCTGGTCGCTTGGCATGGACGCCTCTGGCGGAAGTCAATTCCGGTGAGTGGGGCGCCGCTCTCGCCATGGGCGAAGCCGGCTCTGCGCTCTGAGACGAGACACGGAGTGAATCCTCTGGGCGCGGGGGGCGTATACTGGGCGGATCAAGGAGATGCCCATGGGTCGTTACGTCTTCGCGCGCGTTCTGGTGTTTGTTCTCGTTGTCGGGCCGCTGCTGGGGCAGGGGCCGCCCCCAAGGACGGCGCAGAGCTTTCGGTGCGGTCACGAGATCCCCTGGCGAGGGGACTTCGAGGAGGCTCTGAAGGAGGCCAAAGAGACGGGCAAGCCCGTCTTTTGGTTCGTGCCCGCGACCTGGCGCACCTCCATGGATCGCAAACAGGAACTCTACTGGTACATGATGGCGGGGATGTTCTCCGACCCCTCCATGATCTCCTGGATCCGTGACCACTTCGTGCCCCTTCGGCTGGCCCTCTCGCCCGTTCTCGGTCGAAGGTCCTTCCCCGAAGTGCCCGTGGCGCCCCGGAAGCAGGCGAAGACCCTTGGCGAGCGCTATGGACTGAAGCGACTGGGACTCGTGGAACCCTGCTTCGTCATTCTCGACCCCAAGGGGGAGACGCTGCTCGCCCTGGACAAGCTCGATACCTACAACGGGGGTTGGATGCGCCGTCGCATGGAAGCCTTCGTCCGAAACGAGGGCAAGGCGTGGGTGCAGGCGGCGCCCGAGGCGCCCGCCGAGGGCCCCCTCACCGAGGCCCGCCAAGCCCTCGCGGAGGATCGCATCGACGAGGCCTTGAAGCTCTTCCGCACCGAGGGCAAACGCACCTCGGAAGCTCGCTACTTCACGGGGGTTTGCCTCCACATGCTGGGGCGCACCGCGAAGGGGGACGCCGCGTGGAGGAAATCCGCCAAGGGGAAGGATACCTGGGCGGCCAAGGCCGAGATCGAATTGGCCCGCTGGGGGCCTTTCATGCACGGCTTCGAGGACTATCGCAACTGGCCCGAGCGCTCCTTGGCCGTCGTCGGAAAGGCGCGGGACCTTCGGGTGCCGGCGACGGAGGAAGACATCCCTCAGCTGGCCGACAGCAGCCTTCGCATTTTGCTCTCCATGCAAAGGGAAGATGGTTCCTGGGACGACAGCCGGTACGACTTCGGGGGCTTGGACAGCATGCCCAACGTTCACGTGGCGGTCACCGCCATCGTGGCGCGGGCACTGTTGAACTGGCGGGACCGGAACCCGAAAGCCGTGGACGCCGCCGTCGAAAAGGCATTGACCTTCCTCTCGAACGAGAAGAACACGAACCCCAAGGACTCGGATGAACTCATCTGGGCCCATACCTACCGCATTCTCTTCCTGGATCGGCTGATCCGGGTGCGTCCTCGGTACGCCGACCGCGCCAAGAAGAAGATGGCCGAGTTGGTCAAGCTCCTCGAGAAAAGTCAGGGGAAAAACGGGAGTTTCCACCACGAATACGCCAACCCCTTCGCCACCGCGGCCGCCGTCTTTGCCCTGAACACGGCAAAGAACGCTGGCGTGACCGTCCATCGCAAGGTGTTCGAGCGGGCGGCGAAGGCCCTGGCCGTCACCCGCGGGAAGAATGCCGCCTTTGCCTACGGGCAGCGGCAACCTCGCGGTGACGGGCCCAACATCAACGGAGCGGCGGGGCGGTCACCGTTGTGCGAATTGGCCATGATGCTCGCCAAGGCTTCGGACGGCGAGACGTTGGCGGCCATCATCGATCGCTCGATGAAACACTACGCCCCCTTGGAATCGGTTCGCCACTACGACGACCACACGGATCGCTATGCCAACGGAGGCTTTTTCTTTTGGTTCGACATGGAGGGGTGGGCACAGGCGATCGAATCCGGGCCGGCCGCGAAGCGGGCCGCCTGGAAAGCCGCCATGCGCAAGATCGTTCTCGACATTCCTCAAGCGGACGGCGGCTGGCTGGATTCCCATGAGCTGGGCAAAAGCTATGGGACCGCCATGGCCCTCAACGTGCTTCGGCGGATGATGGATCCCCGCCAATAGCGCGAGGTCCATCTCTGCGTTCTTCTTTCAGCGGAAAAACCGCCCGCCCCAGCGCGCCGACGAGACGGCCGCGGCCTCCTCGATGCGCGCCCGCGCCGCCAGGGCCTGCTCGTTGGCGGGGTCGTAGGCGAGGGCGCCGTTGACGTAGGCCAAGGCCGTCCCGTAGGAACCCCGCACCGTGTAGAGACTAGCCAGGTGCAATCGCACGCGAACCTGGAGGTCGATGATCTGCTCCTCCAGCCGCGCCAGATCCGGTTTCATCTCCTTGGGAAGACGCGAGGACTGGTGGAGGCTGATCGCCTTTTTCTCTCCGCGCCTCAGGGACCTGATGGCGCCGTTGAGGTAGGTGGTGGCGCTCCGCGGCCGAGCCGTGGCCTGGAGTCCCTTCGACTCCGCGAGCAGAGCCTTGTCGAGCCAGCGGCGCACGTCGGCAAGGAGGGCTTCGCCCCGCCTCCAGGCCGCGCGCTCTCGCTTCACCCGCCTCGCCGTGGCGGCGCGGCGGCGGGCTTTCTCGTAGGCCTTCGTGATCTCGTCGAGGAGGGCGGGAACGGCTTTCGCTCCGGGCTCCTTGGGATATCGCCTAAGGACGAGGAGCGCCCGACTGCGAGCTTGGTTGAAGCGCTCGGCATCCATCGCACGCCGGCTTTCTCGAAGGAGCTTTTCGAGATCCCGCTGGACGCACTGGGCGAGTTTTTCCTCCACCTCGCCGTCGAGACGTCCTCCCGGTCCCGCCGTGGCGAGGTAGTGGCGCCGCGCCACGGCGAAAAGCCCCCGGTCGAACGCGATGTCCGCGATGCGGCGGTGCTCCACCCGATCCAAGGGCGACCAGGCGCTCACCAGGAGGGCGTACAGGGAATTGGGGGCGATGCGGGAGAAGGGGATCGTCTCCTTGACGGAGCCGCGCCCGATCCTCCGCCCGAGAACAAGCCTGTCCGTGCCGATGCTGAGGACCTCTCCCCGGACCGTGCCCCCCTTCTCGAGAAGGATCGTTTCCAGCGTGAGCTGGGCCGGCAGGGCGTTGGCCACGCAGAAGGCCAACACCGAGAGCGTCATGCGGAATGTCATCGTGGTTCTCCCGTGTCGTCGACCTCCGCTCCGAGGTGATAGGTCGACACGTCCCTTCAGGATACCTCCCCACGGGGGCGGGCGGAAAACATGGCGATATCGCACGCCTGGGAATCGCACCCTCGGGAAGAACTGCGTGGCGCGAAAGGTGGCGCCGCATCGAGGGCTGGTCTACCATCGGGAAAGAACGTGCCGTGCCCCTCGGCGGTGAGAGGCGTGCGGCCATTCCGGGAGGACGATCATGGGATTCAAGTATGCGGTGTTGGGGGCCGGGCTTCAGGGGACGGCCGCGGCCTATGACATGGCGCGCTTCGGTGAGGCGGACGAGATCGTTCTCATCGATCGCCATCTCGAACGGGCCCAAGAGGCTGCGACCCGCATCAACACCTTGGTGGGAAAGGAGGTCGCACGCGGTGACCAGGTGGACGTTCGGGACGGCGGTGACGTGGAGACGAAACTCCGCGGGGTGGACGCCACCCTTTCGGCCGTGCCCTACTTCTTCAACCCGGCGATCGCCGCGGCCTGCGTCCACGCGGGCTCCCACATGTGCGATCTTGGCGGAAACACCGACGTCACGCGGCGCGTCTTCAAGTTGGACGAGGAAGCTCAGTCGGCGGGGGTGGCCCTCGTCCCCGACTGCGGGCTCGCGCCGGGGCTCGGCAACACGCTGGCCGTCTACGGCATGGGACGCCTGGACGAGACCGACGCCGTGCACATCCGCTGCGGGGGGCTACCTCAGGACCCCAAGCCGCCCCTCTTCTACAAGATCGTCTTCAACGTCGCGGGGCTCACCAACGAGTACTTCGGCGACGCCTTCTTCTTGCGCGATGGACGGGTGACCAAGGTCAAGACCTTCAGTGAACTGGAAGACATCGAGTTCGATGCTCCCGTGGGACGGTGCGAGGCCTTCGTCACGTCGGGTGGCACTTCCACCTGTCCGTGGACCTTCGAAGGAAAGGTGCGGGAATACGACTACAAGACCGTGCGCTATCGCGGACACTATGAGCGCTTCAAGGTCATGCACGACTTGGGGCTCCTGGACCTCGAACCCGTGACGGTGGGAGGGACCCGCGTCATCCCGCGGGAGGTTTTTCACACCGTGGTCTCGCCCCGGCTCCAGTTCCCCGAGGACAAAGACCTCGCCGTGATGCGTGTCACGGTGACGGGCAAGAAGGACGGGCATCCCATGAAGGTGGTTTTGGAGGTGATGGACTTCGAGGACGAACGGACGGGTTTTTCCGCCATGCAGCGAACGACGGGTTTCTCGGCGAGCATCGTCGCCATCATGATGGCCCACGGCGAGGTGCGCCCGGGGGCCACGCCCCTCGAGATCGCCGTGGACGCCGATCGCTACGTCGAGCTCTTCCGCAAGCGCGGGATTGGATTCACGGAATCGGTTCAGCGGCGCATGTCGGGGTAGTCAACCCGTAACGCGCGTGGCGGGCCGCAAGGCCTCGCGGAGCCCCTCGCCCACCAGGTTGAAGGCGTAGGCCGTCAGGCAGACGGCGACGCCCGGGAAAATCGCCAGGTGCCACGCCTCTCCCAAGTTCGCGCTGCTCCGGGCCTCGTAGAGAATGCGCCCCCAACCGGGCACCGTCGATTCACCCAGACCGAGAAAAGACAGCGCCGCGTCGACCAAGAGCACGGTGGCCGCGGCGAAGGAGAGGCTCACGAGGAGGGGAGTCATGGCGTCCGGCAAAACGTGCCGCGTGAGGACCTGCCGGGTGGGGAGT
This sequence comes from Planctomycetota bacterium, assembly GCA_011369445.1. Classification (GTDB taxonomy): domain Bacteria; phylum Planctomycetota; family DRQF01; genus DRQF01. Next base: position 7,816 of record DRQF01000102.1, on the reverse strand, counting down.
CCCAGAGCTCTCGCGGCCAGGACCTGGTCCTCGTCTTTGAGCCGTCCCACCTCGCCCCGCATGAGCCGTCCCGGTTCCGTCCAAAGGAGGAGGCCCAGAAATAGCCCCACGGGCAGCGCGCCCTCGCGCCAGTCGGCGGGTATCCATGCGGTCAGCGCCACCAGCATGAAGAGCGCCGGGAGACACAGGGTCAACTCGAACAATCGTTGCACGATCCAATCCACGGCGCCGCCGCACCAGCCCGCCAGCGTGCCCAGCAAAAGCCCCATGAACCCGGACAGCCCCAGCGCCAGCAAGGTCACCGTGAGGGCGCGCCGCGCCCCGTGGATCAGCACCGCCAGCAAGTCCCGGCCCAGCGCATCGGTGCCCAGTGGGTGCCGAGGGCTCTCGCCCGGCTTGAGGACGCCCGAGAAGGTCGGCCGGTCGGGCGCCTGAGGCAAGAGCGGCCAGACGGCACTCTCCAAGGCCTCCAGGCGCTCCCGGTTTTGCCGCGCGAGCTTCTTCAACAGGCCGGTGTTGTCGAGCGCCGCCAGGCGGGCTTCGACCTCGAGGGAGACCTGCAGGGATTCGGTGGAGGTCTCGAGGAGCGCCTCGAGGGAAGCGGGGTCGGCCCGTCCCGCATCCCAAGCCGCGAGTTCGCCACGAAGATGCCGCTCTTCGCCGTAGCGGCGGCGTTCGTGGTGGGGCGCGTGGACGATGGCGATTGCACAGGCCACCCCGAGGACGCCCACCACGCCGACGGCGGCCCAGCGAAGGGGGGAACGACCGCGCCGTCTTGCTCCTCGTGCGAGGCCCCAACCCGCGAACGCGGCGAACACGACACCCAGCCAGACGATATCGAGCGCGCCCAGGGACCGGATCAGCGGCCAGACCCGCCGGCCGGACTCCACCATCGTGATGGGTTTGTCCTCCGCGAGGAACGGGGCGAAGGCGGCGACCATCACGAGGGTCATCAGGCCGGCCAGGGCGGCCACCGTTGAGGCCTTGGAGGAAAAGGCCTCCCAGGTGCGTCGGCCGGGGGTCGCGCGCTTCATGAGTCCGCCCTCCGCGGATTCGAGAGGCGTCCCAGGGTGTCAGCGAGGAGGAATCCTCCCAGCGTGGCGACGGCCGTGGCGAGAACGAGCGCCTGCAGGACGGGAAAATCCCGGGCGAACGTGGCGTTCCAAAGGACCTGCCCCAGCCCGGGCAGGTTGAAGATGCGTTCCACGATGATCGAGCCCCCCACGAGGCCGGGAATGAGGACGCCCAACTGGATCGCCAAGGGGCCCAGGGCCTCCCGCAATCCGTAGCGTCCCACGATGCGTGCCTCCGAGAACCCGGCGGCGCGCAGCGTTCGGGCCCAGGCGCTCGCGCGGACGTCGAGGAGCAGATCTCGCGTGAGGCGACTGATCCACACCAACAGAGGGAGGGAGAGCGCCGTGACGGGAAGGACCAGATGCCACGCGCGGTCGAGAAGGTCTGGGGGCGCGCCCCGGGATGCGAGTCCTTCGAGGGGGAAAAGCGGCCACCCCGCATCCGTCGCCAGATAGATCACCATCAACGTCGCCACCCAAAACGTGGGGACGGCGAAGAGGAAGAAGAGGAATCCGTTCAGCGCTCGCACCAGCGGGCGGCCCGCGCGGAGCGCCAGGAAAACCCCCAGAGGTACGCCCATCAGGTAGGCCAGGAGGAGGGCCGGGATCTGGACGAGAAGGGTGGGGCCAAGACCGCCGCCGATGACTTCGGTGACGGGGCGCCCTTCCCTGAGCGACGCGCCGAAGTCGAGGCGGACAGCGTCGCTCACCCACGCTCCAAATCGGACGGGGAAGGGGTCATTCAACCGGTGGGCCGTGCGAAATGCGTCAAGCCTTCTTGCGATCTCCTCCCGGCTCAAGGACGTGCCCGGTTGCAGGTCCTTGGGGCTGAGGTCGTGAAGCCCGGCGTCGATGAGGAAGAACACGAGGAGCAGAATGCCGAGGAGGACAGGCGGGATCTGAAGCAGCCGGCGAGTCAGAAAGCGCGCCAAGGGATCAGTCCTCTTCGTCCACGTGAAACTCCCATTGCCGGATGCCCAAATGATGGGTGCGGACCCCTTTCAATCGTTTGTTCCACACGACCCAGATGGGATTGCTGAAGAGCCACAGGTGGGGCTGGTCGGCGGCGAGGATCTCTTGGATCTTCCTTGCCTTCATGATGCGCGCGGCGTCGTCGTCGGCGTGGGCGTAGGCGTCGAAGAGTTCATCCAGCTTCGGGTTGGCGTATCCGCACCAGTTCCACGCCCCCGAGGAGCCGTAGAGAGATTGGAGATCCGGGAACAGGGGGTCGACGTTCCAGATCAAGGTGAAGGCATCGAACTCGCCGCGAGGTAAGAGGCCGTCCTTCGGGTGGACCAGGCTGCCGTAGAGTCGACTGTCCAGATCCATGCGGATACCCGCCTGCGAGAACGAGCTTTGAATGACCTTCAGGGGGCCCTCGAGGGAGGCCTTGCCCTCGGTGGGAAAGAGCAGCCGGAATCGGAAAGCGCGCCCGCCCTTGTCCAACAGCCCGTCGCCGTCGCTGTCCTTCCAACCGGCTTCGCCGAGCAGGGCCAGGGCCTTTGTGGGGCTGAGGCGGGGTGCGTGGATGTCCGGGTGTTGCAGGACGCCCTCGCATCCGAAGAACGGCCCCGCCACGATGCCCCCATCGCCGTCGAAGAACCTCGCGTTGATTTGCTTGCGGGGAACGAGATGGGAGAGAGCCTTCCTCACGCGGGCGTCATCGAAGGGAGGGCGGCGCGCGTTCCAGCCGATGAAGCTCCACTGGGAAAGGTTGTAGTGGGCGGTCTCGAGCCCCAAATCGCCCTTGGCGCGATCGAGAGCTTCGAAGTCCTCGCGCTTGAAGATGACGGCGATGTCCAACCCGCCTTTCTTCAGCAGCTCACGGGTGAGGACGGAATCGGTCACCAGCCGGTATTCGAAGTCCTTGACCGAGAAGAGGCCGTCGAAGCGCCGATCGTCGTCGCCCCACCAGGGTGTGTGGCGCTGGAGCTTCAGCTCATCGCGGGTCCAGCTCGCGACGGCGTAGGGGCCCAGGTTCACCTTCGGGTAGCGCTCTGCCGCGGCGTCCTTGGGGTCGGTGGGGGTGGCGTGGGCGGGGACGATGGGAAAGGCGGCGCCGAAGTCGAGCCAGTGGCGAAAATGAGGTCGCTTGTAGCTCACCCGAAAGCGGTGCGAGTCCACAGCCTCGATCTTCGCCACGTCCGCCACCGAGGCCGCGGCCGCCGAGGCCGCCATGGCCTCCGGTCGGTCAGGGCGGGTGAGGAGCTCCCAGGTGAAGATCACGTCCGCGGTGGTGACGGGACGGCCATCGGACCAGCGGGCGTTGCGCAGCGTCCACGTCTGACGAAGCCCGTCCTTCGAGATTTCGGGCAAGCTCTGAGCGAGCCAAGGCACCGCTTCCACTTCCTCCGGGTTCTCCGTCAGAAGGTAGCAGTGCAGATGATACTTGAGGACGTTGAGGTCGATCTTGCCGTTGGCGGTGAGGGGATTCAGGGAGATGAAAGGCTGTCCCGTCTTCATCACGACGCGGCCGCGCACGCGGGGGGGCTTCGCCGTCGATGATGGTTTTGGGGTGGATTTCTGGGCGTTAGCGGAGGATGTGGGCGCCGACGTCTCCGGCCCATCCTTCGGGCTGCACGCGACGATCAGCAGGGACGTCGAGATTGCGAGGGCGCAAGCCGTGATGCGCGAGGCTGTGGTCCTGTGCAAGCGGGACTCCTATTTCGAGCGGCCGATGCGTTCGGCCGCCATGGCCTTCTCGAAGTGAGGGGCCTTCAGCTGGTATTTGAGCACGATACCGGGCCAGCGCCAATGGGAGCGGATCTTTCGAAATTGCTCCCGCCGGCTTTCGCCCAACAGGGAGTCCCTGGCGGTGGCGCGGGCCGTGGCATCCTGCTCCCAACGGTGATCCCCAGGCAGGATGACTTCGAGAATGCGGGGGATGAGATAAAGACGCCTCGTCGTGTCGATGTAGGGGTCGAGGACGTCGCCAGACGCGTACAGAGTGCCGAGGGGGCCGCCCACCTCCGGCCACTTCGTGCGGAAGACGTTGCTGATGCGCCGACCAAGGGGGCCGCGGTAAAGGGGCGCTTCCATCTCGGGTTGGAAGGGGCGAACGACGAACGGGCCCAGCACGCGCCCATCCTTCACGCCGCCCACGGCGAGATTGAAGAGGGGCTTGAGCGCCTGCCGGCGTCCTGCTGTGAATTCCGGGTCGGTGCGCTTCGCCTTCCACTTTGCGGGGAGCTTCTCCATGAGTCGCTGCGTGACCCGCCGCCCCATGGCTTCGGCGAGCCGCCAGGCGTTGGCGTCCTCGAAATCGCTCCAGGCCCGTTGCATGGCCTCGTCGGCGGTGGGGGCTCGCAGGGGCTCCTTTGCCAAGAGGCGCCAGATGGATGCGTGGCGTCCGATCTGGTCCACGACCCCATCGACGAAGTAGAGGCTTGACCCCTTTTGCGGGTTCGTCTTGTACCGAAACAAGGAGCCCGGTTCGGTCTTGGCAATGTGGATGGGATGATCTCCGGGCAGGCCGGATTCGCGACGGGTGAGGCGCCAGAGCGCGGTGAGGGGGATGTGTCGGTACTCGAGACCCCAACGTTTCGCGACCTCTTTCATGTTGTCGAGGGGTTCTTGTCCCTCATCCAAACGCTTCCACAGTTCGCCCATGTAGCGAATGACTTTCCACTCGCGCTCGAGGCCGGGAAGCACTTGGCGAAAGGATTGCTCGTCGTCGAGGCCTGGGGTCACCGACCGATTCAACCATGCATGTCCGCCACGGCGGGTTTCCCGCCAACGCTCGAAGAGCCTGGCGCGCGCCACATCGTCAAGAACGTAGGACTGGGTGAGCTCGGCCATGGACTTCCCCGGGCCGGGAAGCGGGGTGGTGAACCACGCCTTGAAGGATTCCGCCGTCTTGTCATCGAAACGTGCGTAGATCACTTCCGCTTCGATGGCCGGTCGCTCCGCATCGTCGTACCGCAGTTTCATCCGCTCAGGCAGCGACGCCCACCACGACTTGAAAAGGGCGCGATCTTCCTCCGAATCCCTGGAGAGCTTCGGTCGCCGCGCAAGTGTTTCGGGGGCGAGAACGAAGGTTTCGATCTTCAACGTCTGGAAGAGGGAGTCGAACCGTCTGCGGACCTCTTCGTCCGTCGGAGGTTTCGTACCCGTGGATGCCTCGACGAAGCGCTCGGAAAGGAATTCTTCCCGACAGCGCGCTTCGTACTCCGACACGTCCTTGCAGCCGAAACGCGCCACGTAACTCTGCAGCCGCTCGGGAAGAACGTGTCCCTCGGCGTCGGTCCAATCCATCCGTCTGGAGGCGTGGCGCTTGGCCATCCAGGCCCGAAACTCGCTTTCGGGGGCCTCGATGCCGGCGTCATTCGCCTCCTGGAGACGGATCGCCCGGGCCCATGCCGCTTCATAGAGATCGGCGTGACTCAGCCGGGGGTTGAGCCCCTGCACGAAGGCGTAGTGGCGGGCTATATCGTCCTTCGTCAGGGTGATGGAGCGATCCCCGAGCCGGAACGTTCCTCCCTCCACATCGGGAGTCTTCTGGCCCATGGCGGGGCCGGCGAGACCGACGACGAGAATGACCAGGGAAAAGATCCCTACGACTCGGTTTCTGCTTTGTCCGTTCATCGTTCCCTTGTTCCATCCAGGGGGCTACAATGCAAGCTGGCGGCGGGAGCGCAAGGTGCGAGGAGGTTCAGGGAACGATGAAACGATTGATCTGGCTCGTCGTCGCGGGAAGCTTGTGGGGGCAGGCTCCCCAATCCGTGGACGTGTCCTTGAAGCTCGAGAAGGGACGGCTCGTCCGGGACGGTAAGCCCGTCACTGCCCGCCAGGTGGCCGCCGCGACGGCGCCCGCGAGCTGGCCCACTTTATCGTTTCGCATCGACGTGGATGAGGCGGCTCTCTATGGTGATCTTCGCCGCCTCGTCGGCTTCGTGCTGGGCCGGGGGGTGGACCTGAAGCGGATCCACGTGGGGATGCCGGGCGCCCCGGCTTCCGGATGGACGTTTCGCGAAACCAGTGGGGTGAACCCGGGTCTCCGCATGGTGGCGGAACTCGGCAAGGTTCTCGGCACGGGCGCCCTCGAGGGGCTGAACATGCCGAAGGAGGACGGTCGTCCTCTCTTCGTCCATGTCTTTGTCGACGGCCCCACCGGTAAGACCGTGTGGCGCCTTGGCGGCGGCGATGAGCCTCTTCCCGGCAAGTCCACCGACGAGGTCCTCGCCGAGCTCGGCCGGCGGCTGCAGGCTGCCATGGCCGAGCCTGAGAAGCAGAAACGCGGGTTCAGTCTCGAGATCGGAGACGCCGTCCCCATGAAGGACGTGGCCCGGACCGTCGCGGTTCTTCCCGTGGGAGAGACCGACCCCATCCCCTGCACGCCGTTTTCCCGCGATACGGTTTTCCAGAGCCTCTTCGTCGCCCGCATGATGACCCAGTTCCCGGATTGGTTGGCCCGCACCGTGTCCGAAGGTCTGGAGGCCCTGGCGCGTTCCCAGCGAGATGCTGGGGATTGGAAGGCGGGAGCCTCTTCGAGCGGGCTCGACGACGTGGGGACGACGGCCCTGGCGCTTCTGGCCTTTCTGGGCGACGACAATGGGCCCGACGAAGGGAAGTACGCGAAGGCTGTGAAGCGCGGTCTTTCCTGGCTCATGGAACGTCAAGATGCCGAGGGGGCTTTCGCGACGCGCGGCGACCATCCCACGATGAATGGGGCGATGGCCGTGTTGGCGCTCGCGGAGGCGTACGGCGCCACCATGGACGACCGCTACGAAGGTCCGGTGACGCGGGGTGTTCGAGCCCTCTTGGCGCGCCGGGGCCCGAAAGGACTTTGGGCGCCAGGTTCGAAATCCAGGGAGGCCTCCGACCTTCTCACGACCACCTGGTGCGTGATGGCGTTGCGTTCGGCGTCGGACGCGGGCGTCGAGGTGGATGAAAGCGTGTTCGAGAAGGTCATGGCTCGCCTGGATGCCGTGACCGACAAGGACGGTCACATCCCGGCGGTCTTCGGAAAGGCCCCCTTGGCCGCGCCTGGCGGCTTCATGGACCCGATCTTGGGGCGCCATCCGGAATCCCTCACCGCCATGGGCGTCATTCTCCGCAGCCGTTGCGGGCGCATCCCGACCGAGGACGCCGTGATGGGCGCCTCGTGCACGCGGGTGGCTTCAAGTCCTCCGGCTGCCGCGGAAGCCGGCGTTTCACCGGATCTCGAGTACTGCTTCTTCGGCGCCTTGGCGACCAACGATGCCGGCGGGAACTTCTGGCGGAATTTCGCCGACGGCGTCAACGCGGTGGCGTTCCGGGAACTCGGTTTCCGAGCGACGGGCACCAACGATCCCGCCCGCGTGGCCCTTCTCGTCCTGGCTCTCGACTCCTGTTGGCGTTGGAGCCAAAGCCGCGAAGCGGACCATTGACCGCGAAACCCCAAGCCTTCCCCCGTTTCCTTCCACCCCCTGCTCCCCTTGGCGGCCCCCCTGTCCTACCGCACGACATACAACACTTGGACCGGCGGCTTCAGCCGCCATGCCTTCCTGGGACGACGACCTCGTGCTCGTCCTCTGCCGACACATGCATGGGGGCGGCGGTCATGGCAAAAGGAGGAACTCCAGGCCGTTGGAGGAGGCGAAGGGAGGAGTGAGAGAGAAGAACTGGCTGCGGACGAGGAGGCCGCCGAGGCCGGGGTAGCGGATGGGGGCGAGGGCTGCGTACTTGCCCTGACCGTCGAAGTAGAAGGGCTGGGTGAGGATCAGTTCTTGGGGCGCATCGTCGATGACCACGGGCACCCCCAT
>DRQF01000101.1 GCA_011369445.1 Planctomycetota bacterium | reverse complement strand
CGATGGAACCCACTTGGTCATCCACGCCCAAAGCCTGGGCGCCGTACAGGGTCGCCGAACGGATCACCTCGAGAGGATGGAAGCCCGCCTCGCGGAGCAACTCCAACTCGCGGATGTAGCCGAATCCATAGGTCTGGAAGATGTAGCCGGAATCGGAACCCGTCGTCACCCGACCACCCCGATTCTTGTACTCGTTGACGAAACGCATCCAGAGCCGATAGTTCCGCTTCCAAGCGACCTCCTGCTCGGTCCCCCAATCGAACCAATAGGAACCATGCGCCTTCCGGCTGGGTTGAAAGAAATCCCAGAGCGAAGGCAGCGTGTAGAGGGGATGCCACTCCGCGCAGCGCAGCCGCATGAGGTCTCGGCTGGCCTCGTAGATGTTGAACGTGGGATCGATGGTGAAGTCGAGATCGAGAAGCGTCTTCATGACCTCGTTCCACCTCTTCGAACCCGGCTTAGCCGCCTGCTCCCAAAGACGACCCGCCTCCTCGAAACGGTTCTGCTCGTTGTTGTAGTTGTAGTCGACGGGGTAATTCTGAACGGTGCGATCGGCAAAGAGCGCCTCGGGAAGTCCGTACCAGTGCTCCATCGTCGTGAGCCCCCACCGGGCGGTGTCCACCACGTTCACCCGGCCGACGTCGAGCTGGGCGTGATGGCAGGCGGACCGGAGTCCCTTCAGCTTCAGGTACTCCACGGCGGCGCGCATGATGTCGGGGCGATAGCCGAAGAACTTCACCCCGTCGGCCCCCTTGGCGGCGATCTCATCCACCCACTTCACGGCCTGCTTGGGCGAGGTGAACGGGCCCTCGTGCCCCTGACCGAAGACGGGATAGGCGAGGATGCGCGGGGCCACGATGGCATTCTCGGCCGACTTCTTCTTGTGGCGCAGCACCCAGTCAAGACCGTTGCCGCAAGCCGGGTCCCGGATGGTGGTGATGCCGTGCCCCATCCACAGCTTGAAGACGTACTCCGCGAATGCCCCCTGCTCCTTCCCCCCGCTGTGGCCGTGCATGTCGACGAAGCCGGGCAGGACCCACTGGCCTTCGAGGTCGAGGATGTTGACCTTCTGGCCGGGCTCCGCGACCACGTTCACGTCGGGCAAAGGGAGCCCCGGGTTCCCCGCGTTGGTGATGGAGACGATGCGATTCTTCTCAATGCGGATATCCACGGGACCGCGAGGCGGAGCACCCGTGCCGTCGACGAGCATCACGCCGTGCAGGACGAGGATGTCGAAGGGACCTTGCCCCTCGCCCTCGGCCCGGGGCGGCGCGTCGGGCATGGCGCCGTCCTGGACCGGCGCGGGGGCGACACAGCCGCACGCTTGCGAGTGAACCGGAGGCGATGCGAGGAGGCAAGCGAAGGTGACGATGAGGGCGTATTTCATGGGTGGCGTTCCTCTGCGGGTGCGGGCATCTTCCACGAGAAGGCGGGGATTGGGAAGAGAGGAGGGTGGGGGGAGGAAAAAGAGAAGGACGACGGGGACGAGAAAAAAGTCAAGGACGACGGGGACGTCGTCACTCCAGAAAGGCAAGGACGACGAGGACGTCGTCAATCCAGGGGACGTCGTCAATCCAGGGGACGTCGTCACTCCAGAAAAATGCGTGACATGGGGGAAGGAAATGCGCTACTCTGAGTGTCGTCTCGCGAGGAGGTCTGTCATGCGCATTCCGACGTTGGCTCTTTGCTTTTTCGTTTTGGCTGCGACCGCGGCAAGTCAAACCACGGCGGAGGCATGGATGCCCGCCGACACGCCGAATCAGGGGTCGACGGTGTCCTCGCCGTTCGGCACATCCTTGAGCTCTGGGCAGAACTCCTCCCACACCATCGTCCAGCAGATTCCGGCGAGCTACCTCATGGCGGCGGGGATTCCCGCGAACGCCCTGCTCACGGATGTGGCCCTCGCCCCCAACGGTGGCGGCACCATCACCATCCCCAACTTCCACGCCGCGGTGGGCCTCTCCCCCGCCCCTTGGAACAACAGCCTGTTTCTCGGCAACATCCTCCTTCCCGAGGACATCTGGAACAGCGGGTCCCAAGGAACCTTCACCTGGACGGTTCAGGCGAACCAGTGGAACACCCTCAATCCGACCCCGCTGACCCAGACGGTCTGGGACGGTGTCAGCGACCTCGCCCTGTACATCTCGACGGGCAATCTCCAGGTCCAGCCCGCCGGATCGGGGATGGGCGGTCCTATCCTCATCTGGTTGGGAACCTTCCGCAGCGCGAGTGGGGTCTCGCTGCGCAATCGCGCGCCCGGGTTTGCCGCCCCCGTCCCCACCGTCACGGACACGAGCGGCCTGAAGGTCCGCCTCACCTTCAATACGGGCCCCGGTCAGCAACCAGGAACAGTAACCTTCCTAGGCCCGCCCAACGTCACGCCGGGGACGAGCCGTGTGGTCGTCTTCTCGGCGCCCGGTCACGCCGGAGAACTCTACGTGCCCGTCGTTTCCTGTACGCTCGGCTCAACGATCGTTCCGGGCCTGCCAGCGCCTCTGCCCATCGTCAACGACGCCTGCACCTCCTTCTACTTCAACGACCCGCTTTCGCCCTTCATCTTCGCTCTGGCGCTCCCGGCCCTCGGTCCCACCTTCGGTCTGTTGGACGCCCAAGGCATGTCCACAGGCGTGGTGGCGTCCCCCGCGAACATCGTGCCTCCGGGACTCGGGCTCGACGTCCACATCACATTTGTCACCCTGGACCTCACCGGACTGCCGACGGGGGTCCATGGGATAGGGACCATCACGTTTCTTTGAAGCCTCGCTCCTCGCCCGCGTGAAGCCCTTCGCGGTGGGCATGAAATACGGTATACGGGGATGTCTCCAGCCAAGCGCTCTTGCGCCGAGGAGGGAATCCATGCAGCGAGCCGCCCCGACCACCGACCCCATTCCGTCCCGCCTCGGGCCGGGGAGGTCGTGACATGCAGCCAAGTCCCCGTCTGATCGCCCACCGAGGACTGGCTCTCGACGTCCCCGAGCTCTCCGCTCCGGCCCTGAAGAAGGCCATCCGCAGCGGGGCCAAGATGATCGAGATCGATCTGCGCCTGACCCGCGACGGCGACCTCGTCTGCCTTCACGACGAAGACATCGACGACATCCTCGACGGGGAGGGACGGGTGCGAGATCTGACGACTGAGGACCTGCTGGCCCTGCGTTTCCGCTCGGACCCGCTGGAACACCCCATCCTCCTGGATGAAGCGCTTGCCCTCACACGGGGCCGCACCTTGCTCGACTTGGAACTGAAAGGGGAAGGCATCGACGAGGTCCCCGACCTCGTCCACGCCCTCCAACGCACATTCGAACGCGCGGACTCGGACGGGGAGATTCTCCTCACCAGCGACAGTCCCGCCATCCTGCAAGCGCTTCAGGAGTCGATGCCGAAGTATCCCCGCGGTTACATCCTCAGAATGGGCGACGACACGGATCCGTTCGAAGTCCTCGACCGTATCGACGGGGCGGTCCTCGCCTCGCACGCCGACCGCATCGACGATGCCCTTCTCGACGCGGCACGACGCAACATGGTCACGGTCTTCGCCTATTCCGTCGACGACCCCGCGGAAGTCGAACGCCTCCACGCGCAGGGCGTCACGGGGGTCATCACGAACCGCATCGATCTTTTGACCGAGCACTTCCGTCAGAGCCGTAACACGGCTCGCACCATCTCCCACGAAGGCGGCATCCTCTCCTTGGAGATCGGCTCCAGCCAGATGCGAGCGGCCCTCGTCTCTCCCAGCGGCGAAGTGCTGGAACTCGAGAGCGCCCCCCTCCCTCTCCTCAATCCCGAACCGGGGCACTGGGAGTTGGACCCGCTGCAGGTCTTGAACGGCCTCCACGAACTCATTCGGCGCGTCGCAGAGAAGGCCAAGGCCACGCCGGCCTCGGCCACGTTGGCCTGCCAGCGCTCGACGGGACTCGTCTGCCGAGCGAGTGACCTGGCCCCCGTCGGACCGGCGCTCTCCTGGATGGACGCCCGGGACGCCGGACTGCTCAGCGCGTTGACTCCGGAGAAAGAAGAGATCGAGGAGGCGAGCGGGCTGCCCCTCGACGCCGCATGGACGGCGGTGAAGGGCCGCGTCCTCAAGAACGGCGAATACCTCGGGGAGGACGAGTTGCTGGCCCCCCTGGGGAGCTGGATCGTCTCCCGCCTCACGGCATGCCCTCTCATGGTCGATCCCACCATCGCCAACCGGACAGGCCTCCTCGACCGCAGCGGCCTCGGCTGGAACCCGATTCTCACCAATGCGTACGGATACACGGCCGACCAGCTTCCCCAGCTCGTCCCGACCCACCATGACTTCGGCGTGATGCCCTGGCCGACCGGGGGCGAAGTTCCCGTCGAGGTTCTCATTGGCGACCAGCAGGCGACCTACTTGGGCGCCCTCGGTCCCGGCGGACGGGCGCTGCTCCTCATTCTTGGCCTGGGCGCCTTCGCGATGCGAGGCGCCAGCGCCGACGTTCCCCACCTTCCCGGCACGCGCCGCGCGCCCCTGTTCTGGCGGGGACGTTCTCCTGCTCCGCGACGGTTTCTCCTGGAGTGGCCCGTTCTCACCCCCTCGACCGAGGTCGGGCGGGACGGCGGGTTGGGCGATGTGCGGGCCTATGCGAGAGCGCTCGCCCTCGGCGAAGAATGGCCGAGGGAGGAAGCCCGCGAAATCCGCGAAGCCCTCCTCAAGTTGGCGCGCCCCGACGACTTTCGCGTCATCGTCGCAGGCAAGGGCGCGGCCTCGCCGCAGCGTCTGCACGTCCTT
>DRQF01000100.1 GCA_011369445.1 Planctomycetota bacterium | reverse complement strand
TTTCGGTGGTTGGGACGTCGAGGTCCTCGGCGACGTGAACGGCGACGGCTGGGATGACTACGTCACGACGGAAGGCAACTCGGCGTATTCCGGTTCGCCCACCTATGTCTACATGATATCGGGGATCGACGGGTCGATCCTGTACTCCCTCGTGGGCACTCCGACCTTCCTCTACGGTCGCTACGTGGCGAATGCCGGCGACTTGAATGGAGATGGCATTCCGGACTTCGCGGTTCAAGCGGGTAATCCCTTACAAGTGGATGTTCACTCCGGCGTCGATGGCTCGCTCATTCACTCCATCGGCCGTCCAGGTCCGCTCTTCGTCAATGGCGTCCTCTGCACCGCCTTCGCGCGCACCCTCGATGGAGGCGAGGACTTGGATGGTGACGCCGTCCCTGACCTGGTCATAGGCGATCCGCTGGCGCCCAACACGGCAGGGGATGCTGCGGCCGGGCGTATCTACGTGTACTCGGGCGGGACCCAAACGCTAACGTTTGTCGATGAGGGTGGGTTTTCCGGGACGTTCATCGGCTGTGGTCCAGCGCAGGGGCTTGGTACGACACTTGCTCTACTTGGCGACGTCGATGGCGACGGCATCGGGGACTTTGCGGCGGGTGCCCCGCACCAGCCGACATCCCCAACGGATTGGGGCTTCGTCCGCGCCTACGCCGGCCAGCCCTGGACGAGTGATGGGGCGCGGGCGGGGAACGTGAATGCCAACGGAGTGGGCGGAGTCGTGGATGTGTTGCGGGTGGACGTGGGAATGACGGGGCAGCCCAGTGCCGGGCAGGGAACCAGCCGAAGCCTGGATTTGACGGTGGGCTTGCCGTTTTCCCTGTGGATGGCGGCGCCGCCGGCGGGGCCGGGGATCGCGCCCTATGTGCTCTGGGGCCAGGTCTCGGAGGCGTTGGTCTTCCAGGCCGTGACCCTGCCCTTCGGGGTGGGGGACATGGCGATCACGCCTCCATTCTTGGCGCCGGGCGATCCCACCCTGTTCACCCTGAGCGACACCTTCAGCTACGCCAACCAACTTCTCCCCGCGTTCCCCGCGGTGGGACAGGGCAACGGCATCGCGGTGTCGTCGGTGACCACGGGGATTCCCTTCCCCGCCACCTTCACCCTGCAAGGCGTGATCCTCGACGCTTCCTCCCCCGTGGGGGTCAGCGTCACCAACGCTCTTCGCCTTCATGTGGATTGACGACGTCCCCGTCGTCCTTGTCTTGCTGGATTGACGACGTCCCCGTCGTCCTTGTCTTCTGGATTGACGACGTCCCCGTCGTCCTGCTCTCCGCACTCGGCGTCGGAGCGAAGAAGCGGACGGGGACGTCCACATTCCATGAGAGGTGCGACTTCAGTCGCCATCATGGGGGCGCTAAGGCGTCGGGGGAATGACGATCCAGCCCCCCAGTCGGACGTCGCCCGGTCGGCCCGGGAAGCGCAGTGTGATCCGCCCCCCGCCCGGCGGGACACGGATCCGCACCGCGCGAAGGTGGGGCCCGCGAGGGATCTCCACTTTTCCCAAGGTGGACCCTCTGGCCCAGTGAAGCGTGGGCCGTGGCAAGAGGATGGGCGCTCCGCGGGCCATGAGGGCGATGACAGAGCCTTCCTCGATGTCGCCCATATCCAAGGTGAAAGCCTTCGGAGTCAGGTCCACGTCCAAAGACGCCGTGCGCACTTCGGGGCGTGTTGTCCCCGAGGTGAAGAACAACCCCAACGCCTCCTCCGCAACGGCCGGATTCTCCACTCTCGTCGCGGCCAAGATCGGCTCCCATCGTCCGCGGCGCACGAGCCCTCTCAACGCCGTGATCCGCATCATGGGGGAGGAGCTTTCGTCTTCGAGGGCGCGCTCGAGGCGGGCTCCGTCGTCTCGAGGATCCGCCGCCACGACTTCGAGGGCGAGTCTTCGGACCCAAGGATGCGCGTGGGCGAGGCCCCGGCGCACCAACTCCTCGTCCGGGGTTTTCCCGAAGAGGACCCGATAGCCGGCTTCCGCAAGATCCGCAACGAGGGCCGTGTTGACGGGGGCCTTGCGCGGGACGTCCAGGAGCCTGTTGTCCTTGCGTCGTCCGAAGGACGCCAGGATCGAGCTTTGGATGAAGGGGTCCTTCGAGTTGCGGAAGAAAGCGATGAGTTTCTGGGCATCTTCCGGCCGATCCTTCTCGAGGACCCACCGAAAAAGGGCCTGCGCCACCCCGCGGGTGCGCTCCGCCAGCCGGGTGTAGGCCTTCTCGAGGATGATGGCGATCTCGGGATCGCCGTCGCGAACGAAGAGCGCCAGGAGACGTAGGACGCGGGCGGGCTCGAGGTCGCCCCAGCGCAGAGGGAGGAGCAGGGTGTTACGGCGGGCCAGATCGGGGTCCTCGAGCACCTCCAGATCCTTGGGAAGAAGCTCGGTCGGAGGCTTGGGCGCCGCGACGTTGACGGACCTTCCCGGCGTTCGAAGCGCCTTGGAAAGGCCCCACATCCGCGCGAGGACCCGCGGATGCTCGCGGGCGACGTTGCGGGTCTCACGGGGGTCGCCGGCCAGGTCGTAGAGCTGGGCATTCCCCTCACGCTCTTCCACGATCAGTTTCCACCACCCTTCGATGACGGCGCTCGTGGTGGGCAAGAAATCGGATTCGAGGGGAGGGAGAGATGCCAAGACGAAGGCGGGACGGTCCGGGTCCTCGAGGTCGAGGGCCAGCGGCGCCCAGCTCCGTCCGGCGTACTGCGCGCCGTCATCCGAGGACAAAGCGAAGAAGTCATCCAGGGTGGGGGCGAGATCGGCGAGGGAGACCAACGCGTCGACTGTCCGTGGCCGAACCTTCGGCCCTAGAATGACGAGAGGGACGTGGATGCTCTCCTCGTAGAGCTGGGTCGAATGCCGGATGCCCCCGTGCTCGCCAAACTCCTCTCCGTGGTCGGCGGTCACGACGACCCAGGTGGATTCGGCGAGACCCGCCTTTGTGAGCTCGACCAGGACTCGATCCACGAGCGCGTCCGCAGCCCGCACCTCGGCGAGGTAGCGCTCCCTATCCGTCGCCCCCTCGGGCGCGTCGCCTGAATCGTAGGGGGCGTGGGGCGCCATCACGTGGAGATAGGAGAACCATCTCTCGTTGGCGCGGGTGGGGAAGAGCAACCTGGCCACTTCCCGGGGCGTGGGATCTCCCAGACGGCGATCGCGCGACTCCAAAGCCTGAAACCCCAGGTCCATCCGTCGAAACCCGGGGCTGCGGAGGTTGTGGATGACCGGCGGAAAGAACGCCCGGGTCATGACGCCGTGGGCGTTCAGCCGTTCCGTCACCAAGGGGACGGAATTCCAGCCATCGTCCATGGCAGCGAGCTGATTCGGATAGAGCCCGCTCAATGCGGAGACGAGGGTGAGGTGGGACGCGGCGGAAGGGGAGTGGGCGCGACGGGCGAGAAGGCCCTTCCGGCTCCATCGCAGAAGATGGGGCGTGTTGGCCTCATCGACCGCGTCGGCCCGGAGGGCGTCGATGACGATGAGGAAGACTCCGCGGGGGCGGTCCTTTCCCTGTCCCAACGCCGCCTGGACCCGGCGATGGAGCGGCGTCGCGAAGTAGGGAGGCGGCGACCAGGTGAGATGGTCGGCGGCGGGGGGGGAATGCGGAAACCAACGACCGACGAGACGGGCCGGGACCGCCGCCGCCGTGCAAGCGCGGCGAGCCCAGGCCCGCGCCTCCGGGCGGGCAAGCCCCGGCCAGGCGGCGAGCCACAACGCCGCGGTGACGAGGGCCAGGCGCCGACCCTTCGGCCCGGCCGATGGGCCGGTGATCGGCCACGCCGCGGCCACGAGCAAGACCGCCCCCCACGTGGCGGTGGCGGCTCGGAGATCCACGTAGAGTCCTCGGTAGCTGAATGCGGCGAGAAGGGTGACGATGATTCCCGCGGCGCCCAGAAGGATGCGGGTGCGCCGAGGAGCTCGCCGTCGTGCATACGGAACCCCCACTGCGACCACCCCGCCGAGGACGGCAGCGAGGGGGCTCCACCAGTCCGCCAGCGGCAACGTGCGGGCATGGGCGCCCCCGCCGGCGACATACCCGATCCACGCTCCCAAGGCGATGCCCGTGAGCAAGGGGCCCAGACGACCGAGAAGCCGGACGGAATACACGAGGGTCATCAACGCCGCGGGCACGGCGAGGAGAAGGGAGAGCCTGAGAGGCCACGCCGGCGGGCGAGTAACGCCCTGGAAGCGGAAGGACAGCAGAAGATCCATCGCGGTCAGCCCCGCTCCGACGATGAGAGGCGACCATCCGGGCGAAGGTCTACTCATGGGCGTCTTCCAAGGCGATGTCGAGAATGCGCGGTCCTTCGGGGTTCCTCCGAACGCCTGGGTACCAGGGAGGCAAGGGAGCCCGGAGCGAGATGCGCTGAAACCCCTCGATGAGCGCTTCCTCAGGCACATGGATGAGCCAGCGGCCCGGGCGATCCATGTCTTGGACCCGGTGGCCGTTGACGAAGACTTCGAGTCGTCCTGCCTCCGCGCCTCGTCGCCAGCGCATCCGCAGCCGTCGGGGCCCCGGGCCGTCGCTCGCGTCGAAAAGGAAGATCTCCGTGCGGGGACCGAGAAGATTGAGGGCCCCCCGCGTCACGGTGGGGCGGGGCCACCCTCTCACGAAGGCGATCTCGTCGCGGCTGTCGAAGCTCAGCCGCGGGCGACGCGCGGCGGGAGGGGGAAGGGCTGGCGCCTCACGGAGCGAGACGGGTTTCCCGAATCGCAGCGTCTGCGCGAATCGGCGCCCGAACGCTTCCACGACGACGGGATGGAGGCCGGGCGAGAGTCCGGGGAGACGGGCCCAAAGCGCCGGGTGCTCGTGGCCCAGGGGCGGCGTCATCGCCAGGGCTACCGGGTGTCCGTCGACAGTGCATCGGACTTCGTCGGGCAAGGCATCGTCCCACGGACCTCGGGCTGCGCGCACGAGGAGCCCGAATCCCTCCCGCAAGGACGGGACATCCGCCGCGGACGCCTCATCGAGGGGGACGGCCAGGGGCGCCGGGCCCCGTTCCGAGATGTCGTCTTCGTTCCGGCCCAAGTCCCACGTCTTCTTCGCCGCCCTGGCCCGCTCCACCCACCGTGGGAGTCCCGCATAGCCGGTTCGTTGGCCTCCGTGGGCGACGGCGACGGTGCGACGATGGAGCACCGCGTCGCGGAAACCCTCGAAATCGCTCCGCTTCGCAAAAAAGAGGGTCCTGGCCTTCAACCCGTACGGGAGCCAGTGGAAGCATTCATGGTGGGCATCGTGATTGCCGATCACGGCCAGCCGCTGAAAGTATCGCGCGATCCATGGAACATCGCGGGCGACGTCGCCATCGTCTGCAAAGGCCCAGGAGGCGGCGACGGCATCCCAGCCTCCGGAGCGGGCGACAGAGTCTTCGAGGGCGGGCACGAGCAACTCGCGGTGCCTTGGGAGGGAGAGGAAGACGAGTCCACGTGCTCGGCGAACCGGTTCCCACGCACGGTTGAGATCCGCGAAGCTCTCGTAGACGGTGCGATTTCCGATTCTGGCGTCGGGCTGAAAAAGGACATCCGACGCATGACTCGCGAAACCCACTCCGGCTCGCCCCCAATAGGCGCGCTGGTACTCCTCTCGACCGCAGGCGGCGCGCAGGGGAAGCCCCCGGGAGCGGGCGATGGCATTCATGCGGCGGGCGAGCTCGCTCTCGTGCCCGTCCGCCTTCACCAGTACGAGGTCGGCGCCGACCCGTCGAGCGAGTTCGACGGCCACCGAGGGCGGGGGGCCCATTTCGACGATGGCCTGGAAGAGTTTTAGTTCCTCATCGGCGGGTCGCTGGACCTCATTCGAGGGCGGGGCCGCCTCGCGCCCCCCCTCGAGGAGGGAGGGGAGGGCGAGGCCGCACGCCACGGCGATCTCCATCACCTGCCAGGTGGCCTCGAGGGAGGAGGATTCCCCTGGACCCGGCGCGAAGCCGCCGTCCGCTCGACGGAGGGTGCGCAGCCACGCTGCGATCGCTTCCGTGTAGGGGGGGCGGGCCCCTTCCGCGGCGAAGACGGACGCTGCGCGCCGTGTGGCTTCGAGGCTCGCCTGCACCCCGCCGGTCCAACCGTAGCCTCCGTCCGGCAGTCGCCACCGTTCGAGGGCCGCTTGCCACCCTTCGGGCCGGGGCTGGCCCAGGATGCGCAGGATCTCGAGGGCGGCCGTGGTCGCTTCCAGGGAACTCGGGTGATCGGGCTGGAGGTCACGGGGCGAGGGGGAACGCCGTGCCCCGAGAGCCGCGAAAGCGGTCTTCAAGGGGAGAGGATAGCCGTAGCCCGTTTCGTCCTGTGCTCTCCAGGCCTTCAGGAAACGCAGCAGAAGATCGCGGGTGGGCGCGGGCCACGCAAGCTGAAGCTCCTGCATGAGACGGGCTTGGGTGGCAAGCCGCGTCAGGGGGTCGGATCCCTCCCAGCCCGCGAGATCCGGCCACTGGGGGCTCGTGGACATCCGACGCGCGAGGGCGGTGGGGACCGGTGCGCCCAGGGTGCGATGGCACAGGACGAGGCCCAGGGTCTCCTCGAGGCGCGCCGGTGGTTTCACCGTCCACGAGGCCAGGGCCTTGAGGATCGCCCCTTTGTTGGAGGGAGACGCTCCCAGAATCCTCTCGATGCGAAGCGCCCAGAACGTCGGCCACGGCGCCCCGTCGGGAGCGCTCGCGAGCCCGAAGGCTCCGTCCGGTTTTCGGTGGCGTTCCACGAAGTCGCGCGTCACGCGGAATCGGAGGTCCTGGGCCGGAATGGCCGCTTCGAGGAGCACGAGAGCGAGTCCGATTCTAAAGAGTTTGGAGGATGTCACGGCGGCATTATAGGGGAGCGACAATTCGGACCTCCGGTTTATGATGTGCAAGACGGCGGGAAATCCGGCAAAATGTGCCGGATGCCCGGCGGGGGTGCTCCCTCGCCGCCTTGTCGCTCACGTTGATTGCCGATGGAGTTCACGGACCATGATGACTTGGCGCGGACGCTTCCTTTGCCTCGCCCTCCTTGCGGGATGGGCGGGGCTGACATCTTGTGGAGGGGGCGGGGACGGTTCCACCACCAACTTCGTCTCCCAGCCTTCGAATCTGGGCCAGCCGCGGGCCGGTCTCAGTCAGGCCGAGATGGAGGCCTTCGAGCGCGGAAAGATCGTGTTCATGAAGGACTTCAAACCCAGCGAGGGTTTGGGGCCCCTTTATAACTCGACCTCGTGCCGCTCCTGCCACAGCACGCCCGTCCCCGGTGGAAGTTCTCCCCGGTATCGCAACTTCTACATCACGGCGATCGGTCCGCCGGGTTTGCAGTTCCCCATCCCCGGACTTCCCAGTGTCGTGGTTCCCGCCTATGGCCAGGGACCCCACCTGCTGGCGACCTTCAATCTTCAGGGACGGCGCACGGCGATTCCGGACACCTTCTTCGGCGCACCCGTGGCGACCACCCAAAGGAACGCCATCCCCATCTTCGGGGTGGGTCTCTTCGAGACCATCAGTGACGCAGTGATCATGTCGAACGCGGACCCGAACGACGCGGACGGGGACGGGATCAGCGGCCGCTACAACACGGACCAAGGCGCTCTCGGCCGCTTCGGCGTGAAGGCGCAGGCCAACAACATCGAACTCTTCACACGGGCGCCCCTGCAGAATCAGATGGGGATCACCAGCAACCCGTTCCAGGGGTCGGCGGGGACGGTGAGCCTCAGGCGTTACGGGCACTTCAACGCCCTCCAGGCGTCGACGGACCCCAACGATCCCACCACGGACAACGACGGGGTCCCGGACCCGGAGATGTCCACCCAGGACTTGGGCGATCTCATCGCGTTCACCCGCTTCCTGGCGCCCCCTCAGCGAAAGGCTTTCGGCCCCGCGGAAACCCATGGAGAGCAGATCTTCGACCAGGTCGGCTGCACGAAGTGCCACATCCCGTCGCTGATGGGATCGGAGGGGCCGGTGGAGGCCTACACGGATCTACTCCTTCACGACATGGGGCCGGCGCTCTCCGACGGCGTGTCCTTCGGCGTGCCACAGCTCTCGACGATCGACCCGGTGCCGGAGAGTTCCGGCGACGAGTTTCGCACTCAGCCCCTGTGGGGCGTGAGCTTGACGGCGCCCTACCTTCACGATGGTCAGGCCGACACGCTCGTCGAGGCCATCATCTTGCACGGCGGCGAGGCCGACGCGGCCCGCCAAGCTTTCCTTCAGCTTTCCCCCCCGGACCAGGGTGATCTGGTTCTGTTCCTGGAGGCTCTGTGACATGAAGCGCATTCTCGGTGTGATCATCACGGTGGCTGTGGTCGTCGTGGTGTTGTCCGAATCGGAACCCCGCGGCCGAGGGGAGATCATCGGCGACAACACGCCCGTCCCCGCCGTCGGGGAGCTGGGCGGTCCCGACCGTGTTCTCTCCCCGCCGGAGCTGACGACCTGGATCGAAGGGCGACGCCTGTTCGACCACGACTTTCACATGGACGAGGGCCTGGGCTCTCCAGAATACAATGGTGATTCCTGTCGCGCCTGTCACCAGTTCCCGGCGATCGGCGGTCATGGCGGGTTGGACCTCAATGTCTCCCGTTTCGGGGACGACGGTTTTGGGACCCAGCCGTTCATGAATCTTCCCGGCGGCCAAGCGGCCAGCAAGTTCCGTCGCGTCGACATCGGCGGGCGGGAGGAGATTCCCATGAACGCCACCGTCTTCGAGCAGAGGCAGACGCCGCCGCTCTTCGGTCTCGGGCAGGTCGACTCCATTTTCGAGACGGCGATCCTCGCCGGACAGGATCCCACCGATGCCGACGGTGACGGGATCTTCGGCGTGGCGCGAATGGTCTCGGTGGCCGGGCTCGTCGAAGTGGGACGATTCGGGTGGAAGAACCAGGTGCCCCGTCTCGCCGACTTCGTGCGAGACGCCATGGGAGGAGAGTGCGGGATCACGGTCCCCGACAACGGTCGGGGCTTCGGGATTCTGATGGACGACGACGGGACGCCCGATCCGGAGCTCACCACCCAGGACCTGAACAAAATCGCGTTCTTCCTGCAGCACCTGGCTCCGCCGCCTCGGGCGGGTTCGACGGATCCGGCCGTGGCGCTGGGCGAGACCCTGTTCGCCCAGGTCGGCTGCGTGAAGTGCCATAAGCCCAGTCTCCCTGGCCTGGAGGGCGACGTGCCTCTCTACTCCGACCTTTTGCTCCACAATGTTCTGGGGCCCTCGTTTCGTGGGATGGCGGAGCCCGGCGCCGATGTCGGCATGTACGGAACGCCGCCCCTTTGGGGGGCCCGTTTGAGCGCCCCGTATTTCCATGACGGACGCGCCGAGACCATTGCGGATGCCATCGGTATGCACCAGGGCGAGGCGGCCGGAGTCATCGCGGCGTTCAATCTGCTTTCTCCGTCGGACCAACAGGCTCTCATCGACTTCGTCATGGACCTGTGAATCCGTGATGCGATCGCGATGTCCTCGGACGGTTTGGCTCCTCGGCCTGCTCGTTCTCGCCGCATGCGAAAAGGGCCCCGCGGGCAGTGGCGGACAGGGGGAGACTGCCGCATCCGCGATTCCGCCCTACACGCTTCGGGGGCGGCTGGACATCGACGGTCCGATTCTTTGGTTTCTGGACGAGAAGGGCACACCTTTTTCCCCTGAAACGGTTCGGGCCGTTCTCGCGAGGGCGTTCGGTGTCTGGTCCGCCGCG
>DRQF01000099.1 GCA_011369445.1 Planctomycetota bacterium | reverse complement strand
TGAATCCCGGCACGGCGACGGAGGAGATCCAAGGCATCCGAGGGAAAGATCCCACATTCGGACTGCCAGCCGTCTGGATCACGGAGGCGCAGAAGACCGAAGCGGAGCTTCTCGGATACACGGTCGTGGACCCGATCAGCGTGCTGGTCACCCATCTCACCGAGACGATCCGGCGCGACCAAGCCGAATTGCTCACGCGGGAGGATGTCCAGACCCTGCTCAAACAGCTGGAGGAGACGAACCCGACCGTTGTGAAGGAGCTCGTACCGGATGTGCTCACCATGGGCGGGGTCCAAGCCGTGCTCCAGGACCTCCTGAGCGAGCGCATTCCGATCAAGAACTTGCCCGCCATTCTCGAAGCCTTGGCGGATCACGGTCGGAAGATCAAGGACACCCACCAGTTGACCGAACTGGTGCGACAGAGATTGGGGAGGTTGATCACGGAGCTTCACGCCGACGGGGAGGGACGCATCCACGCCATCATCGTCGATCCGGAGCTGGAATCGGCGGTCGAGCAGGACCTCTTGGGCCAGAAGCCGGCGACGCTCTCGCCCGGGGCACTGCAGCGCATCCAGTCGTCGGCCAGCGAGGCCTACGCGGACGCGATGAAGCAAGGCGTCGAGCCCGTGATCCTCACGCGGGCCTCCGTGCGCCGCACGTTCGCGGAGATGCTCTCCGGCCTCGATCCGCGCATACCCGTGCTCTCCTACAACGAGGTGGCCGGGGCGTCCGAGGTCCGGCCAGTGGGGCAGATTGCAATTTCTTCCGCTTCGGAGCGGGATGAGTTGATGAGCGTTGCATGAAATGCCGATAGATCCAACAGGAGAGATCGTTCGCGATGAGTGAATCGACCGAGATTGAAGAGACGACGGACGTCGCCAAGGACCGGCCTGAGTCCAAGCGACGGGCGAAGCCCAAAAAGCGCACGAGCCCCGCTCGCGCGGTGGGCGGTCTCGTCGGGGCAACGGTATGCCTACCCACCGCGGCGATGACGTTCATCGTGGCGGCCACGGCCGGCGTGCCCGCCGGGACGGCGGTCACCAGAGCCGTGCTGGCGGGAGCAACGCTCGGAATCTTCGCATCGTTTGGCGTACGACTCCTCTTCGGGTTCGTTCTTCGCGACCTGCGTCGACGGCGGGCTGCGGAGGCCTCTGGAGAACTTCAGGGATGAGCTACGCCCAGGAAGCCTACGCGAAAGGAAGCATCACGCAGGAGGAGCGCAACAGCTTGGTGGAAGACCACCTCCCCCTCGTCCGCCATGTTCTCGGAAGGCTTCCGATCTCGACGCCCGCCTTCATGGACAACGACGATCTTTTCGCCGTCGGCGTCCTCGGTCTCATGAACGCAGCCGAGAGCTTCAATCCCAACAAGGGCGCGAAGTTCAAGACCTACGCCTATTTGATGATCCGCGGCGCGATCCTGGATGAACTCCGCCGGTATGACATTGTGCCGCGCTCCCGCAGGGATCGCATCAAGCTCTTCCACCGGACGGAGGAGGAGCTGAGAGACGCCCTCGGACGAGACCCCACTCCCGAGGAGATCGCCGACGCGATGGGCCTCACCGTGGAGAAGGTCGACGACATCCTCGTCAACATGCAGGCCGCGTCGCTCCTGTCCTTGGACGACGCTTCCGACTCCTCGGACGAGGGGAGCCACAGGTTGGCCGACTGCCTCGCCTGCATGAGTACGCCCACCCCTCAGGATGACGCGGAGAAAAAAGAACTCCTCGACCAACTCAGCCGAGAGATTCAGCTCCTTCCCGAGCGAGAACGCCACGTGATCGTCCTGTACTACGGCCGAGGCCTCTACTTGAAGGAGATCGGCGAGGTTCTGGGGGTCACGGAGTCTCGAGTGTCGCAGCTCCACAGTCGCGCCGTCTATCGATTGAACAAAGCTCTCTTGGGGAACACGGAGGTCTGCCCATGACGTCGAAGTTGATCAAGGCCGGACGCCTTGGGGCAAAACCTCAGGCTGGGTCGAAGGCCACGAAAGCGGCCCACGGCCGAACACCCACGGCTTCAGCTCCCTGCAGCGACGAGACCCCGGAGATCACCCTCCACCGGCAGGGCGACATCGTCGACGCCATCGAGATCACCTGCCCCTGCGGGCGGACACTCATCCTTGAATGCGAATACCCGGAGGAATGATCATGAGACGCTTCCAAGTCCTGGGCATGTCCCTACTCCTTTGCGTCGGCGCAAGCTGCGGATCGGTGGAGAAAGAACTCAATCGCACCTTCGGTGACACCGTGGGACGCAGCCGTCCCAACGAGGAGCGCCCGGCATCCGTGACGATCCCGGATCTCGAGAAGCGAGATACGGAAGATCATTTTCTGGCACGCATTCAGCAGCTCACGGCGGAGGTGCAGACGCTTCGGGCGGAGAAAGAGAAGGCGGAAAAAGAAGCGCACGCCGCGAGACAAGGGGCAGCCTCGGCTCAAAATCGCGAGGAGGCCCTGGCCCAAGAGAATCAGCAGTTGCAGAACCTGCTCCGAGACGCGGAACGCCACGAGAAGGACCTCACGCAGAAATTGCTCGCGATCCGACTCGAAAACCTGAGGTTGAAGCAGAAGCTGAACGAGGCCCGCATTCGGGAATTGCAGGGAGAGCCGGGGCAATGAGAACCCCTCTTCTCGCAGCCGTGATGCTCCTCGGCTTCGCGATGACGGCCTGCATTCATCCCACGCCCCCGCGAAGAGACGATTTGATCGCGTGGGAAAGCCCCCCCACGCATCTGCATCCTCCGCGACGGGTCGTCTTCCTTCCGTTGGACACGGAAGTGGGTCACGAATCCTACGCCCGACAGCTCCAGGCAATGGTCCGCTCGGCGATGGTCGGAGAAGCTCCCTTTGAGATCGTCCCGGTGAGCCAAGAGGACCTCAGAGACGTGAATTTCCGCCTGACCCGTGAGCGAGGGGTCTACCGGAGCGAGGACTTGATCCGGCTGGCCGGCCGATTTGGCACCGACGGGGTCCTCTTCGGAGTCCTCACCCATTTTCGCGCGGCACCGTCGGTGAGCGTGGGGCTTCGCATGACGCTCCTCGACTGTCGCACCGGGGAGGTGAGCTGGGCGAGCAGCTTCGTCCTCGACGCCGAGGACGCCCGCGTCGACCAGGACGTTCGCAACTTCGTCGAGATTTCGCAACGAGCCACCCCATCCCTCATGGGGCACGAACGGGTCCTGATCTCCCCTCGTCTTTTTGGCATCTACACGGCATCCCGACTCGCGGACACCCTGCGCACCGCATATATGCCCATGAGCACCCCGATGATGGGGCGCAAGCGGGACTGACGACGGCCCGCGACGCTCCGCCGCTCTCCCGCTTTCTTGAACGCCCCAGACCCCATCCGTAGGATGTCCGACCCTCGGAGTCACGCGGCGGCGCGGCCTCTGCCCTCCGAGTTCACGGCAAACTTTCGGAAAGCTCGCCCCATTCGCCCCGAAGACTCACGAGGTCGGCCCGGCGAGGTGTCTCGGCGACCACCCCCCAGCAGCGGAGGCCGGCATGTTCGGCAACGGATTCACGGTTTTGTCCGACAGCGTTCTCACGGGCGCGGCATTGACCACTCCGGAGAACTTCTGGCTCAAGGCTTTGGTCTTGGGTTTTTACAGCGCCTGCGTGCTGGTGCTTTGGGTGTACGGCGTGCATCGCTATTTCATCCTTTGGTGGTACGGCCGCAACAAGAACAACCCACCCGTCCCGCTGAAGCGATATGAGGAGGACGAGTTGCCCCCGGTGACGGTTCAACTCGCGGTCTTCAACGAGATGTACGTGGTCGAGCGTCTCCTCGACGCGGTGGCGGCTCTCGACTACCCACGCGAGAAACTCCAGATCCAGGTCTTGGACGACTCCACGGACGAAACGGTCGGCATCTGCCGCGCCCGAGTCGATCACTGGGCGGCCCAAGGCCTGAACATTCAGCATATCCACCGCACCCATCGGAAGGGCTTCAAGGCCGGCGCCCTCGCGGAGGGCCTCGAGACCGCTACCGGTGATTTCATCGTGATGTTCGACGCCGATTTCGTGCCGCCGGCGGACTTCATCCGTCGGCAGATCCACCACTTCAGCGATCCCAAAGTGGGTTTCGTCCAGGCCCGCTGGGGCCATCTGAACCAGAGCCACTCCACACTGACCGAACTCCAGGCCCTGTTCCTCAACGGTCACTTCGTCCTCGAGCACACGGGCCGTCAGCGGTCGGGGCGGTTCTTCAGTTTCTCCGGCACCGCCGGGACCTGGCGCAAGGCGTGCATCGCCGATGCGGGCGGTTGGCAGCACGACACCCTCGTCGAGGACTTGGACCTTTCGTACCGCGCTCAGCTGAAGGGCTGGCGCGGGGTCTACCTCGTCGACCAAGAGGTCCCCGCGGAACTCCCGGTGGACATGGCGGGTTTCAAGTCGCAGCAACACCGGTGGGCCAAGGGCTTCATTCAGGCCATGAAGAAGCTCTGGGGCAAGGTCTGGGCCTCCGACTTGCCGCTCAAGGTCAAGCTGGAGTGCAGCGTCCACCTCACGAACAACATGAGCTACCTGTTCATGGTCGCCCTGGCGGTGCTCATGTTCCCGGCCCTCGTCTATCGCGTCCGCCTGCTGGACGGGATATGGGCCATCCTCTTCGACATCTCCATTTTCCTCGGCGCGACCTGCAGCGTCCTTTCGTTCTACGCCTATGCGCAACGTCAGATCGACGGCAAGTGGTGGAAGAAGATCCACTATCTGCCTCTACTGATGGGGATCGCCATGGGGATCGCGCTCAATCAGGCGCGCGCCGTGATGGAAGCGCTTCTGGGGCACGAGAGTCCCTTCGTGAGAACCCCGAAGTATCACGTGGACGGTGCCCGCAAGCGGGACGACTCCTGGCGGAAGAAGAAGTACGCCACGGCCAAGAACACCTTGCCCTACGTGGAACTGGCTTTCGGACTCTATTTCCTCGCCGCTACGATCTACTCGCTCGTCCAGGGCCTCTGGATGGCGGCGCCTTTCATGGCTCTGTTCTGCTGGGGCTTCGTCTACGTGGGATGGCTTTCCCTCCCCCGTCGCCGCGCTACCATGACCGTGGAAGCTGGAGAGCCGGGGGTCGCTGTCTCCTGATTCTCGGCGCCCTTGGCCCGCGAGAAGAAGGAGTGCGCCCATGGCGTCGCCAAAGAAGAAGAAACCCGCCGCCCGATCACGCAAGGTGAAGACGAAGGTGCCGCCGTGCCGCCCCATCCGCAATCGGGTGGTCCTCACGGGCGGCCCGTCGGCGGGTAAGACGGCCGTGGCGGAGGTCCTCCGTCGCCAGCTCGTGGACGAGGTCGTCGTCCTCCCCGAGACCGCCACCATGCTCTTCTCCGCGGGCTTCCCCCGCCCCTCAACGCCTCAGGGGCGTCGTCTCGTTCAGCAGACGATCTACACGACCCAGCGGAACATGGAGTGCATCTACGAACTCACCCATCCCGACATCACCCATGTCTGCGATCGTGGGACGTTGGATGGAGCCGGCTACTGGCCGGGCGGCCTCGAACGCTTCCTGGGCGCCATGGGGACCACCCTCGATGCTGAGTACCGACGCTATGATGCAGTGATCTTCTTGGAGAGCGCCGCCTTCGACGACGGCAGTTACTCGAAGGACTCACCGGTTCGCATCGAGACTCCGGCTCAGGCCCGCGCGATCGACCTGAAACTGCGGCGGGCCTGGGAAAAGCACCCCCACTTCCACTTCGTCGGAAGCGAACACAACTTCTACGAGAAGGTGGCGGCGGTTCTCATCACGCTCTACAAGGTGCTGGGCGTCGGCGTGGGAGACCCCCGAACCGCCAAGAGACGCGGAGCGAAGCGGCGCCCTAAGACGCGCAAGCGCTCCTGACGTTCTTGGACAGGCTCAGCCGTCGAGTTGGTCGAGAAGTCCAGCCAGATCGTCGGCGTGTTCCTCTTCCATGGCGAGGATGTCTTCCAACATGCGCCTCGTCGTGGGGTCGTCGTTGCCGAGATAGCGGATCATGTCCCGGTAGCTATCGATGGCGATCCGCTCGGCGACCAAATCTTCCTTGATCATGTCGATGAGGTTGGAGCCCTCCACGTATTCCGCGTGGCTGCGGGTGAGCAAACCCTCCGGGGAGAAGTTGGGCTCTCCCCCTAGCTGAACGATCCGCTGCGCGATCTGGTCGGCGTGAACCTGTTCCTCGTTGGCATGTTGGAGGAATTCCTGGGCCACGCTCTGGGCGTTGATGCCCGTCGCCATGAAGTAGTGGCGCCGATAGCGCAGCACGCAGACGATCTCGGTGGCGAGAGCTTCGTTGAGGAGGCGAACGACGGTCTCTCGATCGGCGGTGTAGCCTTCCGTCAAGGCGCCGTTCTCGATGTGCTTGCGCGCCCGCTCTCGAAGTGTCTTGATGTCGGTGAGAAAAGACTTGTCGGTCATGAGAGACTCTCCCTTCGCTCGCCTGGGATCTTCCAGGAGCGCCTTGACCCTAAGCACACCTCTACCACCGCGCAACTCGAGGCCTCGATCTCCGTTCTCTTCGCGGGGCAGGGGTGCTCCGTTCCCACGCTCCAGATGGCGGCGAGAGCGGCCGCTTCACGAAAAAGGGCTCTCACGGAGGCACGGAAGGCAGGACGAGGAGGACCTCGTCAATCCAACAAGACAAGGACGACGGGGACGTCGTCAATCCAGCAAGACAAGGACGACGGGGACGTCGTCAATCCACATGGAGGCGAAGGGCGTTGGTGACGCTGACCCCCACGGGGGAGGAAGCGTCGAGGATCACGCC
>DRQF01000098.1 GCA_011369445.1 Planctomycetota bacterium | reverse complement strand
GGCGGGGCCGTGACGGCCCCGCCGATCCACGAATACGACGGCGGCCGGATCGCTGTGAACGGGCACCCACCGCCCTCGGGGCACGTTGGCGTCCTCCACGGGAAGGACAAGGATCTCGATGCCGAAGTCGTCGGCCAGGCGACCGAGTGCGCCGGGCCGCCTCCACCCCAACAGTTCTCGAGCCAAGTCCACACCGAAGAGGCTCACACGACCATCGTGCGCCATACGAGGGGGCGGAGAGAGGTGCAACCCGACGTATCCTCCCCACCGCACCGGCGTGAAGACATTGCCCTGTAGGCCCGTCTCCTCGAGGAATCGTGTCGCCTGCACGGGGTAGTTGGGCTCATAGAGAGCGGCAAAGGGCGACAGTCCGAATCGGCGGCACGCGAGGGCGCGCTCTATTCTGTCCTTGAAGGGCACGGCAACGAGGAGAATCACCGCCGCCGACCAGAGGAATCGTCGCGCCCATGGGCCCCGTGGGATCTTCGACGTCAAGGAGGAGAGGGAAACGAGCAGCGAGGGGACCAACAGGTGCATGAGGCGGTACCCGCGAAAGGGACCGAGCAGCCCGAATCCGGCGAGTCCCCAGAGCCCTGGACTTCGTCGCCACAGGGAGCATGAAGCCCAAAGGACCGCCAAGCCGCATAACGCAACGAGTCCCCATGCATAGACGTAATCCTTGAATGGAAGCGCCCAAAGAGGGTTCCACTCCGAGACCAGAGATCGCGCCTTCAACGTCTCGAAGAGAAGGTCCAGGCTGTCGAGCGGCCCCCGGGGAGTGAGACAAAGCGCCGCAGCCGCCAAGACGGGCTGATGCCACCGCCGCCGGAATTCCGGTCCCACCGCGACGATGCCGGCCAAAACGGGTGCGATGAGAACACCTGGATGCAACTGGGCCCAGACCAAAACGAGGAAGAACAAGAAGACGGCGCGACGCGGTGTGGGCTCATCCAAGATCACGGAGAGCATCAGCAGAACCCCCACCAGACTGAAGAGATCGGGGCGGAGCCGGATTCTGTGTGTCGCGGCGGCCGCGGCCACGGCAAACAGCAAGAAAGCCAGTTCTCGACGGTCGAGATGCCGTCGCCCTAAGCGATAGGCCAGCAGGAAGTAGAGGGCCGTCAGCGAGGCGAAAAGAGCCTGCACTGCAACAGTTCCCCCCCATCCCTCGAGCCAAGCCATGAGGGTCGCGGCTCCCCAAGCCCCCATATCGGGGGGGCGAATCGCAGGGAGCACGCTCAAGGGATCTGTCTTGAGCCGCGGACCCTGCGCCAGGTGGGCCCGCCCCATGGCCAAATGGAAATGATAGTCCATCCCCGCCACGGGTCGGAATCCGACGAGCAACCCGAACAGCAAAATGGCAGCGACCGTGAGTCGCTCCGGCGTCATATCATTCCCCGTGAGACTTGTACGAATCCCCTGCCCCGGCTAGTGTCGGCGCGGGCGCCGTCCGCGGTCTCGGGACATCCCGAGCGGCGAGCCGAAGCCCGCCACGCCGGGGACGTCACAGTCTCATGCGGCGGGGGGAATCCCGCAAGACATCTCGAGGAATTGGAGGGCACTCCATGGGGCAGGATCATCTGACAGATCTCATCGAGAGGCGCCTCGACCGCAGGAGCTTCCTCGCCGGCAGCCTGGGCGCCACGGCGGGTCTCATGATGGGCGGACGTCGAGGCCTCGCCATCAAGCGGCAAGGCGCGGCATTGAAATTCGTCGAGGTCCCGGGCGGACGCGACGGCCACCATCATGTGCCCACCGGATACAAGTCGGACGTTCTCATCCGATGGGGCGACCCCTTGGATCCGACGGGCCCCGCGTTCTCTCCAACGAACCTCAGCGCCGCGATCCGCAAGACGCAATTCGGCGACTACAACGATTTCATCGGATACTTCCCGCTGGGCCACGGCGAGGTGGCGAGCCGCCACGGCCTGCTCTGCGTGAACCACGAGTTCTCTCGCCCGGACTACATGTTTCCCGGCTTCACCACGCGCAAGGACTTGGTCCGCCTGACGAAGTCCCACGCAGCCTGCGAACTGGCATCGCAGGGGGTCAGCGTCATCGAAGTCGAGCTCAAGGACAACACATGGGGCCGCGTCCCCAAGAGTCGATTCGCGCGGCGAATCACCGGTCTGGACACCCCCGTCGACATCAGCGGGCCCGCGACGGGTTCGCCTCGCATGCGCACCGGATATGACCCGACGGGACGACGAGTTCTCGGCACGTTCGCCAACTGCGCCGGCGGAATGACGCCTTGGGGCACGCTTCTCAGTTGCGAGGAGAACTTCCAAGTCTACTTCGTGGGCAGCACGAAGGATCATCCCGAGCCCGAGAACCTGGCCCGCTACGAAGTCACCGGCAGGCTCGGGGCGGCTGGTTACTGGGGGATGTTCATCGATCGCCTCAACCTCGTCCGGGAACCCCTCGAGTTCAACCGCTATGGATGGGTCGTCGAAGTCGATCCGTATGACCCAACGGCGCGCCCCATCAAGCGAACGGCACTGGGTCGATTCCGCCATGAAGGCGCCTCGTCGGTCGTCAACCGCGACGGCCGGGTCGTCGTCTATCTGGGCGACGATGCTCCCGGCGAATACCTCTATCGATTCGTCTCGGCGCACACCGTGCACCCGGTGGATCGCAAACGCAATCTGCATCTGCTGGACGAGGGAGTCCTCTCGGTGGCACGTTTCGACGACGAGGGCACCCTCCGCTGGATGCCTCTCGTGTTTGGATCGGGACCTCTGAATGAGAAGAACGGCTTCAAATCGCAGGCCGACGTCCTCATTGAAACGAGACGAGCGGCCGATCTTCTCGGCGCCACGTCGATGGACCGCCCGGAGGGAGTCGAGGCCAATCCCGTGAGCCAGCGGGTCTTCGTGATGCTCACCAACAACGTCGGGCGCGGCAAGACGAATCCGCTCAACGCCGCCAATCCTCGAACCAACAATATTCACGGCCACGTGCTGGAGCTAATTCCCCCCGGCGGAAACCATGCCGCCGAGAGCTACAAATGGGACATCTTCCTGCGCGGAGGCGACCCCAAGAGCAAGACGGACGATGCCGACTACCAGGGTTCGCTCGTGACCGACAACGGATGGATCTCCTGCCCGGACAATTGCACGTTTGACCGTCGCGGACGACTGTGGATCGCCACCGACGGGCACCGAGGTGGCGCCGACGGGCTCTTCGCGTGCGAAACGTCGGGACCGCGACGTGCTCTCACGCGAAGGTTCTTCCGAGCTCCCGCGGGAGCGGAAGTCTGCGGGCCTCGTTTCACGCCGGACAACACGACACTCTTCCTCTCGATTCAGCACCCCGGCATGGGCCCAGGCGCCCACTTCTCCCAGCCCACCTGCCGGTGGCCCGACCAGGGCTCCGACGGGCCCGCGCGATCGGCCGTGTTGGCGATCCGCCGCGAGGACGGCGGCGTCATCGGAGACTGATATGCGCAGGACTCTCGGCCTCGCCCTTGCTCTGCTCGCCGCCACCCAACTCGCGGCGCAAGACTCCGGACCTTTGGCCGCGGGGCCCATGGTCGGTCACGCCACCGAGACGCAGGTGCGATTCTGGGTCCAAACTCGATCCGCGGCGGATGTCGCCATTCGGTTCTGGCCGCGAGGCAAGAAGGCCCGCGCACGTACGACGCCCACGGTTCGATCGATCGCACCCCAGGCTTTCTGCGTCCACCTGAAGGCTGAAGACCTCCCGTTCGGCACCCACTTCGAGTATGAGGTCCTCGTCGATGGCAAAGCGGTCGACGTGGCGTGGCCGCTCCGTTTCCAAACCCAGCCGCACTGGCGATTCCGAACCGATCCTCCGGAGTTCACCGCCGCCATCGGCTCCTGCGCTTTCATCAACGACCCCCCGAACGATCGCCCCGGTCGCCCCTACGGCGGCGACCCGAAGATCTTCACGGCGATGGCCAAAGTCTCACCGGATTTGATGGTCTGGTTGGGAGATAACGTCTACTACCGCGAAATGGACTGGACCTCTGAATCGGGGATGCGGCGGCGCTACTCCTTCAACCGCCGAACGCCGGAACTCCAGCCTTTTCTCGGCAGCACGAGCCACTACGCCATTTGGGACGACCACGACTACGGCCCGAACAACTCGGACTGGACATTTGCACTCAAGGACGCCAGCCTCCGCACATTCAAGCTTTTCTGGGAGAACCCCACCTACGGCGCGGCCGACATGAAGGGCACGATGACACGTTTCACATGGGGGGACGCCGAGTTCTTCCTTCTCGATGGACGCTGGAACCGGTCGCCCGAGCGCGCTCCGAAGTCGTCGAAGAAAACCATCCTCGGTCGACGACAGCTGGATTGGCTCATTGACGGCCTCACGAGTAGCAGTGCGACCTTCAAGATCGTCGTCAGCGGAAGTCAGGTTCTGAATCCACTCTGCTTCTACGAAGGCTGGGGCGACTTTCCGACGGACAGGCAGCGGCTTCTCGACGCACTGAGGGAACGTCGGATTCCGGGTGTCCTCTTTCTGAGCGGCGACCGCCACCACACCGAACTGATTCGTCTCGACGACGACGGGTTCTATCCGCTCTACGACTACACATCGTCCCCGCTGCTATCCAATACTCATGCACCCGGGCGCGAGGCGGAGAATCGATCGCGTGTTCCCGGTACGTTCGTGACGGATCGGCGGAACTTCGGCCTTCTCGAGTTCAGCGGACCGCGCAACGAGAGAGTGCTGACTTTGCGCTGTCTCGATTCGGACGGCAGGATGATTTGGGAGCGGGCAATACCGGCCAAGTCGCTTCGCCCGTGATGCAAGAAGGAGCGCCATGGACCTGAACTCCTGTCCTCAATGCCGCCGGCAATACGACGTCTCGCACCTGGACGATGCCGATCAGATCCTCTGCCTGTGTGGCGCCACCTTCACCGTCCTGCATCATGCCCCCAAAGACCGCAAACCCGTACGCTGCGGTGGCTGCGGGGCGCCCGTCGAGCCGTCGAGCCGTACCTGCAACTTCTGCCAAACCGAGGTCACCCTCGAGGAGAAGCGACTCTCCTCGATCTGTCCGGAGTGTCTCTCCCGACTCAGCACTCAGGCGCGGTTCTGCACGTCTTGCGGAGTACCGATCGAGCCGCAATCTTTGACTCCCATACCCAAGGGATCTTGCCCCCGATGCAAAGCCGATCTCCGTACCCGCGATCTCGGCGATGCGGGGGTCATCGAATGCAGCGCGTGCGGCGGTCTATGGATTCCTCCCGAGGTCTTCGAGGGTCTGATTAGAAAGGCGCAATTCGCGAGTGCGACCGCCACTCTCGGACTGGCCGAGTCGCGAAAAAAAGCCGAACTCGAACGTCACGACTTCCACTACCTCCCGTGCCCCGTCTGCGATGACATGATGGTTCCTCGCAACTTCGACGGTCGATCGGGGATTCTTCTGGATGTCTGCCGTGAACACGGGGTGTGGCTCGACCGCGGCGAATTGGAAGCGGCGATCCGCTGGGCTCGTCAAAGAGGAGCGTCGCCCCGTGGTGGTGGCGTCCTCCCCCCCGAGCCCACTTTCGAGCCTCGACCGGAAGCCCTGAAGGGAGACGCCGCGCCGGCGTCGCCCACAAGTCTCATGGATGCTCTCTGGGGCGTGATCGACGAACTGTTCGGCTGAATCCGCTCTCGGAAATCGCGCCGAGGGTCGGGCAAGCGCCCCTGCCACGGTCGAAGGGGAAAACCCTTGGCCGCAGGGGAAGCTTTGAGCGACAATAGGGTCGTTGTTCAAAGCGACGCATCCGCCGCCGCGCCCATTTGCTGGAGACCAAGCCGTGAGGATAATCTGTGTCTGGGTATTCCTCCTCTCGTTGCTGACCAACGTTCCCCATCTTTCCGCACAGAGCGCCGCGGAGCTCGAACGCGGTTTCGCGGACGGTCAGGCCGTCATCAAACTTAGGGACTCCGTCGATTCCCACGGCGAAAAGAACTTTCTCGAACGATGGGGACTCACCGTCCACTATCGCTACCCCTTGATTCGAGCCCTCTGGGTGGACTTTGCCAAGGACCGCGCTGCCGACGTGCTGGTCGCACGGCTGCGTCAGCAACCCGAGATCGAATGGGCCGAGGTCAACGCCTTTGGACAGCGGACGGTGATCCCGAACGATCCGAGCTTCGCCAACTGCTATGCGCTCAACAATACGGGCCAGACCATCGCGGGATCGGCGGGTGTTCCCGATGCGGACATGGATTGCGCCGAGGCCTGGGATATCCGCCACAACGCGTCCAACGTAGTCCTCGCGATCGTGGACTCAGGGGCCCGTCTGACGCACCAGGACCTGAGCGCAAATATCTGGGTCAACCCGGGTGAGATCGCCAACAACAATATCGACGACGACGGTAATGGGCTCGTCGACGACATCAACGGCTGGGACTTCGCCGCCAACAACAACGCGCCGGTCGATATCGACGGGCACGGAACCAACGTGACCGGCACGGCCTGCGCCAGAGGAAACAATGGATCGGGCGGCTCGGGTGTCTGCTGGGAAGCCCAGGCAATGATCGTCAAGGACGGAAACGCCGTTCCGCTCGTCGCCGCCTCGGCCGCCGGAATCGAATATGCCGCGATGATGGGCGCCGTCGTGTGCAACTTCTCCACGGGGTACGGCTCGGGGAACTTCCCGGTCCTCCAGCAGGCCATCAATGTGGCCCAGGGGCTCGGCATGATCATCTGCGTGGCCGCGGGCAACTCGGGCTCGAACCTGAACGTCGTCTCGGATGCCCCGGCGACCTACACGAACGACAACCTCATCGTCGTGGCCGCGTCGGACAACGCCGACCAGCCTGCCTCCTTCACGAATACGGGAAATGTCCATGTCGACGTTTTCGCACCCGGTGTGGACATCTATACCACCAGACGCCAGAACAACGCGGCTTATGGTTTTGTTGACGGGACGAGCTTCTCCGCGCCGCTCGTCACGGGATGCGTGGCGCTGATGCGCGCGCACAACCCCGCCGCGACCTACCAAGTCGTTCGCAGCACGCTCTTCAACACGGTGGACACCAAACCCGCCTTCACCGGACTCGTGGCCACGAACGGCCGCGTCAACCTCAACCAAGCCCTCATGAGCATCGGCAACACAGGCGCGGCCCCCAGCCCCGACCCCATGACGTTCCAACTCGCCCCGAGCCTCCTGACGGACGACATCGCAAGAATGATCGCCTCGACCGCCAACCCGTCGCCGGTCGAATACAAGTTCGATCTCGTGTCTTCCACCGGCGGAGGTGGGAACTCCAGCCCCTGGCAGGTCTCCACGACCTACGTCGACATCGGCCTGGAAGCCAACACGCAATACACGTACACGGTCAAGGCGCGGAACGCACTGAGCCTGGCCGAAACCGCCCCCTCCGCACCCGCAAGCGTCTGGACGCCGGCCCACCCACCTCTTGGAGTCACGCTCGATAACGTCACGAACGGCGGCTTCGAAATCGTCGCGATCAATGCGATCGGCAACCCACCCACCACGGAATACTCCATTGAAGTCTCGGGGCAATTCGTCTCCGCGTCGGGAACGCTCACGTCGGCACGAACGTGGCAAACCTCCGCCAACTGGGCGGGATTGCAGGTCACGGGCCTTCTTCCCGAGACCACCTATTCGGTCACATCCCGCGCGCGGAACGGCGCGGGAGTCGAGACGGCAGACAGTGCGCCCGTACAAACGACGACCAGTCTCCTGGGCGCCTGCGCCGCGGGATTCGTCGGCCTCAACAGCGGAGGTCCGTTTGATGTTCTCACCCTAAACGGCTCCAGCGGTGGCCCACAAAGGCTCGTACAGATCCCGGTGGGGAGCCCTATCACGACCACGATCGCGACTCCCCCGACCTCCGGGGTGCCCGTGAACCACGCGCTTCTGGGCTGGTTCGGCGTCCCGCAAGCTTCCTTCGAGTTCCCCCTTCCCTTGGGGATCGGAACCTTCTGTTTCATTCCCTGTGACGTGGACCCGAGTCTCCCCGCCTTCGATGCATGGAGCACCTTCGGCCCTGGGAACTGCGGATTCCTCGCTTCCGCGACCCCGACCCCGTTCTCCTTTTTCAATCCTGGTTACCCGTTTCCGCTCCCGGACCTGACTTTCCAGGTCATCTTGGAGGAGAGTCCGGGTGTTCTGAGAGTCGGAAACGCCCTCGTCCTGCGATACCAGTGACTTCGAGGAGCGACGGGTGTCCGCCGCTCCTGCCAGACTATCTTCGAATCATGCGGGGGGCCGCCGGCGGCCGTTCGCCGCCTCCGTCCCCCTGCTTCGAGAAATACGCCGACCAAACATCGAATAGGTAGGCGCTCGAAAACGAAAGTCCGAGTCGCCCGACGGCTCGAGACACAAGGAGATGGTCTCATGCGTCCGGAATTTCCCAGGCCGCCGCGCCCACCGCGACGGCGCAAACCCGTCAAGATCGATCTTCCTCCTCGCGTGATCCTCATGGGAATCGCATCGATCGTTGCGGTGGTTTTCCTCATCAGCGGAATCTTCACCTGCTACGACTACGTGAATCCAGGTGAAGTCGCTGTCATCAAGAACAATCTGACCGGAACCGAGGATCTCAAGATCGAAAGCGGAATGGTCTTCCACCTTCCATGGGGCATCACGGATGTCTTCAAGCTGGATCGAACCGTACAGGTCTTTCGCATGACCCGGCATCGAGGCAAGGGCGACCGGCCAGGCCCCGACAACGTCAAAATCAAGGTCGCGGACGGTTCGAACATCGAAGTCGATGTTGAGGTCATCTACCAGATCATTCCCACGGAGGCCCCGGCGATCATCAAACACGTGGGCAAGGGAGAAGCCTTCAAGAACAAGATGATTCGCAGCTACGCTCGAGCGGTGATCCGAGAGATGTATGGCAAGCTCACGCTGGAAGAGATTTCCGATCCCTCCAAGCGAGCCGCTCAGAACGTCCTCGTCACCGAGAGCATGAACGCCGATCTTCGCCCCTTCGGGATCGAAGTCACCCTCATCAACACGACCAATTTCGTCTTCAATTCGGAATACGAAAAGCTGGTCAAGCTCAAGAAATCCACCGCCCAGGAGTACCTGAATCAGGCCGCTGCCCAGGAGCAGGCACTCAAGGAGCAGGAGACGCTCATCGCGCAGGCGAATCGCAAGAAGAACAACGCGCTCATCGAAGCTCGAGGCAAGGCGCGCAAGCGCCTCGTCGAAGCCGAAAACCAGGCCAAGCAGTTGGTCGCGAGAGCCAAGGGCGAGGCGTACGCCATGAAGAAGGAGGGGCAACGCAAGTTCAGCGTGGCGACCGCCGACGCCCAAGCCATCGAAGCGGAGGGTCTGGCCCGCGCCGAGGGCATTGCGCAGCTCGCCGCGGCCTACGCCGCGGGGGGGCTGGGTCTCGTCAAGGAAGCCCTCGCCAAGAAATACATGGGCACGCGCATCGAGGGGCGGCCTTTCAGTCTCAGTGAGCGCATTGAACGGCTCGAAGTCGAACGGCGTGACGGCGCAATTGCAGCGCCGAAGACAGTCCCGGCTTCTCGGCCGCCGCGAGGGAGCAAAGAACGATGATCCTGAAGAGAATCCCCAAGAAGTTCGTCTACTGGGCCGGGGGCACCGTTCTCGCCATCTTGCTCATCTACAAGCTCTGCTTCGTGAAAGTCGCCTTGGACGAGGTCGGCGTCAAAGTCGACAACATCGCGGGCGGCATCGTCGAGCAGGACTTCGAGCCCGGGTTTCACTTCGTGTTCCCGTTCGTCCACTCGATGCACATCATGGACCCGACGATCCAGGCTTTCCACATGCGCGACGACAAGAACGCCGACACGCCGGCTTTGAAGTTGGTCGGCAAGGATCAGTATTCCACACGCTTCGATGTCACGATCCTCTTCCGCATCGCCGAAGGAAAGGCATACAAGATTGCGACGAAGGTGGGAACAGCGCCCCAAAAGGCTCGCGAAGTCCTCCGCAGCAAGGCGGAAAAGGCGCTGTGGGATGCCTTGGGCCGCCTCGACACGCAGGAATTCTATGACGTCACGCGACGCGAGAAGGCACGCGCGGATGCGAAGGTGCTGCTCCAAAAGGAGCTCGAACCACTTTTTCTCGAACTTGTCGACGTTCTCATCCGGGACATCAAGTACGATCCCAATCTCGAGAATATCCTCGTGCGGAAGCAGCTCATCGACCAGCAGCGCGAATACACCGTGGAGAAGGCCAAGCTCGAGAAGGAGTTGGAGAAGACCCAAGCCATCGAGCAAGAAGCCGCCGCCAAGGTTCGCGTGATCGAAGAGGAGATGACCCAGGAGGTCGCCAACATCGTCGCGGACACGGATGCCCGGATC
>DRQF01000097.1 GCA_011369445.1 Planctomycetota bacterium | reverse complement strand
CCGTCACCGGTTCTTGGACCTCGTCGAAGCCCAGAAGCTCCGCCGTGCGAGCGCGGTCGATGGGGGCGAGGGGAACGCCGTAACCCGCCGCCGAACCGAGGGGGCATTTTCGCGCGCGGCGAAGTGCCTGGCGAAGGCCTTCGGCGTCGTCTTCGATCTCGGCGGCGAAGCCGCCCGCCCAAAGCGCCACCGACGAGGGCATCGCCCGCTGCATGTGGGTGTATCCCGGAAGCGGGGTTGACCCCTGGCGTTCGCCCAGGGTGCGAAGCGCCTGGGCCACGGATTCGGCTGCGTGGGCGAGCTCCTCCCCGGTCGCGATCATCCACAGCCGCAGCGCCGCCAGGACCTGATCGTTGCGGGAGCGTCCGAGGTGAATGCGCGCCCCGGCCTCGCCAACCCGTTCGGTGAGACGCCGCTCGATGGCGGTGTGTCCGTCCTCCTCCGACTTGGCGATGGACCAAAGGCCCTGCTCGTGTTCCGCGGCGAGCGCGGCCAGCCCGCCATCGATGGCGGCGTGGTCCTCCTTCGAGATCAGCCCCTGCTCCGCCAGCATGGTGGCGTGGGCGCGGGACGCCCGGATGTCGTGGGCCACCAAGCGCTCGTCCAGGATGTGGTCGTTGCCGACGCAGAAGTCGAGGACGAGTTCATCCACCGGCTTGCCTTTGTCCCAAAGTCGTTTCATGCCTCGGCCTCGCGTGTAAGAAGGGTGGGAAAGATCTCCGCCATGCGGGCATAGAACGCCGCCCCCTCGATGAGTTCTCGTTCCTCCACGAACTCGTCGGGGCGGTGGGATCGGGCGCTCCGGCCCGGCCCGCACTTGATTCCGGGAACGCCTTCGAAGAAGACCCAGTCCGACATGGTGGGGGATGCGTAGGTCGCGGATGCGGGACGGGTCGTCAGCGCCGCTTGGACGATGGCGGATTGCGCGTCGGAAGCGACCGGCTTCAAGCGCTCGGAAACGACGCGCACCTCGCCCTCGACGGCGGATCGGACGCGAGCGATGAGGACTTGGTGGACATCCTCGCCGTCGTGGGTCGGCACCGTTCTCAGGTCGAGCCGACACGCGGCCCTGGAGGGAAGGGCGTTGGTGGCCTCGCCCGCCCGCAACACCGTGGGCTGGAGGGAGGCCGCGCCCAGCGCGGGATGGGGAGGGCCGAGGTCGATGCCCTCGAGAGCCGTCAAGTCCTTGGCAATCTCGAAGATGGCGTTTGTTGCACCCTGGGCGTTGGCCGCGTGGCAGACGTCGCCCGCGCGGACGAGTTCGAGGGCCAGCATCCCCTTCTGCGCGGTGGCCACGTCGAGGCCCGTGGGTTCGCCGACGCAGACGCCGGCCGGTCGAACGCCCCGTTGGTGGAGGTGGGGCCAGACCAATTCCGTGCCTCGGCCGCCTGTCTCCTCGTCCGCCACGAGGGTCAGCCAAAGATCGACGGGGCCGCCCTCCGCGAGCCCCGCCGCCGCCGCCATCATGCACGCCGCGGCCGCCTTGGCGTCGTTGCTGCCCAGCCCGAAGACCCGGCCTTCTTCCACCACCACGTCGAAGGGGTCGCGGGTCCAGGCGTCCGTCGGCGGGACCGTGTCCAGGTGAGTGTTCCACAGGAGCACGGGGGCCCCCGGGGTCCCCGCGCGGGCGATGACGTTCCGCTCGAGGCGCTCGACGACGAGGCCCCGATCCTCCAGCCAGCGGGCGGCGAACGCGGCGATGTCCTCTTCGCCTCCCGAAACCGAGGGGATCGCCACCAGGTCGCGATGGAGAGTGAGGAGAAGGTTCGTATCGACGGGCGTCACGACGCGGCCTCCGCCCAGCCATCTTCCGCCTCGTCCAGGTGATCCACGATCATGGTGCCCGACCCCTCGTTGGTGAAGATCTCCGCGAGAAGGCTGTCTTCGTTGCGCCACGAGACCACGTGGACCCGCGGGACCCCATGCTCCAGCGCGTGTTCGATGGCGGCCGCCTTGGGCAGCATGCCGCCTCGGGTGGCGCCCCGGCCGACGAGGTCGCGGAGTCCTTCTCGGTCGGTGAGCGCCACGAGGGAGTGGGGGTCGTCCGGGTCCTCGAGAAGCCCCGGCGCTTCGGTGAGGAGGATCAACTTCGCCGCGCCGAGGGCCCCCGCCAGATGCGCAGCGATGGTGTCCGCGTTGATGTTGAGCGGTTGCCCCTCGGCATCCGCCGCAATGGGATTGACGACCGGCACGAAACCCGAATCCGCGAGGCTCCGCAAGACGCCGGGGTTCACCGTGACGACGTCGCCCACGTGTCCGTAGTCTACGGACTCCCCGTCGACCTCGACGGGGGGCCGCCGCCGCGCGGTGACGAGATCGCCGTCCAGCCCGGAAAGACCCACCGCTGGGACGCCGAGCTTGCGAAAGGCTCCCACGGCCTGGGCGCCGAGCGTTCCCCTCATGGTCATGACGGCGGCGTCGAGGGTGGTGGCGCAGGTGATGCGTCGGCCCCCCGCGAACTGGGGCTCCACGCCGAGGGTGCGCGCGAGCTCGGTCGTCTGCATGCCGCCTCCGTGGACGAAGACGATCTCGATGCCCACCCGATGCAAGACGGAGAGCTGTTCGAAGAGGATCTCCATGCCATGGGGGTGGGCGAAGAGCGACCCGCTCGCCTTCACGACGAAGATGCGGTCCTGGTAGAGGGTGAGATAGGGGAGGGCAGCGCGCAGGGCGCGGGCGGCGGCTCGGGGATTCATTCCGATTCCTCGCAGTGTTGGTGGGACGGGTCGGTGGATGGGATCGCGGCGCCCAGAAGGTGGCTCAACACCGCCTTTTGGACGTGGAGACGATTGCCGGCCTGACGGACGACGGCGCTTCTCGGCCCATCGAGGACGGCGTCCTCGACGACCACGTTGCGTCGGACGGGCAGGCAGTGCATGAAACGGGCGGCGGGATGGGCGGCTTCGAACCAGCTTTCGCCCACGCACCAGTCGCGGTGGCGTTCGCGCAGCCGGGTTTCCCGTTCGGCGTCGCCGTAGGCGCTGGGGGCCTGCCAGGACTTGGCATAGAGGACGTGGGCGCCCTCGAGGGCGTCCTCGCGGCGGTCCGTCTCGGTCACCCGGCCGCCGGACTTCGCCGCCGCGGCGCGGGCCCGATCCATGATGGGGTCGGGGAGGCCGAACCCGTCCGGTCTGAGGACGGTGACGTCCATGCCCCGCAGCGCCGCCATCTCGATCACCGAGGCGGGCACGGCGAAGGGCAGGGGACGGGGGTGGTAGGCCCACGAGAGAACGAAGCGCCCTCCCTTGCGGGGGATG
>DRQF01000096.1 GCA_011369445.1 Planctomycetota bacterium | reverse complement strand
GAGGCACGAAGCGTCATCCTCTTCGGGCGCAACGTACAGGATGCGAATCAGGTGCGAGACCTGGTGGCGGAGATTCGCGGCCTCGTTCCGTGGCCCCTGCTCATTGCCGTCGATCAAGAGGGAGGGGCCGTCAACCGCATCGAACAGGGGGCCTTCGTCTCGCCCGGAGCGCGGGCGCTTGGCGCCCTTCCGGCCAACCTGGCTGGTCGTCTCGCCCGGCAGGTCGGACAGGCCATCGGGTGGGATCTCTCGCGGATGGGGATCGATCTCAATCTGGCCCCCGTGGTGGATCTGTTTCACGAACAAAGCCGCACGGGTCTGGAACTCAGGTCCTTCGGCAGCGACCCGGATCTGGTGGTGCGACTGGCTGGGGCGTTTCTTGCGGGCCAGCGGGACGGCGGCATCGCGGGCTGCATCAAGCACTATCCCGGCCTCGGCGTGGCCGCTGCCGACCCCCATGGCGAGCTGCCTCGGATTCCCGAGGAACGGGAGCCCGAATTCGAGGAGGGGCGTGAGGTCTTTCATCGCCTCATCGAGGGCATCGCGCCGGCGGCGCTGATGACCACCCATCTCGTGACTCCGGGGAGAGGCGGAGAGTGGATCACCGGGTCCCGCAGGGAGGTTCATGACCGTCTGCGGGGGGCATGGGGTTTCGCTGGGCTCATCCTCGCCGATTGCCTGGAGATGGGGGGGGCGGCCCTGTGTCGTGGCGGGACCGTAAAGGCCGTGGTCGACGCCGCGCGGGCCGGGCACGACCTGTTGCCGGTGTGCCACACCCGTGGGTTGCAGCGGGAAGCCGCCCGGGCCTTGGACGCGGCTTTGCGGCACGGCGATCTGGACGCGCAAGAGCATGCGGCCAGCGTGGCGAGGATCGAGGCTTTGGCGTCGTCTCACCGCCCCGGTGTGCCAGCACCCGACGGTGAGGCGTTGTCCCGGCGTATCGCTCGGGCGGCCCTCCGGGTCGTCGCCGATCCGGCGCATCTGTTGCCGCTTGCGCCCGGTTCACGGCTCGCCGTGATTCGCGTGGGACAGGTCTCGGCGTCGGAGGGCCTGGAGGAGACACCCGGGGACAAGGCTCCCACGGCCTTCTTTCGGCGTTGGCGGGAGATGGCGGGGAGGGGCGCCACGGATGTTCTGCTTCCTCCCCGTGCGGGCGGGGAAGACATCGAGCGATGTCTTGCCGGGGTGATGGAGAGCGATCACGTTCTCTTCTGTCCCCGGAACGCAGCGGAAGATCGATCTCAACGGGAGCTTCTCCGACGGCTGGGGCGGGCGGTTCCGGGCCGCCTGCTCGTCTGCGCGATGCGGGACGACCGTGATCTCGCTTTGGCACCGCCGTCCGTCGCGCAGTTGCTCACCCACGGCGAGCGTCCCGAGCAATGGGAGGTCTTGGCGGAGCGGCTGCTCGGCTATTCTC
The DNA here is from genome assembly GCA_011369445.1 of Planctomycetota bacterium. Lineage (GTDB taxonomy): Bacteria > Planctomycetota > DRQF01 > DRQF01. The sequence continues at coordinate 45,427 of DRQF01000096.1, read as the reverse complement.
GGGCGTGACCTAGCAATGCATGCGGGGCCACGGAGGAGCTTCCGCGATCACGCGGGCTTCGTGTCGGGCGAGCTCGCCGTGCCGGTGCGCGACGACTTCCGACGGAAAGACGCTCCGGGCGAGATCCAGATAGGCGGCGCGGTGTCGGGCTTCGCTCGCCAGGAGGTTCCCGTAGAATCGGGAGAGCTCCGGATCGTCGACGGCGTCCCGGAGGATTCCCATGCGCTCGAGACTTCGGGCCTCGATCAACGAGCAGACGATGAGGACGTCGAGAAGGCGATCGGGCTCATCCTTGCGGCAGGCTTCCATGAGCCTCCCTGCGTAAGGGGAGGGCTTTTGTCTGCGGAAGGGGATGTCCCGCGCAGCCAAGTGCTGAAGCACCTGCTCGAAATGTCTCAATTCCTCTCGTGCGAGGGCGCTCAGCACGGGAAGGAAATGGGAGTGCTCCATGTACTTGAACACGAGACTCAGGGCGGTGCTCGCGGCCTTCTTCTCGCAGTGGGCGTGATCCACCAGGATCTCCTCAAGATCGGCGAGGGCTCGCTTCGTCCACGAGGCTTCGGTCATGCTTGCCAGGCCGAGGGTCATCGCGTCGTGCGGCTCACGATGCGCCCATCGATGACCACGCCGACGACATGAGTCGTGTACTCGAAGGGGTCGCCGTCGAACAAGACGATGTCCGCATCCTTCCCGACATCTAGGGAGCCCACCCGTTTCTCGACTCCAAGCAGCCGCGCGGCGTCGAGGGTGAGGGCGCGAAGCGCCCCGTCGGGGGGCAGCCCGTTGGCGGCCGCCACGGCCGCTTCGAAGAGAACGACGCGGGTCTTCGGCACGTAGGATTCATACCCGCTTTGGAAGGCGAAGAGGATGTCCTTCGCCCTCAGCTTTCCCGCGGTCTCGAGGGAGAGGTTCTCACGTTCACCTTGACTGCGGGCCATCGTCGGATGAATGATGACCGGGACCCCGGCCGTGGATACGACGTCGAGGGCGCGATAGATCTCGGCTCCGCCGTCGAGAACCAAGCGGAACCCGAATTCCTTCTGAAGCCGGAGGGCGGTTCGGATGTCCCGGTCGCGTTCGGCCGTCATGAGCAGAGGTCGCTTTCCGGCCAGCACGTCGGCGAGGGCTTCCTTGCGAAGACTGCGGGTAGGCCGTTGGGCCGCATCGTCGAGGGAGCGTTTGGCCGCATACTCCTGCGCCTCAATGAGGGCTTGGCGGATCATCGCGGCCATCTTGGCCTTGGTGCCGGGTGACTTTCCTCCGGACGCGCGGGCGCCGTCGGAGAGACTGGCCAAGACCATCGCCCGGGGTTTCAGAACCACTTCGGGGAGGGGGGCCTCTCGCGTTTTGAGAAGCACGCTCGTTCCCGAGATCAATCCTCGGGTATCGAATCCCGTGTGGATCGTCGTGATGCCGTGAGTGCGCAACCAAGCGATGAGCGGTTCGTGGGAATTGAAGGCATCCAGGGCGCGAAGCTCCGGCTGGATGGCCGGGTCCGCTTCGTGTTGATCCGAGTCGTGGGGCTGGTTGAGCCATCCGGCCAGCCCGGCCACGCTGTGGGCGTCGATGAGGCCCGGCGTGGCGATGGACGCCTCGAGGACCTGGAGACCCGCGGGAATCGGTGTGCTGGCAGCGGGGCCGATCGCGGCGATCTTCCCGTCGCGCACGACGATGACGCCGTTCTCGATGGCCTGGCCGGAGACCGTGTGGACGCGAGCCGCCTTCACGGCCAGGCTCTGCCCGGCGAGGACGCTGGCGAGAAGGACATGCAGCCCAACCAACATGGAGATCGTCCTGCGAGGCATCACTTGATCTCTCCCGTCAAACATCCGAGTTCGAATACCTGTCCCTGGCTGGCGCCCCACCCGCCGACGGCCCAAAGACGGTCCTTGGGATCGCTGCGGTCGAAGACCTTGCGGCCCTCGACCCAGGTCGCCATGACTTTGGTCTTGACGCTGAACGGGTCGCCGGAGAGGAGAATGAAGTCGGCGTCTTTTCCCGGTTCGAGGCTACCGATCCTCTTGTCGAGGTCGAGGGCTCGTGCACCGGCGATCGTAAGCGCCGCCAGGGCTCCCTTGCGCGTCATGCCGGCTCGGACGGCAAGAGCTCCAGAGCGCAGGAAGAGGCGGGAGTCCGTGATCGGGTCGTCGGTATGAATCGAGACGTCCACTCCCGCGCGCTCGAGGATGCCCGCCGTCTCGGCCCTGAGCCCGATGGCTTCGAGTTTGCCGCCGGGACTGTCCAGGAGGATGACGGAGCAGGGAACCTTGGCCTCGGCGATTTGCTTCGCGACCTTCCATCCCTCGCTGACGTGATGGAGTACGACGCGAAACCCGAACTCCTTCGCGATGCGGAGCACGGTGGCTATATCGTCGGCACGGTGCGTGTGGTGGTGGACGACGCGGCGCCCCTTCAGGACTTCGAGGAGAGCTTCGAGTCTCAGGTCTCGTTTCGGTCTCTTGGAGACGTCATCGGCCGCCGCGCGGAGTTTCTCCCCATAAGCCAGCGCATCGATGTACGCTTGTCGGACCAGAGCGGCCGACTTGCCGCGGGTGCCCGGAAACGGCGGCTTCCTCTGGGAATTGGTGCCGTTCGCCATTTTGAGCCCCCCCAAGCCTCTCCCTTTGTCGTCGCGGATGAGGAGGTCCTCGATGCTCTCGCCGTCTCTCAGCTTGATGTAGACCGTCTGCCCGGAACTCAGGTGTCCCGATCCAGGCATGACGTTCACCGTCGTGAGGCCGCCCGCCTGGGCTTTTTGAATCGACGGGTCGTGAACATTGATGGAATCGAGGACACGACACTCCGGCTGAATGGGTTGAGAGCCGTCTCCGCCCGAGGGTCCCCCGATATGGCTGTGCGTGTCGACGAGACCCGGCATGATGACACCGGTGACCTCATGTCGCGTCGCGTCGGAAGGGATGTTCGCGTCCTCCAAAGGGCCCACCTGGACGATCTTTCCGCCCTGGATGATGAGGACTCCGTTCTCGATGGGAGGGCCCGTGATGGGGAGGATGCGAGCGCCCGTGAAGACGACGGGTTTGTCCTGGCCTCGGATGCCGTTGGGTCCGAGAGCGAGGAACAGTGAGAGAATGACAACGGGTTTCAATGGGTTCTCCTTCGTTCTCCCGGGGGAGTCCAGAGTGTACCCATCGATCGCGACGAGGGGGAGGGCGCCGCTTCCGGTTTCTCCTCGTCCGCGCCCGGGGCTAAGATCGAATCATGGGAGACGCGGATTTGAACACAGTCACGGGACGGTGGAGCATGGCTCGCGGTCCCTCGCGGGGGGGGAACTGAGGTGGAATCCGGACCTCCCCGCTTTCATCCCGCAAGGACGCTGGCGTTCCTCTTGGCCGTTTCCGTCGGAGGTCTGGTGTGGAGTTGGACCGCCCAGCGCGATCTCTCCCGTGCGCTCGACCGTGCGGAATCCCCCGTCGTGGCGCGGGTCGTCGTTCGGGGATTCGAGGAGGGCGAAGTCCTGCGGGCGACGCTGAAGCGGCGCGGGGCGTGGTTCGCGCCGCCTCATCATCCCGTGAACCGGGCCTGGACTCTTCGTGGGGCGAAGAAGTCCTTGCCGCTCTCGGCGGGCGTGTGGACCTTTCAATGGCGGGATCGATCCCTCGATATTCTTCTGCGTTCCGGCGATGCGTTGAAGCTTCCTCTGGCGCCACCGCCCAAGGGATTCGCCTTCATCCCGGGCGGAGCCGGGCTTGCCGGGATGGGGATGCATCTCGAGGTGCCTATCGACGAAGAGGGAGAGCCCCACGACGAGGAAGGGTTTTTCTTGTCGCTCACCGAGGTCTCCGTCGGTGACTATGCGCGATTTCTCGCGAGAGACGAAAAGGCGGATCGAGACTCTCGTGGTTTTGGACCCTTTTGCTCGCAGGAAGAGCGAGCGCTCTCCCCCAGGGGGTGCCCCGGCCACCGCCCCGTCGTCGAAGGGAGGGACATCTGGGAGGCGACTCTACGGGGCGGGCCGCCTGACGCGCCCATGTCTTGGGTGAGCTACTTCGACGCTCTGGCCTTCTGCCGATACCTGGACGAGGCGGAGGCGCCCGGGACGGCCATCCGCCACCACCGACTTCCCACCCGTTCTGAATGGGAACGCGGCGCGCGCGGCGTCGACGGGAGACCTTTTCCCTGGGGCATCGAGCCGAAGTCTCCTCAGGCGCGTGGCATGCTCGACCCCGTGCGACGTGTTCGAAGCCATCCTGAACTGCGTTCTCCGTATGGATTGTTCCACTGCGCGTCTGGTGTTTCGGAGTGGGTGTCGACCAAGGATGGGGAGCGACGTAGGGTTGTCATGGGGGAGACCCTAGACCCGATCACTGATCGAATCCACCTGGCTTATCGCAGGGGTGAGAGCCCATTCTCGAGATCCGCCCGGATCGGGTTCCGTGTTCTCGGGGAAGTTCGACCATGAGGCGATGGCAAGCGGTGCTCGTCGGTGGCGCCGTTCTCACCCTGGGCGCGTTGGCATCGGGATGGGGCGTCTCCTTCCGCGATGTGGCGGCCGACCTGTGGGGCGTGGCTCTGACGGGTGTTCTGCTGGTCCCGGTGCGTCGCGCATTTCGTGGGCTGCGGCTTCAGTTGTCGAGTTTCTTCCTGGTCGATGGGCTGACCCATCCGCTCGTCCTCCTTCTCGGCGATCTTCTCCTCTTGCTCGGCCCCTCGCTGTGGATTGCCGAGCGATTCCTCGCAAGCACGCATTTCGCGGGGCAGTCGGCTCCTCTCCTCGCCGCCGGGTTGGTCATGGCCGCGGGAGGAGCGGTGTTCGTCGAGGTGGATGCAGGGCTTGAGAGGGGGAGGTTTTCCGCGGCGAGTCTCGTCATGCTGCTCGTCGCCCTGGGCGGTGCCTTGGCGGCGCGGCACCTGTATGCCGCCCAGTACCCCGAACCGCACGCGCTGGCTGCTCTCATCACGCTCTACGCGGCGGCTCGATTCGGAGCGACTCTCCAGGAGCGCCCCGGGATGGGCGTCGTGGCCGGTGTCACGCTGGCTGTGGCGTTGGGAGTGTTGGCGGCCAGGCCAGCCCCCATCACTCCTCGGGCCCCTGGTGAACGTCTCTATGCTTGGGTCGTTTCCCGACTTGGACCCCACCGTCCGCCGATTCATTCCACGGACATCGCCGTCTTTCTCGAGAGACGAGGGCCTGTGGTGTCGGGGCGAACCCCTGATTTCGAGCGCCGTTTTGGGCTGACGCAACCTCGACGAGTGATCTGGATCACGATCGATGCCCTCCGCGCCGACCACTGCGGGTTCGGGGGGTACAACCGACCGACGACGCCTTTCCTCGACACCCTATCCGAGTCGGCCTTCGTGTTCGCTCGCGCCCACTCCCAGGCTTCGGACAGCCGGGGGAGCATCCTCTCGACGTTCATGGGACGCTATCCGGACGCTCTTGACTTTCGGCGACAGCGACTCGGACATCCGCCGGTCGAGGAGTCGACACTTGCCGAGATCCTCTCCAGGAAAGGTTGGCCGACCTTCGGATATCCGGCCTATGGTCGCGAACATCTGGAGACGATTTTCCGGGAATTCTCTCGGGGGTTCGCCGTGTGGCACATGCCCGAATCGACCGGACCTGGACGTATCGAGGACGGGCTTCGCGCCCTCGCGCGAGATGTCACCTGGGCCGCGGATCAACGGGGATTCCACTGGTTGCACGTCATGGAGGTGCATGGACCGCCGCGGGAGAAGAACTCCGAATTCGGGAACCGCCCCGTGGATCTGTACGACGCAGCCCTTCTTCACGTCGATCACACCTTGGCGGAATTCTTCGAGAGCGAGATGGGCCGCCGCCTCCTGGAAACGAGCCTCCTCGTCATCCACGGCGATCACGGCGAGGAGTTCGGAGAGCACGGCGGAAGTTTTCACGGTTCGACGCTCTACGAAGAGGTCCTCCACGTGCCTCTGATCCTCCGGTGGCCCGGCCAGACCGTCGGTCGGAGAGTGGACCGACTCGTCGAACTCGTCGACGTGATGCCCACCGTTCTGGAGGCCCTCGGCGTCCCGCCGTCGCAGCCTCTTCAAGGCGAGTCGCTGCTGCCCGCGGTCTTGGGTGAGGCCGGGCCGCGCCCCTTCGCGCTGGCACAGCTGGCCACGCCGGGCGGCGGGCGTCAGGTGGCGGCGATCGACGGGTCCTTGAAGGTCATCCGAGACGAGACCACCGGGCGGACGGCCTTCTTCGATCTCGAGCAGGATCCGCGCGAGGAGGACCCGCGTGCTCTCGGGCTGTCCCAAGAGCGCAAGGAGGAACTTGTGGCTTTTCTCGACGCGTCGTTGGCTTTCGCTGTCCGAATCCCCGAAGCTCCCGACGATCATCCGTCGGCTCCGGTTTTCCCGACGCCGGCCGGGCCCCAGGGACCCCCTCCGGGGGACCCTCCGAAGATCTCGAAGAATGCCTTGGCCCTCCTCGCCCGGGTTCCCGATCTCGAGTCCCCGGACTCCCGCACACGGAGGCGGGCACTTTTTTCTCTTCGTGGGGAGGATCTTTTTCGAGCCGTCTCTCTTCTCGCCGGCCGCGGCGATGGATTCGCCGCGGATTGGGCCGCGGCCAGCCTCCTGCTCCCCGACCTGCCGGAGCCCATGGCTCTGCCTCTGTTGGGTATCCTGGGTCAGAGTGAGGACCCGAGACGGGTGCCTATGTTCGAATGGGTCCGCAAACGCTACCGGACCGTCCGCGCCATGGATGGGCGCATCGTCGGCGAGTTGAGACGATTGGCCCTCGCCCATCGAGCCCCACCGTGCGCGCGCCTCACCCTCGAACGGGTGGCGGAGCGGGGCCAGGATGCTTGGCGTCTGGCCGCGTTGGAAGCTCTGGCGGCTCTCGGACCGGAGCGGCCCCATACGGCTCGATCGGGCGAGGGGCGTTGGAGTGTGGAGCCGACGAGCTTTCTCGCTCCGTCCCCGACGGGGCGAGGCACATTGCTCGTCCTGAAACTGGTCGGACCTGTCCCGGCGAGCCCCTCCCGACTTCGAGCGATGAACCTCCAGTTCGAAAACGATCGCCAACGCCTGACTGCGATTCGAGGCCCGAAGTCCTGGCTCCTGTCGGTCAGACTGGAGAGTGCGAAGACGCCGTTGCGCATCGAACCCGTCGAGGGCGTCACGCTCCGCGTGGACCCGACTCGCTTCGCCCTCTAGATGTCGCCCGTCGGTAGCCAGTGAGAAGGGCATCGATCTCCAGCTTTTCGGAGTGATGGGTTCTGACGTGCTCCCACGCACGACGGGCGTTGGCTCGTCGGTTTCTCGCTGCGGCTGCGAGCCAGGCGCGCATCGGAGGGTCGAGGAGGTTGCCCTCGTCGAAGAGAAATGCGATTTCCGAGGGTGCGCCGGAGAGCATCTCGATGTTCCCGGGCACGCGTCGGGCCAGCACGACGAGCCCGCTGCGCCACGCTTCGAGAATGCTGTTCGAGGCCCCCTCGCTGAGCGAGCTGTTGATGAGAAGATCGTGGGACTCGTAAATGTCGCTCATGGTGTCCGGGGGCGCCTCGCCCCGGTAGCGGTCGGGGGACGAAGCGAGTGTGTTCTCGAGGACGGGGAGAAGGCTCTCGTCGATCGCCGGCCCGTACAGATCCAACGCAACGTCGAATCCCGCCCGGCGCGCGGCCTCGGCGATGCGGACGGCGAGGAGCGGGTCCTTGACGTCCCGCAGGCCGCCGGAGAAAAGCCAGCGGTCCGCCCGGGGATCTTCCGGAGGGGTGGGTGCTGCTCCGGCCGGAATGCCGCGAGGCACGACGGCGAAGGGGATTGGGGCTCCCAGGGCTCCCGCGATGCATTCGGCGTCGGAGTTGAAGGGCGATATGACGAGGTCGGCATGGCGCAGGACGTCCTTCACCTCCGGGGTGAAGGCGCGGGGGCCTCGGATGTCGGTGCCGCCTGAACTCACGACGAGAGGCATGCGGTGGCGCCGAGCCAGCCTCAGGCCGGCAGGCCCGGAGCGGCCGGCGTGGTGAGCATGGACGAGGTCGAACGACTGGCCTTCTAGCTCCTCCGCGTTCTGGGAAGCCGCGGTGACGACGTCGATGCCTCGCGCCGTGAGGCCTTCGGCCCAGCGCCGCGTCGTCGTCAGATTTCCTCGGCCGCGATGCTCGAGGCGCGGTTCGATGATCAGGACTCGCACGGGATGTCTCCGAAGCGGCAGCACACGATGCCACGTTCATCGAGTCGCTGCGCCAACTCTCGCGAAAGGAGGATCTCCACCTCCCTTCTTCGCCGCTCGTCCGTGCGAAAGGGAGAGAGGTCCGCGTCGCCTGGATGAACCATCCACTCGAGGGTTCGCACTTCGTCGTCGTCCAGGACCTCCAATTGGTCGAGCCCGGGGCGCTCCATGAAGCGATGACCGGTGAAGACCTCCACTCGACGCCATCCGGGAGGAATCCGTTCCGGATGGGACTGCAGCGCGGCGGCGTGACGGCGGACATGGGGACAGCGACCGGTGTCGGGGCCGCGCCCGAGGGGAATGCGCAGGAAGACGTCGGTGAGGTGGCCGAGCGCCGCGACGAGGCCCTCGAAGACTCCGGGAAGGACATGGACGTGATTGTGCCCGTCGATGTGGTCCGGCTGGACGCCCGCTTCGAGCAGCGCCTCCCATTGAAGGCGAGCCTCCCTGGCGACCTCGGCGGGGTCGATGTCCCCCGCGAGAGCCCGCTCCCAGACCTTTTCCTTAGGCGTGATGAATCGGCCTTCGCGGTCCGTCAACGTCTCGTAGGGCCCTCCGAGCGCCGGGCCCGTCGTGAGATCGAAGTGGAGCCCGAGACCCATTCCGAGATCCAGCGCGCGAGAGACGAACTGCCGGAATCCCTTCTGCGTCGTCAAGACGGACGCCGATTTCAAAGGGCCGCGAGCCAGTTCGAGAATGACGGCGTCCAGTCGGGGGTCGAGCCCGGCGTCGTCGGCGTTGATGACGAGAAACCGCTTCATGGTGCCTGCGCCAGTCGAGCCATCCAGATGCAACAGACGAGGGCGGCCTCGTCCCCCTCCACATGGAGATGGGAGATCCCCTCGCGGGACCGCTCCTTGAAGATGTCTCCCAAGGGCCCGAACTCGCCGCGCTCGATCCATCGAAGATACCAGCGCAAAGGAAAGAGGTCGAATTCCTGCTGGAGACGAGTCAGGAACCGCGGGTGAGGCAGAGAGTGCATGAAGAACAACACTCTTCCGTTCTCCTCCAGATGCGAACCGACTGCGTCGAAGAGCCCCTGAAACAGCTCATCGCCTTCGGGGCCGCCCCAATTCGCAAGGGGCAAGAGACCTTCGGCGGGCGCCGGTTTCTGGGGTAGATTGGCAACGATCCAAGGGAAGCGCTCTTGGGAATCCAGCGGATCGAGGAGTGAGCCGCAACGAAGATCGAGGGTGACCTGGTTGGCACGGGCATTGTTCGCGGCAAGAGTCAGAGCGTGCTCGTCGAGATCGGTCGCCGTGACGCGGGCGCCCAGGCGCGCCGCGAGGACGGAAAGAACGCCGGTCCCACATCCGATTTCGAGGAGCCGCGCTCCGGACAACTCGCTGGCTCTGTCCACGAGAACGCGCGCCATGGCGTGGGTCGCGTGGTCGGAATGAACTCCTCCGGCCGTGTCCTCGGAGATCTGGAGACCCGGGCCGAATTCGAGAACTTGGCGGATGGGATCGAGGGTGAGGTCCGTTCGGGGCCTCACGTCGGGGTCGCGGGACGGACACCAGTCGGGAGCCGGATTCAATCCCGCCCGCTCGAGGTGACGGAAGTAGTGCGCGAGAGCCTGTTCCATGGCGAGAGAGGATAGCAGGAAACCCGGACCGCGTTCCCATGGACGCCGAGCTGGAATATGATGGCCACGTCCTCTCCTCGATTCCAGATGCGAGACTTTCATGCGACCGGTCCAAGCCCAGAAACTCGAACCCTTCGGCACCACGATCTTCAGCGAGATGACGCGTCTCGCTCAGGAGCGGGGCGCCATCAACCTGTCGCAGGGTTTCCCGGATTTCGACGGACCGGAGCAACTCATCCGCGCGGCGTCACGGGCGCTGAATTCCGGAGAGAACCAATACGCTCGATCGATGGGGCATCCCGAACTCGTCCGGGCGGTGGCGGATCGTCGCCGCGCGGATCACGGGCTCGAGTACGATCCCATGGAGGAAGTCGGCGTCTATTCGGGGGCGACCGAAGGCCTGGCCGCCGCCATGCTGGGGATGCTGAATCCGGGAGATGAGGTGGTGTTCTTCGAGCCGTACTACGACAGCTATCCCGCCTGCGCGGCGCTGGCGGGGGCAAAGCCCCGGTTCGTGACTCTCGAGGCGCCCGATTTCAGAATACGGTCCGAGGACTTGGAGCGCGCTATCACTCCCCGCACGCGCCTTGTCGTGTTGAATTCGCCTCACAATCCGACCGGGCGTGTCTTCGACACCGAGGAGTTGGAGATCGTCGCCGAACTCTCCCTGGAGCACGGGTTGCGGGTCCTGACGGACGAGGTGTACGAGTACCTCGTCTATGATGGCGCGACGCACGTTCCCTTGGCCACTCTCCCCGGGATGAGGGAGCGGACCTGGAGCGTGTCCAGTCTGGGCAAGAGCTACTCCGTGACGGGGTGGAAGATCGGGTGGGCGACGGGCCCGAAGGACATGATCGGCGCCGCCCAAGCCGCCCATCAGTTTCTCACCTTCGCCACCGCGACGCCCTTGCAGAAAGCCGCCGCGTTCGCGCTGAACACGTTGCGCGACGACTACCTGGCCGAGTTCTCGAGAGATTACTTGGAGCGGCGGGATTTCCTCGTCGACGCGTTGATGAGGGCAGGATTGTCTCCCTTCGTTCCCGAGGGGACGTATTTCGTCCTTGCCGATTTCACCGACGTTTTCGAGGGGAGCGACGTAGAATTCGTTCGGTACCTCATCGACAAGGTCGGGATCGCCGCCATTCCCCCGACCGCTTTTTACACCGCGAATCCGGCCGCCGGGAGCAAGCTCGTACGCTTTGCATTCTGCAAGACGATGGACACTTTGCGCGAAGCCGCCCGGAGATTGGAGGCGATGGGATCATGAGGATCACGGGAATTCAAACCGACATCGTCTGGGAGGACCCGCCGGCCAACTTCGACGCGTTGCGCCCTCGGCTGAGCCGGGCGGCGGAGGAGGGGGCGCGGCTGTGCGTGCTACCCGAGATGTTCGCCACCGGATTCAGCATGGCGGCGGACCTCGTGGCACCGCGGGCGGGAGAGATCCGGGCCTTCCTCGCGGAGGAGGCGTCCCGCCTCGGGCTTTGGATTCTGGGGGGCTTCGCCGAACCGGGCGATCCTCGCCCGCGCAATGCCGCCGCGTTGTTCGATCCACAAGGCCGGGAGAGGCTCCTCTACCACAAGATCCACCCCTTCAGCCTTGCCGGGGAAAACGAGGTCTTCGAGGCCGGCCGCACCCTCGAGACCTTGGACGTGGAAGGCCTCCGGGTGACCCCTTTGATCTGCTACGACTTACGGTTTCCCGAGCCGTTTCGGCGGACCGCCGACCGCACGGACCTGTTCTGCGTCATCGCGAATTGGCCGGTCGTGCGAAGCGCTGCGTGGCGGACACTGCTCAGGGCCCGCGCCATGGAGAACCAAGCGTTTGTGCTGGGCGTGAATCGGGTCGGGGAGGGGTCCGGCCTCATCTATCGCGGGGACTCGGCTCTCATCGATCCCATGGGGGAAGTCATCGCCGCTGCGGCGTGGCAGGAGGCCGAGGTGTCCGGCAACGTACGGACGGCAGAGGTCCGGGCGTGCCGCGAGCGTTTCTCGTTCCTCGCCGATCGCCGCGTCGATCTCTATCCCGAGCTGTGAGCTGGTCCTCGCGTCAGCGTTCGGTCCGGTAGCGCAGTTTCGGACGGGGCCGGGCTTTCCAAGTTGCCACGTCGTCCGACAAGAGTTCCACGGCTTTCGCCAGCTGCTGATCCTTGCCGCTTGGCCATTCGCCCGGCGCGGGCCAGAGGGTCACGTCCGGATCGGCGCCGTTGAGCTCCATGTCCTCGCCCGTCGGAAGGACGAACCATCCCCGGAAGGGCATGCGGATGAAAGCCATGCCCATGATGGACATCCCGCCGGTGGAAATGACGCCGCCGGCGGTGCGGACACCCACGAGCCGACCTCGCTTCAAGGTCTTGATGGCGTGGGAGAAAATCTCGGCGTTGGAAAAGGAGTTCTGATTGCAGAGCACGACGATGGGCTTCGACCAAGTGGCGTAGATGCGCCTTCCCTGCGGGTAGCCGATGTCCTTTTCGGTGCCTCCGCGGGGAAGGGTGAGGGCGTGCTCCGGTTGGGTGAGAGCCGTGAGCAAGTGGTCGGTCGTCGAGCCGCCCCCGTTTTCGCGCACATCGATCACGAGGCCGTCTTTCCCATAGCCCACGCGGAAAAGCTCTTCCTCGAACTTCTCGAAGCTTCGAAAATTCATCCCGCGGATGTGGAGATATCCGAGCGAGCCTCCGGAAAGCTCTTCCACCTTCTTTTCGTTGTCGGCGACCCACCGGTCGTAGAGAAGAGAACGCACCGCACGATAGGTCGTGGGGCGCATGCTGACGACCCGCGTTGCGCCCTGAGCGTCCTGGACCTTCACCTTGAGGAATCGATCGGGGTCGACGGTCAGCACCGTGGCGATGTCGATGCCCGGGTCCACGGGTTTGCCGTCGATGGCGAGAACGATCTCTCCCACACGAATGCGACTGGTGCTTCGGGAGGCGGGGGTCTTCTTGATGACGTCCTTGACCTTGAGACCGGGACCTTTCCAGGTGGGGTCGAACCGGCAACCCAGATGTCGAGTCTCGAGGGACCACGTCCGGGCCCGACTCGGTCGCCGTTCACCCGGAAGAGAGCCCTCGGACATCCGGAAACCGAGATGGGAGCCATTGAGTTCGCCCAGCATCATGTTGCAGACGGCGGAGAGCGAGGAGACGTCGAGGCACTGCTCGGCCACCGGGGCATACTTGCGTCGGATCTCGTCCCAATTCTTGTTGTTCATGCGGGGGTCGTACCAGCCGTCCCGCATGGCCCGCCAGGCTTGGTCGAAGATGACCCGGTAGATGTCGCCCAAGCGGTAGGAGATCTTCACCCTGAAGCTGTGTTTGGTGATGCGTCCGTTCTTGTCCATGACGGCCGGCGATCCGCCGCTGAGCCCACAGACCGACTTCGCCTCCCGGAGCGGTTTGCGGTTGCGGAGGCTTGAACTCGTGAGGAGTTTCGGCCGCAACGGATCGGGGAACGTCACGGTGTAAAGTCCCCTCTTCCCATCGACCTCAGCCTGAAAACACAGTTTGTCCTCTCCGGGCCAGAAGAAGAGCCCCGATTCGAAGCTGCGCGGGATTGAGATCCGATGGAAGCGATCACGGATACCTTCGAAGTCGATGGCGACGGAAAGGGTCTTCGTCTTCTTGGTGGAGTCCGCTGACTTCTTGTTGGACTTCTCCGGAGGGTTCGTCTTCCGGGGTTCGTCCTTGTTCGTCTGGGCGCGTTTGCGCTTCGCCATGGCCTTGATGGCCTTCGCGAGCTTCCTTTGTCGGGCGTCCTCGTCCTCGCCGGCTTGGGTGAGATGGACATAGATGATGTCCGCCTCGTTCCGCCAGTGACGCCCCACGAACGCGAGAACCTTGCCGTCATGCGACCAGGCGGGACTGCTGTCGGAGTCTGGATGGCGGGAAAGGTTGAACGGTGCGCGTGAGCCGTCCAGCGGAGCGAGATACACGTCCCGATTGAAGTTGCCGTCTTCAATGGCGTAGGCGATCCATTTGCCGTCGGGGGAGAAGTCGTACTGGGGCGTATTCCACGAAGCGAGGAGGCGACGCGACTTGCCGGTGCTGGGCGTGAGGAGGATCAGGTCGCCGCGGCCGCGCGTGAAACACACCTCGTCACTCTCCGGAACCGGCCGGAGGTCGCGTTCGAAGTCCGCGTCGTCGGTCAGCTTGTCGAGTTCGAATTCCTCCTGCTGCCAGAACCACTTGTCGGCGTCCTTGCGTCGCACTCGCCAGATGTCGCTCTGACCTCCCTCGTCGCTCACGAAGAGAATCTCGTCGTATGACAGGAAAAGTGGCGAACGCTCCTCCTCCGGTGAGCTCGTGATACGCACGGGTTCTCGGAGCACCGTGTCCATCACCCAGAGGTCACCCCCGGATGTGAAGCAGCATTCCTTGCCATCGGGGGAGTAGGAAACATCGGAAGCCGCTTCGAGAACCGCATTGCGGTGCTCCTTGACGATGGGGTCCGAGCCGTCCGTGACGCTCAGCAGCCTGGGTTGGGATGGCGTCGTCAGGTCGAGGCTGTAGAGGTCGAAGAGTCTGCGGAAGACCACCTTGGAGCCGTCCCGGGAGATCGCCGGGAAAAGGACGCCGTCGTCTTTGAAGTGGGTGAGTTGCTGGTCGGAGTCGTCGTTGAGGCGGCCGCGATAGAGGTTGAACGTGCCGTCTGCCTGGGAGACGTAGAGGAACTCGCCGGGCGTCTCGGTCCAAAGAGGGTAGCGGCACCCGCCGTTTCCCTTGCGCAAAAGCCGGTGGGTTTGCTGACTCCGGTCGAAGAGCCAGACTTGGGACTCCTGGGAACCCGCATATTGCTTCCGGTAGATCGGAGCGCCTTCTCGGGTGTAGAGAAGCAGGTTGCCGCCGGCGTCCAGACACCCGTCGCGGCCATAGCCGTCGAAGAGAAGCTGCTCGGCCTTCTTGCCGTCCATCGGGCGCACGAAGAAACGGGCCGCCCGCCGCCAGAAGTGGTCCCGCTGGGCCAGCGTCAAGAATCCCTGGCCATCCGGAAGCCATTCCTCGAGCCCATAGCCCTCCGTGTTGAGGGTCACCCGTCGCGGAATGCCGCCTGTGCTGGGGATGACGTGGATCTGCCTGCGGGCGTCACGGTCGGAGAGAAACGCGATCTGCGTGCCGTCGGGCGAGAAGGACGGCGAGCTGTCCCGAGCCGGATTCTCCGTGAGCCGTCGGGCGTCACCGCCCGACGAGCTCACGACCCAGATGTCGCCCAGGTACGAAAACGCGATGCGATCTGCGTTGGGAGACAACGCCGGATCGGTGATGAGCCGAATGGGCCGGCTGTCCTGGGCAAGGGACTGGAGACCGAGACACAAGACGGCGGCAAGAGCGATCAATGTACGCACGGGGACCTCCTTCATGGGCTGGTCCCCATGAAACGGATGGGTTGCTCGGGGCTTTCGCCGCGAGAGAGAAGGGAGGGCATGAAAAGACCGCCGAAACCCGCGAGGGCTTCGGCGGTTTGTGTCGGATCCGGATCAGTCCTCGCTGGTCGTCGTGACGCCGGGTGTGACACCGGCTTGGGGCTCATCGCCCTTCTCACGGCCTTTGATGACTCCGAACGCCTTGCGATCGTGTTCGAGGGTGACTTTGATGGGGCCTTCGGTCGGTACACTCACGGTGACCGGATTGAAGCCGCCTCCTCAGCACCCGCCGAACTTGGCTTCGCCGATTTTCTTGGCGGTGACGCCGTCGGCGATGATGAACTTCGGCGGCTTGCCATCGGGAACCCAGTTGTAGTATTCCTCGCCGGCCTTCCCGAAGAACCAGAGCTTGTTCGGGGAGAAGGTGACGTCCTTGCCCTGGCGGTCGTACTCGAATTCCGCCTTGAGCGGTCCGCCCCAAGCGACGACTGACGTTTGACCATCGAGCACGCGGAACACGCGGGACTTGCCCTTGCGAATGCTGACGTGCTCCTTGCCCTTCGTCACCAAGCCCGCGACGATTTCGTAAGCGCCGGTGGGAACCACCAGGCCCTTCTTCGCCTTCGAGACCTCGAATGAGAACTCGCCGTCATCACTCATGACGACGGCGGAGACGAGTTTCCCTTTCGACGTGAACTTGCTCCTCAGGTCCAGCAGGCCACTTTTGCCCTGATAGGGCCGGAACGTCATGGCGCTGCCTGTTGGGGAGACGTCCACCTCGAACAGTTGTCCCTTGAGGGACATGACCTTGGAAAGAAAGCTTGCGGCGCGCGACTTCCCGACGACGACTGCGTCCTCGCCGACGTCGTTGTAGCGACCGTTGTTGTTCTGGTCGATGAGCTGAATGGTCACGCCGTTGTACTTGCCGACCATCACGCCTGAGGACGCGTACTTCCACCCGCCGTCATTGACGAGGCGCAAGCTGTAGTAGAGCTTCTTGCCGTCCTCCGTCTTCGACTTGAGAGTGACCCAGGCTCCCGCGCCCTTGGCCTTGGCATCGCCGAGACGCCCATCGCCGTTGGCGTCCAGAAGGAGTGTCGTCCCATCCATGGCGACGGCAAATCCGTCTCCACCGGCGTGGGGGACGGCGATCTTGTCGCCGACCGGGGTGAAAACTTCGTGGGGAAGTATGTAGTTCCACTTCGGACAGGGTTTGTACTTCAACGCGATCTGATCGGAGCTCGTCGCTTCCTGAGCGGAAGCGGACGAGACGATGACGGTCAAAGCCAGGGCAACCCCGAGCCAAAGGGAACGGATGGATCGAATCATGCCATTCCTCCTTTGACGGAAAGGTGTATTCCGGAGCCAGGTGTTCGGAACGCTCGGAAGCCACGACGAGGCGTGGAGACGAACGCTTCTTCAGTCCCTATCCTAACCCCGCCGCCCCCCGTTTGGCGACACAAAAACCTGGGAAGGGAGGGGGTGGCGGCGTCGCGCGCCGATAAGATGTCTGAACATGCATCCTGTCTTGACTGATCAACGACCCGCCGTCGTGCCTCCCCGGAGTCCCGAGGAGCGCCTGGGAATCCATCTGGCCGCTCGTCGGCGAAGCTGGGAGGGACGCCCTCAGAGCATGGGGGATGGGAAGAAGCTCCTCCCATTCCAGATCCTCGATCCCGTGATGGCGTGGCTGCGTCGGGGGCTCGATCTCTGTGGTCTTTACAGATCCTTGGCCCGTCGGGCGACCCGGATCGACGTCGTCCAAAATGACCTTTGGCTCGTGGGCCTTCCTCCCGGCTTCGAGGGGATGAAGGTTCTTCATCTCACGGATCTCCACATCGACGGCCCGCCAGGGTTCGGGAGGGTTCTGACCTCGATCTGTGGCGACCTGGAATTCGACTTGGCGGTCATCACCGGGGATTTGCGTTTGGACACCCGCGGTCCGGTGGACGGGGCTCTGCGAGAGCTGGAGCCTCTCGTCCCCGTTCTTGGTGACTGTCGATGCGGCGCCTATGCGGTCTTGGGCAACCACGACACGCTGGACATGGTGGAGCCGCTCGAGTCTTTGGGATTGCGCTACCTCCTCAACGAATCCCTCCGGATCGATACCCGGGACGGCGATTCAGTGTGGTTGGTGGGTGTGGACGATGCGCATTTCTTCGGGACAGACGACCTCCCCACGGCTTTTGCCAACGTGCCCGTCGAGGATGTCGCTTTGTTTCTCTGCCACAGTCCGGATCTCATCCTCGAGGCCGCGTCCGCCTTCGCGGACGTCTACCTTTGCGGCCACACCCACGGCGGGCAGATCTGTCTCCCCGGGGGAACGCCTCTTGTTTCCAACGCCTCGTGCGCCCGGCGTTTCATCGCGGGGCCGTGGCAGTACGGTGCTCTTCGGGGATACACGTCCAAGGGCTGCGGCTTCAGCGGGATTCCATTGAGGAGCTTTTGCCGCGCGGAAATCGTCATTCACACCCTGCGCGCGGAGCGGCGATGCAGGGAACGGGTCGTGGGAGAACGCCGAACCTCTCTGAAGCACCCGGTGTATCCGCAGGGGCGCCGAAATCCCCCTTCCCATTCTGGGTCCAAGTAGGCACAATAGAGCCGCGCCCAACACCCCCAGTAACCCGACGTCTTGCCATAAGCCCATGAATTCAGAATCGAAGACTTCCACCGTTCACGGGGATCGCGGGCCCGACTCCGTGCTGCTTGCCGCGGTCATCATCGCGCTTCTCGTCGTAGCGACTCTGGCCCTCGGGGAGCGGTTTTGCCCCCATATGCAACCTCCCGCCGACTCCCACGCCGAACGCTGAGACGTGGCCGTGTCTAGCGTTTTGGGAAGCGGATTCCCGAAAGCCGCCAGGCGGTTCCGTCGAAGCGCCACTTCGTCGTCAAGGAGCCGTCCGCCAGATCGAAGACGACCGTTGCGCGTCCATCGCGGGGAGCGAGGATGCGCGGCCGCTCCACGCTAGGGCGCCGTTGTTCCCACCCGCGACGACTGAAAATCCTCCGCAACGATTTCGCCTGACGATCCACTTTGTCCGGCGGCGAGAGGGAAGCGATGTCGGCGGCGTCTCCGCCGTTCCATGCGGCGATGAATTGACCGACGACTCCGTCGAGAGGCACCTTCACTTGGACCGACGGAAGGGCCATGTCGCGAAGGGTCCATTTCGTTCCCTCGAGGCGCCAGCTCGTCACCAGCGGCTCTTCGTTGCGGATGGGAAAGGCGATGGCGAGACGGCCTTCGGGGAGCCCGTGGAGATCCACGACTCCTTCGTTCAATGCGGGGCGGCGGTTCAGCCAACCGCGGCGCGTGAGGCCCTTTTTCAACTTGCGAAGGAAGGCGTCGCGCCGCTCGGAGGCGACGTGGGAGGCCAGGGCATCCAGGTCCCCCGCGGCCCACTCCTCGCGTATGCGTGCGGCGAGATAGTTCGGGGATTTGCTTTTCACCGACGTGGAGTGGAAGACGAAACCAAGGAGGATCCCCGCAAGAAGCGCGCCTGCGAAGATCACGCCCTCGGGGACTCCCGAACGGGAGGCCTTGCGGCCGCGGCGGGTGCCTTGGCGGGCCCGCTCCGGTCGCGCTCTTGCGATACGCCCCTTGGCCAATTCGGGATACCGGGCCAGGACTTTCTCGTACCTTGCGGCATAGCCCACCGCAGCCCAGAAGCAGGCCGCCCAGAAGAGGTCGATGACGAACGAACCGTCTCGCCCGAAGATATCGGAGACGACGAGTAAACTTGTGACCACCGCGCCCATGACGGCCCAGGTGTAGGGCTTTTTCCGCACGCGCAGGGCCGCGGCCAGGTTCACCGTCAGGCTGGCGAAAGCCAGCACCGTCAGGTAGAGCGGGACGTCGACCGCCACGGCGGCGTAGGAGAACAGGACCAGGAGGACGGCGCTTCCGACGGCGGAGATGAGATAGAGCGCCGTGAGGGTGGGGATGATCTTTTTGACCTTCGCGAATTCGCGACGCGCCCTTCGGGCGTCTTCCTCGGCTCTCAGGTCTTCGTCGTGTTCACGGGCCATCCTACACTCCTCTCACGGTCGGGAAGGGCCGAGCTTACCCGCTGTGTAGACATTGTCAAGACTCGGAAGAACCCCGACAACAGGGATCAGGTCCCGAAAAGCCCGGTCCGCGAGAGAATTCGAAGAAGCTCCGGGCGTGTTCGACAACACCCGCCCACTCCCAGGACGCCTCGCTTCAGCCAGTCCTCGACGAGGGCCGGGATCGACTCCGCCTCAGAGCTCGCACTCCAGACCCCGTCGACCCATTCCTCTCCGCTGTTCGGCTTGACGAGTAACGGTTGGGACGTGGCGGAGCGCAGGACTTCGAGGGCAGGGGAGACGCGGGACGGAGGGCAGCAGTTGAGGCCGATGGCCGAGACATGGCGCGCGCCGCAGAGGTCTCGCGCGGTCTGCTCCAAGGAGTCTCCGCCGGCCAGCTCTTGCGACGATCGGGTGCTGAATGAGATCCACGCGGCCGGACAGGCCAGCTGGTCCAGGAGCTCTGCGACGACGAGGGCTTCATCCCGCCTGGGCAGGGTTTCGAAGGCGATGACGTCCACGCCGGCGTCGAGCAAAGCTTCGATGCGCGGGGCGTGATGATCCCTCAGGACGACGGGGTCGACGACGTAGTCGCCGCGGAATTCGGAACCGTCGGCCAGGAAGGCTCCGTAGGGGCCGAGGCTTCCGGCGATCGCCGGAGGGAGGGATACGGGCGTTCTTTCGAGATGGAGACGGACGGCCTGCCTGGCCAGTTCCACCGACCGGGCCATGAGATCCCGCGATGCGTTGCGTGAAAGGCCCAAGACCTCCGCGAATCCCTCGAAGCTCGCCTGATAGGTGGCGGTGGTGATGACCTGGGCGCCGGCACTGAGATTGTCCAAGTGGACGGACACGATGAGTTCCGGGGCGTCCAAAAGAAGCCTTGACGACCACAGGCGCGGGTCGAGCGTGGCGCCCCGTCGCTCCAATTCCGTGGAGAGACCCGTGTCCAAGAGAAACGGTCGTTTTCGCGTCAGCCGCTCGAGAAAGGGGTGGCTCATCGTCCGGCGTCCACCTCATGGAGCCACCGGGGACGGTCTTTTTCCTTCCAAGCTTGGACCACACCCATGACCGCGGCTTGGAGGTCTTCCGGAGAGATGCGAAACGTTGCCAGGTGTTCGACGGCGTCGTGCCTTCCCAGACCGTACTCATCCCGCTTCAGAAAGCGAACCACCTGAATCTCCACCGCGTCACCTCGATGAAGAAGGGGACCCACGCCGCGGCCGAGGGCGAGAAGAGCCACGCGCCGTGGTTCCACTTCGGCCAGCGTTCCGCCTTTCTCGACCACGACTCTCCAGTGGGTCCCGTCCTTCGAGACCGTCAACAGGCCGCGGTCCAAGGGAGGCAATGCACTCAGGTTGGGGACGGGAATGCGCGGGGGCGCCGCCGAGGACATGGCTGACGGAACGTCGGGGCGCATGTGCCGCGACGCGAGAAGGGCGTTCGCATCGAGAGGCAGGGACGAGGCCATGTGCACGGCCGCGATGCGTCCTACCCAGTCGAGCCCCGGAGGAGCCAGGTGGCGGTCCCCCTGGGCGATGGTTCTCATGAGGTCGGCACGGTCGGGCGGGGGGGCGAGCACGACGACGTTCAACCCGTGGCGTCGGGCGGCGGCTCGGAAAAGCAGCCGTGCGGTCTCGTCCGCGCCCCGAAGCGGAGTCAGGCGGCCCATGTCGACGATCCAGGCGGGGATACCTCGACGTCGACACCGCCGACCCAGTTCGCTTGCCAGCTCCTCGATGGCGCCCTCGAGGCCCAACTCATCGCCCTTGGCGGAGCCGATGCTCGCGAACGGGAGGAATCCTCGGCGTCGGTTCACCACGGGATCGCCGTCCGCGTCCCGCTCGAGGCGCGACCATGCCTGCGAAAACGAGATCGGTCCGGATGTGGCCTGCGTGCGAAAGGCAAAGGCCCCCAGCGTAAAGACCGCGGCATCGAGATCGTCCGCAGGGCGAAAGGAGAGTCCCGCCAACTGATCCAAGAGCGTGCCCCCCGGCACCGTCAGATCCATGGCCGCCACGGGCGCGGAGGCCCGGGCGTTCAGCGATCTCTCCAGGGCGACGGCCACGGAGAGGGTGGAGAACAGGCGGGGTCGCCCGTCGTCGGCGGGTGACAGGGCGTCCGCGCCCAGGGGGCGCGTGGCGCCGGCGACCGAGCTACCGAACACGCCGACGCGCAGACGCGGGGGACGATCTCGGGGCGGTTCCAAGGTGTAGCCGTTGGCGGTCACGGAATTGCCTGCGGGGTCGGGTGGGGTTCCGTAAGTCCAACTGAATCGTCTGAGCCGTTCCTCCAGAAGTTCCATCCCGTCATCGAACAGGAGGGTCCGTGATCGAGCAAGCCACAGATGAGGTCGACTTTCGATCAGCGGGTTCGGGCCGAAGCGGTGGCCCTCGCCGTCGGCGGGCCACAGTGGGTAGGCGACGCCAGGTGTCGGGTTGAAACGGAAGACGGTGCCTCGCCAGAGCGGGTGGCGCGTCCAGACGAGGAGCGTCTCGCCGTCGTCCGCCGTGAAGACCCGGGAGACCGGTGGCATGGGCGTGGGGTGACCATGCAAGGGCGGAAATCCGAGCCCGAAGTTCCTGCGGGAGGATCCCGCCAAGTCGGCGAGGGGGAGGGGACGGGTCAGGACCTCCACGGAGGAACGATCGCCTCGAAGCAGAGCGGATTCCTCGAGCCGGAGGACAGCGCCCGTGGCCTCGAGGATGAGGACGGCCCGCCCCCGCCCGTCGAAGGCCAGGTCGGCGAGTTTCTGGTTTGGGGGCAGGGGAAGGGAACGGCTCCAGCCGGCGTCGGTGAAGGAGCGGACCTGCAGGGTGTCGTCGCGAAGACAATACACGTGCTCGGCCGACCATCGCACGAGAGTCGGCGCGTCGCCCCCTTTTGCGAAGCCCTTGAGGTGAGCCGGGCGGCGGAGATGCCCGAGGGCATCTTCGTGGACGATGTCGCCGCTGTCCTCGTCGACGCGCCACCCGATCCGTGGCGCGTGACGGGTCGACCGCCGCCACGCGACGAGAGGGCGGGGCGGAGGGGGGGGAGCCCACCCGAGATCGCTCACGATACGGCGGGCGAGTTTGACGTTACCGGGCGGGGTCAGATGGCAGTGATCGAGAAAATCCGAGCTCGCGAAACGGCCGCCGTCCGGCCTCAGAACGGGCGCGGGCCGGACCGCGCGTCTCAGGACTCGAAACGTCTCCTCGACGATCTCGGGTCCCTTCTCGGCGTCGAGAAACAGGGATTGAATCGGCGTTTCGAAAGCGGTGAGCCGACCTCGGCACTGCGCGGCGAGAGTTTCGAGGGCGCGGATCTGGGGGCCTCCCCGCGAGGCCCTCAAGAAATGGGGACGTACGCGGGCCAGCAGTTCGAGGGGGGCGGTGGCGCTACGTCGATCGGGGAAGCGGGGATGGCGCAGCCATCGAGGCAGTGTCAGCCGGAGGGCTGCGAGCCCCAAACGGTGCTCGGAAAGCGCCAGCCGAGAGACGCCTTCGCGGGGGGATAGGGCTCGAAACAGGGGCCGGGAGTGCAGTTTTCCGATGACCTGGTAATCGGGAGAGGCGTAGCGGGGCGTCAACTCCAGCAGAATGTTCACCGCGTTCTTCGGATTCCGGCGGTTCAGGGCTTGGACCACGGCGAGGGCATCCATGGGCAGCAGTCCTTCGAATCCGAGATCCCACAGCCGCGGGCCCAAGGTCGCCCGTCGCCGCAAGGTCGTGACGAGAGAGTGGAACGCCGGGGCAGGGTCTCGGTGAGCGCGGAGCGCACCCTCTCGGAGGACGGAATCGCCGATCACGAGGGTCTCTGGGACGTCCGAGTTCCGGGATACGACGTCGAGGAGGCATCGCACTTCCTGCGCGGAGACGAGCGCGCCCACGTCCTTGGGGGTGACGTGGAGGGCCATCCCTCGCAAGACCAGCCACGCCGGCAAGAAGAGCAGAAGAAACCCGCATGCCACGGACGCGGGATGAAACCCGTGGAACCGTCCCATGAACTCCAGGTCGTCCGGGTGAACGCGATGGTCGTTGTCTGTCATCTCAGAATTGGAAATAGATGAACTCCTGGGCCTGCTCGCGGCTGAACAGCGCCATGAGCAAAAGACAGCCCGCCAACAGTATCCCATAGAGAACCGGTCGAGACGTGCTTTTGCGGAACAGGTCGAACCTCTCCTCGACGAACATGATCAGAAACAGGGCCGCGAAAAGCACGAGCAGCGCCGTGGACTGCGGCCCGGAAACGAGCCCACCCGCGCCGGAGCCCAGCCATCGTCCGAGCTCGCCGAGGATCCACAGGGCATCCTTGGTCGAAGTCGCCCGGAAGAGGACCCAGCCCACGCAGGTGAATTGAAACATGAGAGCGATGCGAAGGCACCGCATGAGCCGCGAGGGAAATGGGGCGAAGCACCGCCCCGCCGGTTCGGCCAGCACCCGATAGGTCGCAAGCAGGAGGCCGTGAAAGAGCCCCCAAAGTACGAAATGCCAAGCGGCTCCGTGCCACAGCCCGGCGAGTCCCATGGTGAGGGCGAGGTTGATGAGCGTGCGGCGTCGTCCACGTCGGGCGCCGCCCAGCGGGATGTAGATGTAGTCCCTGATCCATTCCGACAACGAGATGTGCCATCGCCGCCACAGATCCGAAGCCGATTCCGCGAGATAAGGCAGACGGAAATTGCGGACGAGTCGAATCCCCAGAAGCGCCGCCGAGCCCCGCGCAATGTCGGAGTAGGCGGAGAAGTCGAAGAAGATCTGGAACGCGAAGGCCCAGGTGGCGAGAAGGAGTCGCGCTCCGTCGTGGTCGGTGGGGGATGCGTACACCTGATCGACGAGGGGGGCGAGGTTGTCCGCGAACACGATTTTTTTCATCAGGCCCCACGTGACCAAAAGCAGGCCTGAATAGAACAGCTCGGAGTTGAGCTTCGAATCCTTGCAGGCCTGAATCTGGGGTAGGAGATGTCCCGCCCGTTCGATGGGGCCGGCCACGAGTTGGGGGAAGAATGCGACGTACAGGAGGAAGTCCTCAAAGCTCGTCGTCGGCTTCAAGCGCCCGCGGTAGACGTCGATGCTGTAGCTCATCGTTTGGAACGTGTAGAAGCTGATACCGATGGGGAGCGTGAGTCCGATGGGCTGCGCCAGCCAGGCTGCATTCGGTGCGAGGGCGTGAAGCGTGCCTCGGATGAAGTCGGCATACTTGAAAAAGCCCAACAGTCCGAGGTTGGCGGCGAGAGAAAGAGCCAGCCATAGCTTGCGCTCTTTCGGGTCTTCCGCGGTTGAGATGCCTCGTGCCACCGAGTAGTCCACCCCGGCGGAGAAGAGCAGCAACCCGAGAAGAGGGGCGTTCCACGACGCATAGAAGAAAAAGCTCGCGAGGACGAGGAGGGGGACACGTACCCTGCCTGGCAACCGCCAGAACAGGAAGAAGACGGTCGTCAGCAGAGCGAGATATTCGAGGGAGTCGAATGACAAGCGGCGATGGTTCCTCGTCGGACTTTCGCAGACACCCTATCGGAGGCGCGGGGACATGGCACCCCCCCTTCCAGCTCCGCTCGTCTCCCGTCTTTCCAGGCTTGGCGATCGCCTATAAGGTATCCGCAGGAGGAAACCCATGAGCGACGGCATCATTCGACCCGCTGAGCGGGTGGCCAACATCAAGTATGCGGTGAGAGACATCCTCGTCGTGGCGGATGAGGCGAAACGAGCCGGATTGGAGATGCTCTACCTCAACATCGGCGATCCGAACCGCTTCGACTACGAGACGCCGCCGCACATCGTCGAAGCCATCTGCAAAGCGATGAAGGACAACCTGTGCGGCTACGCGCCCTCGGACGGCATTCCCGAGGCCTTGGAGGCGATCCGCGAGGACGCGGCGTCGAAGGGAATTCAGAATGTCCAGGACGTGTTCGTCTCCAACGGATGCAGTGAGGGCATCGAAATCGCACTGTCGGCACTGTGCAATCCCGGCGAGAACATCCTCACCCCGTCACCGGGGTACCCCCTATACACGGCGCTCGTGGCCAAGCTGGGTCTCGTGCCCAATCCCTATTTCCTTTCGGAGGATCGTGGGTGGCAGCCGGACGTCGACGACATCGAGGAGCGAATCAACGACAAGACCCGGGCGATCGTCGTCATCAACCCGAACAACCCGACGGGGAGCGTGGCCGACCGAGAGACCTTGCGACGAATCCTGAGTGTCGCGGACGAGAGAAACCTCCTCGTCATCGCGGACGAGATCTACAATGAACTCGTTCTGGACGGAGCGGAGCACGTTCCGTTGGCCTCATTGAACTCGGAGCAACCCGTGCTGACCTTCGATGGTTTGTCCAAGGGATACCTCGGGCCGGGTCTGCGGGTGGGCTGGGGCATTCTCTCCGGAGAGGCGAAGCGGGTGTCGGCCTTCCAGGCCGCCGTGGCCCAGCTGTGTCGCGCCCGACTGTCGTCCAATCATCCGGAACAGTATGGGATCGCGCCCGCCTTGCGTGACAAGAGCCATCTGCCTGCTCTGCGAGAAAAACTGTCGCGACGTCGCGACCTCACGGTGGAGAGCTTGAATGCCATTCCCGGCATCCAGTGCGTGCCTCCGAGGGGGGCTTTCTACGCCTTTCCGAGTCTGGCGGTCGATCCGGACAAGGAGGAGGAATACATCGCGGACCTCGTCCGATCGACGGGGGTCGTCGTGGTTCACGGCTCCGGATTCGGGCAGCGGCCTGGAACGGCTCACTTCCGGATTGTGTTCCTGCCGCCGGAGGACGTTCTCTCCAAGGCCTACGCGTTGATCGCGAGATTCCTGGCGGAGCATCCTCCGAGGTGAGGACCGCGGCCCATGGGAAGACGTCCCTTTCAGCGGCCTCCCGGGCCCTTGGGCATCGGGAGGACCGGCTTGGGCTTCGGAAGGATCGACGGGGACGATTCGCCTTCGGTCTTGGTGGGCATCTTCTTCACGGCGCGGCGTCTCATGAAGGCCAACCGCTCTTGGCGCAGTTCATCCAGTCGGCGCAGAAGATGCATGGCCGCCTGCGAGTTTCCCGTCTTCCGCTGACGCATCAGCTCCTGAACCACTTGTCGCCGGTCCCGGTCGATCCGTGTCAGCTCGGGCGCCGTGCGGTTCGGCCCTTCCAGCACGAGAATCGGGCGTTGCGGTCGCAGGATCAGCGGGCGGAGCTTGGGGTCGATGGGGAGGGCCGGAGGCAGCTTGTATTCGAGCTTGTCATCGGCGGCCGCGCTCGCACTCTGGCGCGCATCAAAGTCGCGGAAAGGGTTGGTCAGGTCCGAAATGCCGATCTGGGCCCTCAGGGGGACGATCAGCGCGGCGAAGACGATGAAGGGTGTCAGTTTCATGACGGGCTCCCTGGGATTCTTCTCTATGCTCTTTCGACCGATTCTCCCCTAGCGACCTTAGCGGATCCCCTCGAGGGCTCCAACGATGAATCGGATTCGCGGGAGTGACCTGATGAAGCCCTGGACGATCCTGAGACGCGAAACCGCCTTTCGGAACCCCATTCTCAAGGTGCAACAGGAGGTCTTGGTCACCCCCGATGGCGGGGAGACGGAGTGGACCGTCGTGGAACTGGGGGATGGCGTCTGCGTCCTGCCCCTGGGGCCGACGGGCTTTCGCATGATTCGCCAATACCGTCCGGCCGTGGAGGAAGCCGTGCTGGAGTTTCCGGCGGGTCGGCGTGAGGAGGGCGAGTCGGTTCTGGATACGGCCAGGCGAGAGTTGCGGGAGGAAGCTGGGCTCGAAGCCGACCGACTGACTCCCCTGGGGTGGCTTTGGCCCCTCGACGGCATCTGCCGACATCGGATTCACTATGTCCTGGCGCAGAACCTCTCCGACGTGGCGTCGGCTCCCGAACCTTTCGAAGACATCGTGTTGGAGACGGTTGAACGCGCCGAACTCATGCGCCGCTTGGCGGATGGCCGCTTGCGCGACGGCGTGGGCGCGGCGGGACTCTCGCTCCTTCTGGCCTGGGAGGCCTCCGGATCCGAGAGTGAAGCGTCATGAGAGCGTTTTTTCTATGGGTCCTTCTTTGTTCGTGCTGGAACCTGGGGCTCGCCCAATCCCCTCCGGTCCGCGAGGGCACGATCCTGGCGTTTCTCTGGCATGATTCCCCCAACGACCTGAAGGCTCTCGAGGGGTTCCGCCAGGGAATGGAAGTTCTGGGGCTCGCTCGACGACTCGAGGTGGCCCACGCAAAACGAGACCCGAAGGCGGCCGCCGAGATTCTGACCGCTGCCGCCGCGGAGCCGGTCGCTCTTTGCGCTGCGTTTGGAACCGAATCGGCTCGCTTGGCCCGTGCCCACATGAAGAACGTCCCCGTCGTCTTCACCGCCGTGACGAATCCCGTCCTGTCGGGGATCGCCCGGGGCTGGAAGGGCGCCGGAGGGAACGTGGCCGGGAACAGCAATTGGCTGGATCGTCGGGCGATGTTGAAGGCGTTCCGCGAGGCCATCCCCGAGATGCGGCGCCTGGCTGTGATCCGGACCGCCGGCAATGCCGTGAGCGATGCCGAAGTGGTGGAGGCCAAGGCCGCGGTTTCCGGGATGAAGGATTTCGACATCGTCGACGTCGTGGTCGGGAAATCGGATGACCTTGGGGCGAAGCTCGATGAGGCGTTCGCGAAGGCGGATGCCCTCTGGCTCCCCATCGATTTCCAGCTCTATCAGGAAGAGCCGTTGAGGCTCATCATGGAGTCGGCTCGCGCGCGCCGCATTCCGGTGGTGTCCTCGACGTTGAAGGCCGCGGGCGCGGGCGCGCTCATCGTCGTGACCGTGGACTACGAGCTGTTGGGTTTGAAGGCGGCAGGACTCGTGAAGCGCATTCTGAAGGACGGAGCGTCGCCGGGAGACCTTCCCATCGGTCGATTGAAGTCCGCGGAGATCTACGTGGACTTGGGCGCGGCCCGCCTGATCGGGCGGCAGGTCCCACTGGATCTCGTGTTTCGTGCCCACCGGATCCTCGGGGTCGAGACCAGGTGATGGGAGGACTTTGGGGAGGAACACTCGGCCGCCGCTTCTACCTGGCCCTGCTCGTTCTCTTCGTCGCCACCCTTTCGGCTTGGAGCATCGTGGTCGTGCGCAAGGCGCGCGAGGACTTCGTCAAGCATTCGCAATCCGTCGCCGAGAAGAGCCTGGGAGAACTCGACCGCACGATGCGGGAGGAGGCGGGAACGCGGGCGGAACTGATGGAGAAGGCCGTCGCCCAACTCGCCGACAACCTGTTGGCAGGCATGGAGGACCTGCCCTTGGAGGTCTTCGAGGGGCAGGAGGATCGCCTGCTCGAATGGATTGCCATGCGGCTCGAGGCGAGTCGTAACCGAACGCGCCGCAACTCGAAGGTGATCGCCAATCTCATTCGCGAGGAGTCGGAACGCAGGCTTCGTGAGCGGGTCGACCGCTTGGTCGCCGACTCACGCCGGGAAAGCGATGCCTGGTCGCGGACGCTGCTGAAATCCCTCCTGGCGTGGAGCGGAGTCTTCCTCCTGGGCGTCGGTGCTCTCGTGGGACTCGCATTTCACCACTTGGTCCTGAAGCCGATCCGCCAAGCGACGGCGGTCGTCGAGACGATGAGAGAGGGGACGCGTGGGCGTCGGATGCCCGAGGAGGGAGCGGAGGAACTGAGAGCGCTCGCTCGGAGTTTCAACGGCATGGCCCGGGAGATCGAGGAGCATCAGGAATTCCTGGAGAAGCGGGTTGCGGAGAAGACGAAGGCCCTCTCCGAGGCTTTGGACGAGCAGCGCACGACGAACGTCAAACTCCGGGAGGCCCTGGATCAACTCGAGCGCGCCCAGGAGCAGTTGGTCGAGCAGGCCAAGCGTGCGGCGCTGGGCGACATGGCGCGGGGCATGGCTCACGAATTCAATAACATCCTAGGGGGGATCGGCGGTTGTGCCGAGGACCTCCTGGAGGATGTCGAGGCCCCCGAGCAAAAGGAAGTGATCGAGGTCATCCTCAGAACGGCCCGGCGCGCCCGAATCGTGACGGAAAACCTCCTCAGTTTCTCTCGCGGTGCGCCCAAGTCGATAGGACCGACCGACGTGTTCGAGGTGCTGAAGGCCGCCGTGACGCTCGTGGCGCCCGAGGCGACGCGTCGGCGTATTCGATTGGAGCTGACCGGAGAACGGGGCCCCACGATCCAGACGGACGCGCGCGGTCTCCAGCAGGTCTTTCTCAACCTACTTCTCAACGCCGTGCAGGCTACAGAGGGAGGGGGGGAGATTCACGCACGATTCCGGGCAAGTGAATCCGGACAGTGCGTCGAGATCGAGGACTCGGGTCAGGGGATCGCGGAGAACGAACTCGGGCGCATCTTCGAATCCTTCTACAGCACCAAGTCCGACGCGGCCGGCGGCGGGGGGACGGGGCTCGGACTGTTCGTCTCCCGAAGTATCGTGGAAGGGTTGGGAGGCAACCTTCGTGCTCACTCGCCCGGCCTGGGGCGAGGAGCCCGATTCACCGTTGAGCTTCCCCTCGACGCGGGGTCATGATGAGGATGAAGAACAGCGCCATGAAGGAACGAGTTCTCATCGTCGACGACGAGGAATCGATGCGCGTTTTCTTGAAGCGCGCCTTGGGACGGCGGGGCCTCGATGTCTCGGCGGCGGCCGACGGGCGGGCGGCGCAAGACCTGTTGGGACAGGAGGAGTATGACCTTCTCATCACCGATCTTTCCATGCCCGGAACGACAGGGATCGAGTTGCTGCGTTGGAGCAAGGAGCGCAACCCGGATCTCCCCGTGATCGTCATGACCGGCTATGGGTCCATTCCCAGCGCCATCGAGGCCTTGAAGTCCGGAGCGACGGATTACATCACGAAGCCCTTCGATCGCGACGAGATCCTCAAAGCCGTCGAGTCGGCGCTCGAGACCCGTCGGCTTCGCAGCGAAAATCGGCTCCTACGTCGCCTCCTGGACGAGAAGACGTCCTTTCACGGAATCGTGGGCACATCGCCGGTCATGCGGGAACTCTACCGGAACATCGAGGCTGTGGCGGCGCGAGACGGCGTGGTGCTCATCCAGGGTGAGAGCGGGACCGGAAAGGAACTCGTGGCCCGTGCGATCCACGAGAGTGGAGCCCGAAGTGGTGGACCGTTTCAGGCCTTTCACGCGGGGAGTGTGCCGGCTTCCTTGGCCGCCGTGGAGTTGTTCGGCGCGGTTCCCGGCGGCTTCACAGGCGTGGAGCGCGCACGAGAAGGCGCGGCACTCCGCGCCGCGGGAGGAACGCTGTTTCTCGACGAGATCGGCGACGTCCCGTTGGAGGTGCAGCCGGCGCTGCTCCGACTGTTGGAGTCCGGTGAGGCGACCCCGGTCGGGGCGACGGAAACGACGCGAGTGGACGTGCGTTTCGTGGCGGCGACGCATCGAGACCTGAAGAGTTTGGTCGCCGAGGGCCTCTTTCGCGAGGACCTCTATTTCCGCCTCAATGTCTTCCCTGTGATCGTGCCGCCGCTTCGGCGTCGGACGGTGGACATCCCCGATCTGATCCGGTGCTTTTGCGAACGTTTCCATCTCCCCGAGATGACTCCCGACCTCGAGGCCCTCGCCATCCTCAAGTCGTATGATTGGCCGGGCAATGTTCGGGAGCTCGAGAACCTGGTTCGGCGATTGAGCACGACCGTGGCGGGAGGCATGATTCGCGCCTCCGACGTTCCCGAGGAGTTTCGCCACGCCCGGCACGTTTGGGACGGGGGCGAGGATTCGTTGGACGATCATCCGCTGAAGGAAGCCTTGAAGGCTTTCGAGCGGCGATACATCCAGAGATTGCTGGCGCGAACCCGTGGCAACGTGGCGGAGGCGGCCCGTCAGGCGGGCGTCAGCCGCCCCACGCTCCACGCGAAAATCGTCCAGCTGCGTTGCGATCCCGATCGCTACCGTTGAGGAGCACGAATTATGGGTGGGCCGGTCCACGTTCTTTTCGCCTGCACGCAGAATGCGGGCCGCTCGCAGATGGCGGCCGCGTTTTTCAACGCTCTGGTCGATCCCGCGAAAGCCCGAGGGCTCTCCGCCGGGACCCATCCGGCCGATCAGATCCACGGGAACGTCCGCGAGGTGATGGAAGAGGTGGGCATCGATCTGGCCGATGCGAGACCCCGGAGCCTCGAGGACGCGGTCGGGGAGGGTGTCGATGTTCTGGTCACCATGGGGTGCGGCGTGGCGTGTCCCACCCTTCCGGGGGTGGAGACCCTCGCGTGGTCTTTCGAGGACCCGTCGGGCGCATCCGCGGACGCCGTCAGGCGAATTCGGGACGGCGTTCGAGATCACATCGTTCGCCTCCTCGAGGAGCGAGATTGGCTGAATTCCCGGAAAAAATCGGGCTGAGTCGCTCTTTTGGGTGTGTCCACGGCGCGTGGAACAGCACCCCAGTCCCCAAACTCTTGGAAATAAGTGGCTTGGATCATTCTTTATTCCTTGCGAAATCTTCGCCCGGCCGCATAGACTGTGCGCAGACATGAAGACCCGCCTCGGAACCGCGCCGCGCCGGATGCGGTGACGTGTGGTCTTTGGAGCTTGAGCGTCGATGAAACCAGCCCTCGGGTCCAACGCGAAGTCCAGATGGTTTGCCCAGTCACGCTGGGTCCTGCCGTTTTTGCTCTGGGTCTTCCTCTGCGGACCGGCGACGCGGCTCCACGCTTCACCGGTCAAGGTTCACCGGGCCAACGGCATCACGATTTCCATCTCCGGCCCTCTGGCCGCGAATACGTGGGTCACCGTGACCATCGAGGGCGCCCCGCCTCCCGGCCCCGCCGGCGATCCCCCTTTCGGCGTCGGAGTGCGCCTGAACGGCTGGCTCGTCGTCAACCCGACGCCGGTTTGGGATCCCGAGGAGCAGACTTGGTCGTTCTCTTGGCACATCCCTCCGGGACAAAGATTCGCGACCTGTCTCGTCCAAGTGACTTCCAACGGACAACTCACGCAGCAGAGTTTCGAGGTCAACTAGTTGAACTCTCCTCGGCTTCGCGGCACCGTGCCCCATGAGTGAAGGCAAACCCTGGGTCACCGACCTCGCGTGGGGACTTCTCCCCGTCATCTTCGTGCTGGCGCTTCACGCCGACGTCGTGAAGAACGATTTCGCCTTGGACGCCGTGCCGATCGTGCAGACCAATCCCCTGGTCGAAAACGGCAACATCGGTGAGATCTTTCGATCGAGCTGGTGGGGAGATCGAGGCGATCGCGCGCATCGTGCTCTTTATCGTCCCGTCGCTCTCACGTGGTTCGCTCTCATGCATCGACTGGGGGACGGGCCTGCGCCTTTCAATCTGGGGAACCTGCTGCTCCACGCTCTCGTGACCGCAGCGCGCTTCGGACTTCTTCTCGTCCTGTTGCGACGAATGACGCACCGCAGATGGATCGCTTTGGGCGCGGCCTCGCTGGCGGGCGTTCACGGGATCGCCACCGAGGCTGTCGTCGGAATGGTGGGGGCGGCCGAACTCCTGGCCGCTTTGTTCGTCACGTGTTCGTGGTGGAGTTTCAGCTGTGGGCAACGGGGCTGGGGACCCATGCGCGGGCGCCTGCTCCTGTTTCTCTCGGCACCCCTTTGGCTGGTCGCGCTTCTCTCCAAGGAGAGTGCAGCTCTGTTTCCCGTCGTCTTGGCACTCCAAGGCTGTCTGTTGCCGTGGGGTGGGGAGGATGAGAAGGGAGGCCTCGTCGCCAGGTTCCGCAGAATGGGGACGTGGATGCTTCCTCAGGTCGGGGTCCTTGCTGTCTGGCTGTGGATGAGGATCTCGGCGCTGGGAGCCCTTTTCGACTTCGGCGGTGAGGGTGTCTATGCCGATTTCTCGACGAAGGATCGACTCCTTTCGGCACTCGCCGCCACGGGAAAGGTCGTATTGCCGGCCTTCTTCTATCCCTTCGGGCTCAATCCCAACGTCACGCACCAAGACGTGCCTCCGCCGTCCGGGATCTTCGAGGGGAGCGTTCTTCTGGGACTCCTCGTTTGGGCGGCTCTGATCTTCTGGTTCGTGGCCGCGCTCAAGAAGCGTTCGGTCACCGCTTTGTTCGCGGCCTACGCGCTGGCGAGTTGGCTCCCCACGAGCAACCTCATCGTCGGGATCGGAGCGATCACCGCGTTTCGTTTTCTCTACCAGCCACTGTTCGCCGTCTTCGCGGGTGCGACAGTCGGTGCCCAGGGGCTCCTCGAGCGGAGAGCTCGCGTTGGTCGCGTTCTGGTCGCGGCGCTCGTGATCGTCGGAGCCTTGGGAGCGGCCGGCGCCTATCGACTCGTTCATGAGTGGCGCGACGCGCGCACGCTGTTCGAGGCGGCCCACGAGCGAAACCCGAACAACCTGTGGGTGCTCCAGAATCTGACCTCGTTGAAGTACCTGAACACGAAGGAGAAGCCCGACATCGAGGCGTTCGAGCGAGACCTTTCTGCCTTGGACGAAATCGCCAAGACCCTTCCGCACGTCCCTAAGACGGGAGAGGTGGACTCCGGAACCGCCCACTTGGCGTTCCAACTGGCCATGAACCGGGCGAAGATCCATGGGCTGAAGGCTCAGGATGCCGTCTCGAAGGGGATGGAGGATCCCCTCCTCGTGCGGCGTGCGTTCGACGAATTCGGAGTGGCCCGTGCCACGGCGCGCAAGGCTGAGGTCTGGGCAAGACGACGGCCGGGCGATCTTTTCGAGGCCAGGGCGTTCGCCGTGAGGATGCGCATCGCGGAGATCTCGCTATTACCCCGATTGCCAGGAGCCACCAAGGAGGACAAGGACGCCGCGTTGGCCAGCTTGATCAACGATCTGGCTGGCCTGGGGAGCCTTTTGAAAGAGGACATCACGAAGGCCCAACGGGTGGAATATCACCTGCTGATGGCCGAAGCCGCTCGGCTGAGGTCCGCCAAGGGCGAGGTGCGATTCCACTTGGAGAAGGCCTACGCTCTGGCTCCGGAGAATGCCGAAGTGGCCTTCAGCCTGGCCCAGGAGGCCGCGCGTCAGGGGAAGTACGAGGATGTGCTGCGGCTTCTGCGTCCCGCTCTCGAAAGTGGGCAGGCGGGGCCCGTGCTCTTCGAGTTGGCGTGCCGTACGGCACTCCGACTGAACAAGCCGTCCCTCGCCGAGACCTATCGTCGACAGGGCCTCCGCAGCACGGCGCGCTCCCCGACCGAGCGGGAAGCGCAACGTCGGTTGGCAGCCCTCGGAGGGCGGAAGCGGTGACGCGGCAGGGGGCGATCCTCATGATCATCCTCCTCGTGACATCGCCGCTCACCGCCCAGCTCATCTGCAGGAAACCGGTCGTGGACCTCGGTCGCGTGGCACAGGCCCGTCGGATCGACGTGACGTTCCTGCTCGAGAACAAGGGGACCGTCCCCGTTCGATTGCGCGACGTGAGAGTTTCCTGCTTCTGCGCAAAGGTAAAGAAACGTCCCGTCTCTCTTGCACCGGGGGGGACTGGGAAGCTCGTGATCACCCTCGACACCGGAGCTTTCGAGGGGCCCGTGGCGAAGTCCATCCTCGTCACCTGGGACGGTTCCAGGCAGGGCGCCCTGGATCTCGCTTTTCGCCTGAACGTTCATCCCTCATGGGCACTCGAAGAGTCTGTTCTTCATCTCGGAGGTGGCTGCCCGGGCGAAGTCTTGCGGGGGGAGGTGGGAGTGTCCGCGGACGAAGGCGTGCACCTATCCCTCGGTTCGCATCAAGGTCCGTTCCGCTCTCGCTTGCTCATGGAGAAAGGCGGTCGTCGTGGCGTCTTGAAGGTCGAGTGGACGATTCCCGCGAAGTCGAAGCTCGGTCGGAAAGAGGCCCTGGTGGAGGTGAGATCCGACGATCCACGGAAACCGAATCAGTTCGCGAGAATCATCGCCGTCGTCGAGGGCGACCTGCAAGTGCGTCCTCGGAGGCTCGACTTGGGCCTTCGCAAGTCGAACGTGGGGCTCACCCGATGGGTGGTCCTCTCCAGCCGCGCCGGACGCCCCTTCAAGATCCGGCGCATCCTCGAGAATGCATTCCTCGTGGTGGAAGGGGACGGGGGAGAAGCGCTCCCGGTGCACCGACTGCGCGTGACCCTTCCCCCGGGCCTCCCCGAAGGGCCGAAGAGGGGAGACCTCTGGGTGGAGACGGATCATCCGGAGGGCGCCAGAATACGAATCCCTTACACGTTCAGGATCATGAAGCCATGAGACGTGTCGTCGTGCTGTTTGTCCTCGTGGCCGCAGTCCTGACCGCGGCGTGCGGTCCCTCGGAGTCGAGCACAGGGAATGAGGACGGGGGAGACGCCACGGAGAAGGCCGGGACTGCGGGCGTCGGGCCCAGCCCTCGGGCGCCCGGGTACTTTTTCATCGGGAACGACATGGGGATGCCCCGACCCTGCGGTTGCTCCAAACCGGCGCTGGGGGGGATCGTTCGGAGGATGGGGTTTTTCGAGTCGCTCCCCGAGGGAGTTTCAAAGGGCAGCCTGCTCGTCTCGGGAGGCAACCTCATCCACGAGGGGGGGCGTCAGCAGGAGTTGAAACTGGAGACCTTCCTCCAGGAGTTGGACGCCCTCGGCGCGGCGGCGCACTGCCTGGGAGCGGACGATCTCCAGGTGGGGAGCTTTTTTTGGGAAGACACGTTGGCCGCCCGCGGTGAGGATGGCACGCCGCTTGTCAGTGTGAACGTCACCAAGGAGGGGCACCGGCTGTTCCGCTCACATGTGGTGGCGGCGACCCCGGAGGGTGAGGCCGTCGTCACGGGATGGATCGATCCCACCTCCGCGGGGTGGACGGAGCCCGGATTGGTCGCCGAAGAGTCTCCCGACGTGGCCGATGTGGTGGGTGCCCTCCAGGAGAAGCGCCGTGATCTCGTTCTGTTCGCGGCGGCGTCCGCCGAGCGGGCGCGGGAGTTTCTCGAAAGGAGCGGTCTGGGGAAGGCGGCGCGCCATGTGCTCCTCGTGATCCCGGGGATCTCCGATATTCCTTGGCTTCATCCTTCCCCGCCTCCTCCCCTTCTCGAGTTGGGACTGAAGGGGCAGAGGGTGGCCTACATCGGGTCGCTGAAAGCGCCCGTCCTCGAGCGATTCGTTCTCCTCGACGCCGACCGGGGAAGTGAGACGGGGCGGAGTCTCCTCGAGTTCTACCGGGAGAATCTCGCGGCGGAGGATCTGCTAGCCCAGGTCCCTCGCTTCGAGAGCGCACCGGCGGCCTATATCGGCTCCAAGGCCTGCGGGGCATGCCATGCCACCGCCTTGAAGGTCTGGGAGAGGAGTGGCCACGCCCATGCATGGGAGGCCTTGGAGGCGAAGGGAGACGAGGTCGATCCCGAATGCGTGCGGTGCCATGTGACGGGATTCGGACTCATCGGCGGGTTCGATCCCGCATCGTCCGCTCCCGTCAACGTCCAATGCGAGGCCTGCCACGGTCCGGGGGCGGAGCATGCCGCGTCGAGAGCGCCCACTCCAGGGGGCACGTTGGGCGGGGATTTCTGTCTTCAGTGCCACGACGTGGCCAACAGTCCTCACTTCAAGTTCGAGGATTACTGGCCTCGCATCGCCCACGCGCTGGACGACAAATGACGGCTCGAGCGTTACGATGGGGTAGCATGGCGGCGCGGGGCTAGGGACGGGTGTTGCTGTATCCCTCCTTGTCCTAAGCTCTTGGCGAAAAAGCGAGTTCGGCTCCCCACTTGCGAGTCGATTCCCGGTCCCGATGCCTCGAGGAAACTGAGCTCATGAGAAACCTCTTCGTCCGCGCCCTCCTCGCGGGTTTTCTTCTCCATACCGCCGGCTCGGCGCAGGTCTCCGTCTACGTCAGCCTCGATGAACCCATTTCCAAAGGGGTTCTCGACGATTTCCAGGCCGAGACCGGCATCCAGGTCCTCGGACAATGGGACGTCGAGGCGAACAAGACCATCGGAATGGTCAACAGGATCATCGCCGAGAAGGATCGTCCGCGCTGCGACGTCTATTGGAACAATGAGGTCGCCCAGACGATTCGTCTCAAGAACCTGGGTCTCCTCGAGGCCTACAGATCCCCTTCGGCCCAGGGCATCCCGGAGGGCTTCAAGGATCCGGACGGCTTCTGGACCGGCTTTGCCGCGCGGGCTCGGGTGATCATCTACAACAAGGAGCTGATCGGCGACGAGACGCCTCCCAAGGGTCTCATGGATCTCGTGGACCCCCGATGGAAAGGGCGGATCGCCATGGCGAAACCTCTCACGGGAACCACGCTGACCCACTTCGCGGCGTTGTTTTCGGTGTGGGGGGAAACACGCACCCAGGCGTTCGTCGAGAGGCTGCTCGCCGCGGGGATTCAGTGGCAGGCCGGCAATGCCATGGTCATGCGCGAAGTGGGACGAGGCGCGTTCGTCTGGGGCTATACCGACACGGACGATGCGAACGTCTCTCGAATGAAGGGGCATCCCACCGGCATCATCCTGCCCGACCAGGACGAGGGGGAGATGGGCACCCTCGTGATTCCCAATTCCGTGGCTCTCATCAAGGGGGCTCCCCACCCCGAGGCCGCCCGCAAGCTCATCGACTATCTGCTGTCCCCACGGGTCGAGGAACGACTGGCCAGCGGTCGCAGCGCCCAGATCCCGCTTCGGCCGGGCCTCGAGCCGCCGGCCCACTTGAAGGGCATCCGACCGATGGCCGTGGACTGGGAGGACGTGGGACGCCAGCTGGAAACTTACGCTCCATGGCTGAAGCGAAGATTCGATCGAGCCCGCGGCGGGACCGTGGGTGAGAAGAGTCGGTGGGCCATCTGGGTCGGTCTGCTGGCCATCGCGGCGGTGGCCCTGATCGGCTTTGCCCGCCGTCGAGGGTCGGAGTGAGGGAGTTGCATCGATGAGGGGAGGGTCCCGCCGAAATCTTTCGAGGTCCGTCGTCTGCTGGGGGAGTCTCCTCGTGGGCCTTGCCGTCATCCTTCCCCTGGTCACCGCATTCGGGGAGACGTTGACGGGTGATGTGGCAGGCCGATGGGCCGCCCTGAGTACCGTCGTTCTCGACCGGATGGTCGACACCGCGGTTCTCGCGGCCGGGACGACTCTGATCGCGTTGCTCTTCGCACTCCCGACGGCGCTCTGCTTGCACCGGGCGGAATTCCCCGGCCGCAAACTCCTGGGAGTTCTCTACGTGGCGCCCCTGTTGATTCCGCCCCACATCCATGCCATCTCGTGGCTACGGATTCTCGGGAAGACGGGTTACGTCTCCGAGGCCCTCCGGAACATGGGAATACCCTTCGACGTGCGTGCCGGCGTCTTCGACGTCGGGGGAGCGCCGTTGGTGTTTCCAGGCGCCATGTGGATGATGGCCGCGGCGTTCTGGCCGTTGGCCGCGCTGGTGATCTCCGCGGGACTGAAGCGGCTCGACCCCAGTCTCGAAGAGGCCGCGCTGGCCACCGTGGGCCGGCGAAAGACTCTTCTGCGGGTGACCCTTCCTCTTTTGAAGGACCATATCTTGGCCGGCGCCTTCTTCGTCTTTCTCTTCGCGGCGGCCTGCCATGGAATCCCCGCCCTCCTCGACACGCCCACGATCATGCTGGAGGTCTTCTTCACCGCAAGCAATGTGGATCCGTCGACAGCCCTCGTCGTGGCGACCCCTCTCGTCGTCGTCGCCCTTTGCGCTTTTCTCTTCGTGGCCCTCGGTACGGGGCGGCGGGTGTGGGGCGGGACGGTCAGCTTCCAGAGGACCCCCGACACCCTGCGCCCGCGTTCGAGGACAGCTTTCCTCATCGCTTTCGGCACGCTGAGTCTGACGGCCGGATGGCCCCTCGCCTCGTTGGTCGCGAAGGCGGGTCCCTTTGCGACCTACCAGGCCGTCTTCAAGCAATTGCTTCCCGAACTTACGAATTCGTTCCAACTGGCGGTCGTGGGCGGTTTCCTGGTGATGGCGGCAGGGCTCGTCGTGGCGCTTTGTCTGCTGAAGTGGCCCCGGCGCAAGGCCTTCACGCTGGAAGCGATCTACCTGCTTCCCCTGGCCTTCCCGGCCGTGGTCGTGGGCGTTGCCTCCACCCGGTTTTGGAGTCGCCTTTCCGGCACCTGGTGGGTGGACGAGTACATCTATCAGGGAATGGGAATCTCTTTGTTCACGTACCTGATGATGTTCCTGCCGTTCTCGCTGCGTTGTCTCCGTGCCACCATGAATCGCATGGGGGAAGGCGTTCTGGAGGCGGCTGAATTGACCGGTCGCAGCGGCGGTGCGATCTACTCTCGGATCGTCTTGCCCCTGGTGTGGCCGGGAATCGTGGCGTCGTTTCTGATCTCCTACGTGCTCATCCTCGGTGAGCTGTCCGCATCCTTGGTGGTCAACTCCGCACGTTGGCAGACGGCCGAGGTGCGCATTTTCAACATGATTCACTTCGCGCGAGACGAAGAGGTCGCCGCGCTTTGCATCATGATGGCGGGTTTGGCTCTGCTGCCGTTCGCTTTCTACCTGCTGGTCTTCAACAAAAAGGTTCAGATCCTGTGAGCGACCTTGCACTGTCCATCCAGGGGATCGTTTTCGGCTACGGAGCGACGCGGGTTCTCGACGGCGTCGACCTCGAGGTGCGAAAGGGCGAGGTCCTCGCTCTGCTCGGTCCTTCGGGTTGCGGGAAGACGACGCTTTTGCGCTGCCTCGCGGGTTTCGAGAGGGTCGAGCAGGGGTCGATCGGCTACGGGAATGAAATCGCGGCGGATTCGACGATCCACACACCGCCGGGGGAGCGTCCCGTGGGAATGGTTTTTCAGAACCTGGCACTTTGGCCTCATATGACGGCCATGCAACAGTTGCTCTTCGCCGGGAAGGGGCCCCGCCAACGGCGCCACGTGAGGGCGCGTGAACTCCTGAAGGCCCTTGGTCTGGAAGGGATGGAACGTCGCAAGCCCCACCAGTTGTCCGGCGGCCAAGCCCAGCGGCTGGCCCTAGGGCGGGCGTTGATGGGGGAGCCCGAGGTCCTGATTTTGGATGAGCCGCTGTCCTCGGTGGACCCGGTCTTGGCTCTTGAGGTGGGAGATCTGCTGAAAAGCCTCAACCGCGAGCTAGGCGTGACCGTGATCTACGTGACGCACCGTCGCGAGGAGGCATTCCACGTCGGCGATCGTGTCGCCGTGATGCAGAAGGGGAGGATCGTCCAGGTGGGGGCGCCGCGGGAGATTGATCGGCAACCCGAAAACGAATTCGTGGCCAGGTTTCTCGGACCGTGCAACATCCTGGACGGCGAGGTGCGCGATGGACGATTGGTGTGCGTGCTGGGTGAGCTTCCCGTCGAGTCCGACCCGGGCCCCGTCCGATTCGTGCTGCGGGACCACGGGATCCGCTGCCTCTTGCCCCGGGACGACCTCCCGCAGGGCCGTGTCCTTTCCACGAGCTATGGAGGGAGAGATTGGCAGGTGGAGTCGGCGGTTGGCGAGCTCACCGTCATTGCGAGATCCGATCGTCCCTGGGCCGTCGGAGACGCGTGCTCGCTCGAGGCGGTGGAGACTCCCTGGATCCTGAAGGAGGACGTGCAATGAGTCCCCAACTTCGTGCCCTGCTGGGTCTCGTTCTCCTGGTGTCGGTCGTCGCCGTCTGGTTCGGGCTGCGGGGGGGTGACACGGATGTCGCGAAGATCGGCGATCCGTCTCAGCACCCCTCGGTCGACGGCAAGGGCCCTTTGCGCCTGGCGGATTCCAAGGAGTGCGAGGAGTGTCATCCCCAGGTCTACGCCGAGTGGAAGGGGTCTCACCATGAGTTCGCATGGCGAAATCCTGAGCCTCGCCGGAAGGATCTCTCCGACAACTTCAAGAACAAAGATTGCATCCCGTGTCACGCGCCTCGCCCCCTCATCGAGGTGGGCTGGGGGGCCCGAGCCTTGGAGAGGCAGACGCGCCGTGACGATGGGGTCAACTGTTTTACATGCCATCGCTACAAGAACGTCGTGGCGGCGCCCCATGAACTGACCGCTGCCGCCGCCGATGCGCCGTGCAATCCCGTGACCTGGGCACCCATCCGAACGATGACCCTCTGTGCCCCCTGCCACGACCAGCACAAGGTCAACCAGGACTGGCTTCAGACGCGCTACGCGGCGGACGGACCCGACCGGAAGGATTGCAACGATTGTCACATGCCGGTCACACCCGGTCCCGGGACGAAGGGCGTGGATCGGCCCGAGCATCGCGGTCACGGCTTCCCGGGCGGGCATGATGCCGAGTTCTTGAAGACCTCGGCCACCCTTCGAGCTCGCTTCGTGGGACCCGATGAGGACTGGATGGCCGCCGTCAAGGACCTGACAGGACGAGATGACCTGCCGAAGTTGGAACGCGGTGCCCCGTTTGACGGAAAAACGCTGCTTCTCATCGAGGTGAAGAACACCGGAGTGGGGCACAACCTTCCCGCCGACGAGCGTCATCGCGCCGTGGATCTCGAGATCCAACTGGAGGATCGGGGCCGTGTGGTGATGCCCGAACTGCGGCTCGCGCGGTTCAGGAATCCGTACCGCAGCGAATTCGACGCCGTGAATCCGTTCAGCGATCATGCCTGGGAGGTCATTCCCCTGGATGTCAAGAACGAGAACATCGCGTTGCTCACCCATCAAGTTCGCGTGCCTCCGGAATTCCGTCCGGTTCGCAAGGTCTACTACCCCAAGTCGACCCAGCTCGTGGCCGGGGAATCCCGTCTGGTCTGGATGGCTCTTCCAAGATTCGGCGGTCGTGTGCGACTGAGGCTCTACTACAAGCTCAATCCCTTCTTGGCGAATGACCGCGCCGTGGTGACCAACGAGAGGTGGCTCGATGTTCCGCGTTGAATGGTGGATTGTCCTGTGCGTCGCGGCTGTTTTGAGCTGCACGAAGACGACGCGTCCCACGGTGGCCACGTCGGCGACGGCGAAACTCATTGCCGACGAAGGGGCTCCTGAGAAAGAGCGCCTCGATGCCATGGATCGCCTCAGGGCGCCGGTTCCTCAGGATGTGTTGGAAGCTCTGCTCCGGGTCATGAAGGATCGCTCCCAGCAGGCGTTTCTCATGGTCCCGGACGACTCCGACCTGGGTTACCATACGGAGGAGAATCCCTTCGATGGGCCGGACACGCGGGCCGAGCTCCGCTGGACGGCCATCATAGCCCTCGAGCGCCTGGGCGCCGTCGCGGCCCTACCGGATCTCATCAGCGCGCTGTGGGACAGGCATCCTGTCGTGCGAAACCATGCCGCCCGTGCTCTTTGGAAGTTCGGGTCCGCGGAAGGGCTACCGGTTCTCGTTCAGTCCCTCCGCGAGAAGGCGTTTGCCAATGAGACGGCCCACCGGATCCTGAAGGAGATCACGGGTCGGGACTTCGGTTTCGATACCGACGCGGGCTGGACGATGAAACTGGAGGCGATCGCGCGGTGGGAGAAGTTTCTCCAACAGTCGCCCCCGAAACCGCCCAGGCCTCACCCGAGGGCCGGTGAGGATGCCAACCTGGATCGACGCACGCGCTTTCTCGTGGCGATGATGGGACAGCATCAGGTTCTTTTCATGGAGCAGGCCCGTCGCGACCTCGCCCGCATGGACGGCCTTGCCCTCGATCACATCGAGGCGGCGTTTCGAGACCCCCGCATGGCGGGGAACCAGCAGCTGTGCGCCTCGGCGGTCCAGGTCTTGGAGAAACTCGGTGGACCGAGGGCGTTCGAACTGTTGCGGGGGCGGCTGGATGACCCTTCTCCCGCCGTCCGTGCCCGAGCCGCCTTGGCCCTAGGAAAAGGGCGCGATCGCGCCGCATCCGACAAGCTTGCCGCCCTCCTCGATGACGACGATGAGGGGGTCGTCGCGGCCGCGGTGAGGGCTTTGGGAGGAGCCGGCGATCCGGACAAGGTCTTGCCTCGATTGAAACGGGTGTCCCAGAATCCTCGCTCGGACCGACGACTGCGCAGGCTTGCCGCGTTGTCCCGACTGCGTCTGGGCGACCGCTCCCAGTGGCCCGTCGTGCGCGACATCTTGAGGGGGGACGACGTCGATGCGCGCGTCGATGCCGTCGAGATCCTGCGGGAGTGGTTGGGCGATCTCCCCGGGCTCGACGCCGACAAGCCTCTGACCGAGGCGGCGCTGCGCGCCGTGGAGGAGAAGGTCGCTGGCGGTTGAGGTTACGCAGAGTGGGCCGCCCGGACGCTCTCGATTACCATGCGCTCATGAGATTCACCTTGCCGCTTCTCGTCTTGGTCTTGAGCGCCAACGTCCTCGAGTCCCAGGAGCCGATCTCTCCGCGGGTGTTGGCCGTGGCCTCCGAGATCGATGCCTGCTTTCTCGCGCCGGACAGGCCTTCGGATTGCGTGATCCAGACCGGGCGGACAGGGGCTGTCCTCGACCTCGGCCGATCGGAGCCCGTCACCCGTTCTGTCTTCTCCTTGCCCGCCGGAACCTTCGTCTGGGACCTGACGCCGGATGAGAGGGAGGGATACGCCTTTTTCGCTCTCTCGGCCGACGGGCTGAGGTGGCGACGGAGCGGGGGCCCGTGGAGACACATCGAGGGCACCGGCGGATTCTTTCGGGGGAACTCCACCCATGCCCCGCTGCACCGCACCTTCGCGCGAAGGCGGAAGAACGGGTTCGCTTGCGCCATACCGACCGGGGAGGGAATGAAGCTCATCCGGTTCGGCGGGGGCAAGCCTCCGAGCTTTCGATCCATCGACGCGCCGATCCACGGCCGGCAGTCTCTGGGGTGGGGGCTGGGGGACACGATGGAGGCCCGGCGCATCGTGCCTGGAGTGAGGCCGTTCTCCGGGAGCCGTTGGCTTGTCGCCCTGCGGGGCGCGTTGTCCACGTGGAACGTATCCGATTCCGCACGTCCTTGGGCGAGGATGCCTCTCGACCGCAGCACGGACATCCTTGGTTTCGAACACATCGTCGAGGATCTCCTCGAAGACGTGGATGGCGACGGGACCCCCGACCTGCTTTTCACAGATCCCGGGCATGGCCGACTCCTCGTCTATCTCGGGCGAGATCGCATGGCCGATGAGCCTCGAGGACCCGATCAGATCCTTCAGAAGGAAGGGTGGATCGTGGGGCGCTTTTTTCTTCCAGGCACTCCAACGAGCCCGCCCACCCTCGGCGTCCTCAGAGTCCCGCGGCTGAGCCTGGTCGCTCAGGTGACCGTCTTGAGAAAGGGGATACTTCCCGCGGAAGTGACGTTGCACGTGTGGAATGGAACCCGGTTCGATCCCACTCCGAAGTGGATTAGGAAGGTCGCCTTGCCGTTCGAGATCCATCTCACTTCCGCGCGGCGCCGGCTTCGGCTGCGCGCCCCTTTATCGGTGCATTCCGGCCCAGAGGGTGCTCTTCTGGTTCTGCCGGACGCGGAGGCAGGGATCACCGTCTTCGAGGTGAAAGGGGAGCAGGGGAAAGCGAAGGGGCGTTTGTCTCTCCCGGCGAAGAAGGCTTCGTTGCGGTTTCCGGCGCCTCTGGCTGGGGTCTGGGGACATCATGACGGCGGCTTCTCATTCTCCGCGGTGGTCGAGGACCCGGAGGACGGCATCGTCCGGGTCCTCGCATGGGATGTCTTGTGAACGTCGAGGCGACGCCTCCTACTCGGGGATGAAGCGGGTGTCCGCTTGGTCGACGACCTCGTTCGTCAAAGGATCGATCACCAGAAACCGGACGCGGAACGGGAGTCCGGTCAAGGTCGGACTCACCGGTGGAAGGGGCAGCGGAAACGACAGCCCGAACAGGAACTGCTGCGGAGTCAGAATCAACGGCAGGTCGGGGAAGAGGGGAGCGGCCACGCCGAAAGGGTCCTCCAGGAGAATGCGCAGCATGTGCCCCTGGACGAAAGGCGTCGGGTTGTAGACCGCGATGTCCACGGGCAAGGGACTTCCGTTCGGAATCCGCGTCAGCGTGCCTCCCGACGCCGCCAGGTAGACGAAGGTCGGGACGGTCGTGAGAGTGAAGTTCAAGGTCGTCGGACCGGCGATCGCGACGGCGCTCATCGTCTGCTCCTTGG
Organism: Planctomycetota bacterium; assembly: GCA_011369445.1. Taxonomy (GTDB): domain Bacteria; phylum Planctomycetota; family DRQF01; genus DRQF01. The sequence goes on along the minus strand of DRQF01000096.1, from coordinate 466 downwards.
CGATGCTGAATCGACTGGGGCGCAGGATGACGTCCCATGTGCCCAGAGGAACGTTGACGTGGAACTGGCCGTTGGAGTCCGTGTTGTCATCGGGCGACGGGATGTCGAGGCCCGTGGCGGGATCGACGACGTCGATGTCGGCCCCCACTTCCGGCTGGCCGAACGCGTTCGTGACGGTACCCGTGAGCGGCTGTCCGGCCGCGAGTGTCCACGGTGCGAGCACGGTGGACGTGGTTACGGTGAGGGTGGCCGTCCGGGCGGCCACCAAGCCCGTGCTGAACGCGGGCTGAACGATGACGATCAGATTCCCCGTGGGCACGACGAGGCTAAAAGCGCCATTCCCATCGGTGCTGTCGTGCGGCGTGTAGAGCTGGAAATGACCGGGCTGCTTCTCCACGTCCAGATCGGCTCCGACGACGGGTTGCCCCGTCGGTGTGAGGATCGTGCCCTGCAGGAGGACTCCCGG
>DRQF01000095.1 GCA_011369445.1 Planctomycetota bacterium | reverse complement strand
CTGCCCTTGGGCGCCACCATCAATATGGACGGGACGGCCCTCTACGAATGCCTGGGCGTCCTTTTCCTGGCGCAGAGCTACGCTTCCTTGCCGGGCGTCGAGTTCCATCTCACATTCTCGGCCCAGTTCCTCGTCGTGATCACGGCCCTTCTGGCCTCGATCGGCGCGGCGGGGATCCCCAGCGCCGGCCTCGTGATGATGCTCACGATTCTGGCCGCCTTGGGGCTTCCGCTCGAGGGCGCGGCCCTCCTTTTGGCGGTGGATCGCCCCCTCGACATGCTGCGCACCGTGGTCAACGTGTGGAGCGATTGCTGCGCCGCCGCCATCATCGCGCGATCGGAAGGGGAAACCATCGCGGCATCGGCGGATTCTTCGTAGAACGCCGGGAACGGTCAGAAGGAAAGAGACTGCACGATGATGAACGAACCCCTCGACTCCGCTGACGCCCAAGTCCAGGCGGCCATCCAGCGCGAACTGGAACGCGAACGCGCCGACGTGGAACTGATCGCTTCGGAGAACTACGTCTCCCGCGCCGTCATGGAAGCCATGGGCAGTTGCCTCACCAACAAGTACGCGGAGGGATTGCCGGGTAAGCGGTACTACGGCGGCTGCGAAGCCGTCGACGTCGCGGAGGACCTGGCCCGGGAGCGCGCGAAGGAACTCTTCGGCTGCGAGTGGGTGAACGTCCAGCCCCATTCGGGCGCCTCGGCCAACGCCGCCGTCTATCTGACCCTCCTCGAACCCGGCGACACCTTCTTGGGCCTCGACCTTTCCCACGGGGGCCACCTCACCCACGGCAGTCCCGTGAACTTCTCGGGCATCACCTACCACGCGATCCACTATCGCGTGCGCAAGGACGGCCCCCAGGCCGGCCGCATCGACATGGACGAGGTCAGAGCCAAGGCCCTCGAGCATCGCCCGAAGATGATCTCCATCGGCGCCAGCGCCTACCCCAGGGATTTCGACTACGAGGCCTTCCGCGCCATCGCCGACGAGATCGGGGCATTCTTGTGGATGGACATGGCTCACACGGCGGGACTCATCGCCAAGGGGCTTCTGAGAGACCCCCTACCCCTGTGCGACGTCGTCTCCACGACGACTCACAAGACGCTGCGCGGACCGCGAGGAGGCATGCTCCTTCTCGGTCGCGACACCGAGAACCGCTTGGGCAAGGTGGCGGCCAAGTCCGGCCGAACGAAGATGATGTCCGAACTTCTGGACGCCGCGGTCTTCCCCGGCTGTCAGGGTGGACCGCTCATGCACGTCATCGCCTCCAAGGCCGTGGCGTTCGGCGAGGCGCTCAAGCCGGAATTCGAAACCTACGGGCGGCAGGTGATCGCCAACGCCAAGGCCATGGCGGAGGCCTTTTGCGAGCGGGGCTACGATCTCGTTTCCGGCGGCACGGATAACCACCTCATCTTGGTGGACCTCCGCAACAAGGGGGTGAGCGGCAAGAAGGCGGAGCGCCTGCTGGGCGCGGCCGGCATCACCGTGAACAAGAACATGGTCCCCTACGACGACCGGAGCCCCATGGTCACCAGCGGCATCCGCCTCGGCGCGGCGGCCATGACGACGCGCGGGTTCAACGAGGACGACTTCCGCGCCATCGTGGACCTGATCGACCGCCTCATCGCCAAGCCGGACGACGACGCCACGACGCAAGAGGTGAAGGGCGCGGTCGCGGAGATCCTTCGCGCCCACCCTCTCTACGACTTCTGAGAGGGGCCCGCCGGCAGTCAGCGACGGGCGTAGAGCACGAGAGGGATCACGATCTCGGATTGTTCCTCCGCGTCCACCGTCAGAATGATGCGCCCCTCCGTGCGGACGGGCCCATCGAAATCGGCAAGCGCCGGAAGGCGGCCTTCCAGCACGAGCGTCTTCACCTGAGGAAGGGCGGGGTCTCCCGCTAGCTCTTTGAGACGCCAGGAATCCTCGGTCGGCCACTCGACTTTCGATGTGAGGATCTTCAGGCGTCCGCCCTTTCTCCTCAGAAGACGGATGGGCTGCCGGATCTTCTGGGGTTCCGCGCCGAGAGCCCAGGTGAGTCGCAGGGGACGGACCAGGATGGGATACTCCACATCGGCGATGAGCGGGATGCGGATCTCGGGTTCCCGGTCATCCGCGCAACGGAAGCGGAGCAAGCCCCGGTAACGACCGGGCTCCTTCGCCCCGTCGAATCCGACGATGAACGTGAACTCCTTGCGCTGGAAACGGGGTGCGTCCCCCACCGTCCGGGGGCCCTTGCGGGCGACGAGACGAAAGCCCTCCCCCTCGATTTTCCCCTCACCCACTTCGAAATCCTCGTGGAGGCTGGAAACTCGCACCGTGAGGGGCTTCGGCCGCGCGCCGGGGCGAAGGCCAGCGAAACGCAAAGCCCGTGGCCCCACGTCGAGGACGGGCTCGATCTTGGCCTTCACCGCCAGCGAGACGCCTTGCCCCGTTTCCCCCTTCAAACGAATGATCACGGACTTCTGGAAGGGGCCGGAACGTCCTCGGGGGTTCAGACGAACCACCACGTCGACGGTGCGGTTGGGAGTGAGGCGCTTCGTGGAGGGTTCGACGACCGTGCATCCGCAGGTGGCCTCGACCTTGTCGATCGTGCGCGTCCCCCCGCTCGATCGCAGATGAAAAACCCCTTCCACGGGCTCGTCGCTGCGAATGCGCCCGAAGTCCAACTCCGCCGGCGCCACCATCAGGTTTCCGATCCGATGGAATTCCGCCACCGCTCCGCCCGCATCCATCCCACCTCCTCCGGCGTCGCCGCAGCCCGCGAGACCGACAACGAGGACGGCGCACGCCAGCGCCATCCCCACTCCTTGCCAAGGCTCGCCTCCGGTGCGTCTCATGAATCCCGTCTCCGCCCCGAGTGGGACCCCCCGTCGCACGGGCTCTGAGCTTGAAGGTGAGATCTCGTTTCGCGTGCGATCACTGCCCCTCACGATGCGGGTTGTAAGTTCTCTTTGATGATCTTCAGATGCTCCGCCGCGATTCGCCTGATTGAAGGCGCTCTTGCAGTCGTCCCATTCGAATCTCATCGCCGATTCTACGCCAATGGCTTAGTCCGCCAATGAGTTATTCCCTGCTGATCGTGATCCGCCGTAGGACGCAAGAAGCCAGCCGACATGCTGACCCCCGCGCCCCATTCTCCCCGCCCATGAAGAACGCGTCCGCCTCCCATCTGCTCCTCCTCGCCGGCCTCGCTGGCTGACTGAATCACGAGCAGCCGAGGAGTTGCCTGTGGCCCCGTCTATCAGCCCGGTTCCTCCGGGACCTCCTCACCAAGTTCCCAGGCGAACTCGTCCTTGAAGTCGGCAAAGCACTGAGCACAGAGCCAGTGATAACCGTCTTCCGTCGAGTATCCGTCCTTCAGGTCACCTTCGTGGCATGAGAACTTCGCTCCACAGAACTCGCAGTGATCATGCTCCCACCCCGGCCGATAAGGACGGTATGCCCGGGGGATCAGCCGTACTCCCCTGAGATACCGCTCCTGCCCCTGCCGGCGCCAGTCGTTGGGTAACGGCTTGTTCGCACGGTCCATCACTTCGACACCTGACTTCCGTCCGGGAAAATCCGATGCCAGTTGCCCGACGGATCTCGATAATCCCAGTGCGGTCCAATCGGACCAGGATGATCCAGGTCGGGCCGCAGCGACTCACCCGTCCTCGGGTTGTACCAGTTTCCGTCTTTCGATCCTGGCTTCGAACCCGGCTTCCCGCGCCACTCGAACCCCTTCGGCGGCTTGGCGGGGTTCTTCCCGGGAAACTTCAGTCTCCCCTTTGCGAGACGTACCCCACGAATGAATTTTATGAGTCTTGCGACGAGCGGCAAGCTCTCGACAGCCGCCAGCACCCCATTCTTGAGGGTTGGATCTCTGTAGAATCGGGCAATGGCTATCGTTGCGAGTGTTGCCGACGCCGCCACGCCAACAGGGCCAGGCACGAAACTCAAGACGACGAGGTAGAG
>DRQF01000094.1 GCA_011369445.1 Planctomycetota bacterium | reverse complement strand
TGATCGAGCGCAACCTGAGGCTCGTTCTTTCGGTCGCCCGAAAATTTGAAGGCGGACCGATGGCCTACGTCGAACTCATCCAGGAAGGGAACTTGGGGCTCATCCGTTCCACGGAATCCTTCTCGGCGCGATTCTCCGTGCGCTTTTCGACCTACGCCTATTTGTGGATCCGTCAGGCGATCCTGCGGGCGCTCGAGGAAAAGAGCCGCACGATTCGCCTCCCGGTCAACGTGACCCAAAACCTCCGCAAGGCCCAACGGGAGGCCATGATGGAGGAGTACGAAAACAACGGCCCCGGGGAAGCTCGCCAGAGGCTGGACAACATGCTGTCCAACCCCACGGTGAATCGCCCGGTCCTCTCCCTCGAGTCGGGCCCGGACGACGAAACTCGCCTCGGCGACCTCGTGGGCGACAAGAACGCGGTGGCCCCCGAGCAGGAGGTCATCCAGGACGACATCCGTGAGCTGATCCGCGAGTCCTTGATGACGCTGCCGGAGCGGCACCAGAAGATTCTTCGCATGCGTTTCGGCATCGGTTCGGACCGTCCATGCACGCTCGGCGAGATCGGCAAGGAGATCGGCGTTTCCGCGGAACGCGTGCGCCAGCTCGAAGCCGCCGCCTTCGAGCGGTTGCGTCAGGGCCCCGATGCTTTGCGATTGGCGGAGCTTCTGGAAACGAATTGACGGACGACAACGGGGAGGACCAAAGTTCCTCCCCAATCTCGATTTGGCGCCGGCCCCATGCCTGAGGACCCCCCAGAGATCCCCGACGAAGAGGAAACCGTCTTCTCGGGCGATGCATCCCCGGCGGGAAAGCCCCCCCGCCCCCCTGGAGACCCGCCGACTCGAGCCTCCGCCCCGCCAGGAGAGATCGAGCAGCCGGCGGAACGATTCACCCTGATCGAGGTGCTGGGCGAAGGTGCCCAGGGAGAAGTCTGCCGGGCCTTCGACAACCACCTCCAAAGGCCCGTCGCCATCAAGTTCCCTCACCGCGCCGCGGATGAAAAAGGCGCGCGGGAGATCCTGGCCGAAGCCCGCAAGGCCGCGCGTCTCAATCACCCCAACGCCGTGACCATCTACGAGTGCGGATTCTGGAAGGGGCGTCCGTTCATCGCCATGGAACTCGTCGACGGCGTGAGCCTCGACAAGGTGATCAAGGAATGCGGGCGTGTTTCGGTCGAGCGCTATCTCACCTATGCGCGGCAAATCCTCGCGGCCCTCGACGCGGCTCATCGGTCAGGCATCATCCACCGCGACCTGAAGCCCCAGAACGTTCTCGTGGCCCGCGACGGACGCCTGAAGCTCACCGATTTCGGGGTCGCCCACCTGAGCAGCCAACTTTCCGGTGAAAAGACGGTCGTCGGAGTCCTCACGGGCACGCCCGCCTACATGGCTCCCGAACAGTGGCGAGGCGAACGCCCGGACATCCGTTCGGACATCTACGCCTTCGCCTGCATGTCCTACAAGCTCTTGGCTGGCCAGAACGTCTTCACGTCGGAACGGGTGATGGAACGTCATCTTTCCGAGGCGCCCCCCCCCATCCGCCACTTGGCGCCCCACGTACCTCCGGCCCTCGAACGGGTGCTGTTGCGCTGTCTCGAGAAGGAACCGGCCGACCGCTACCAGTCCGCAGCCGATGTCCTCCGAGCCATCGAAGCGGCCATGACCCCCATGGAAGAGGATACCTACATCGGTCCCTCGAAGCCGGAAACTCCCCCCAAGAAGCGGGGCCTCCTCATCCCCTTTCTGATCGTCGCGGTCGTTCTGGGCGGTCTCTCCATGACACCCAAGGGACGCGCATTCTGGAAAAACATCCTTCCGGAAAGAGACCCCGGCAGCCCCACACCTGCGACTCCGCCCAAGGACTCCGGCAAGGAGACGCCCCCCCCTTCCCCGATCGTTCCACCGGCGGACCGGCAAACAGACGCCGCCCGTGAGACGCGGAAAAAAGCCCTCGACCTTCTAGCTCGAGCTCGCGACGCCACCGACCCCAACGAGGCCATCCGCTTGGCGGAGTCGGCGGCCGCCCTTCTCGCACCGGATGCACCGGAGCGCCCGGCCGTCAAGCGCATCGTCGACGCTGCGCGTCGTACCCTTCGCTCGCGCACAGAGCAGGCGCTCCGCCAGGCCTTCGAAGCCCAGTTCCAACAGGCCGCCACCGCGTTCGCCCAGGGTAAGGTCGAGGAAGCTCTGGCGAAGTTGGAAGCCGCTCGAGCTCAGATCGAGAGCCACGACGTCCTGGCCCCGAGGACCGAGGACCTTCTGCGCATGGAGCTGCGCATCCGTCAGGAGCTGGGGACCACGCAGGCCGAACAAGCGCGCTACTCCGACGCCGCTTCGATGCTTCGCGCGGCGGCAAGAGTGGCGGACGTGCTGGGCAAGAAACAGCCGAGGGACGAACTCACACAGCTGGCCGAGGATGCAGACCGCCTGGCCTCCTTCGAGACCATTCTCGACGCCGCGCCGCGGACGATTCTCCAGGGGCTGCATGATCACCCAAGCAGCTTCCGGTCCGCGGTCTGGTTGAAAGCCCGCTCGTGGATTGCGCTCGGTTTTCTCGTCCGCGGTCGGCGCGTGCTGAAGGAATTCCTCTCCGCGTCTCCCGACGACGACCTCGCCCAGACAGCCCGCTCCCTCCTTGCCAATCTCGAGTGAGTCCAAGGAAGCGCGAATTCTCTGGCCCCCGTTGCGAGCAGTCCTTATCCTTCTCACACCCTCGGCACCCGCTCCCGTCTCGCGAATTCTTTGAGAGGACCATCATGCGCTGGATCTTCGTCTGTCTGTCCCTCGTCCTCGCGGCGACGCCGGAGGCGCGCGCCCAGGGACGCTTCGGAAAAGAGAGCCCTCACATCTACCCCCTCGGTGGCATCGAGGCGGTCGGAGAGGTCCTGAGTGGAGGCTGGATCAAAGTCACGACCGTGGCCGACAAGGGCCCCGCGGCCAAGGGCAAACTCCGCGTGGGCGACGTGATCCAAAAGGTCGGGGGCAAGAAGCTCGCGGGCGACGGAAACGCCGTGATGCTCGTTTTCGAGGCCGCGGTGGAAGCCGCCGAGGCCAAGAAGAAAGGCAAGCTCGTTCTCACCGTCGAAACCACCAAGGGGAAGACGGAGAAGAAAACGATCCCCGTGAAACATCTGGGGTCGCACGCCCGCAGTTGCCCCGAGAAATGCAAGAAGTGTGATGCCATTCTCCGGGCCGCCCTCGACTATCTGAAGAAAGAGCAGACCGGTGACGGCCAGTTCTCGAAACAGGCGGCGAATATGAACCACGCGGTGGCGACGGCGGCACTCGCCGGCCTGGCCTGGCTGGGCGACCCCCAGGGGTGGAAGCGCTATGGACGCAACATCAACAACGCTGCGGAATTCGTGATGAAGAACGCCGGCAAGGAACGTTCGATGGGCATGCGACCGGCCGCTACGGGTGGCGGCGCCAACTGGAATCAGACCAACTGGAGCCTCGGCTACGGGGCGATCTTCCTGGCCGAGTTGGTGAAGCACAAGAAGAAGGCCTCATGGATGAAGGCTTTGAAGCGCATGGTGGATCAGATCGCGGCCAACCAGGAGCAAAGCGGCGGTTGGGCCCACGGTCCCGGAGGACCCAATGCCCTCGGCTACCTGGAGCTCGAGATCATGAGCAACTTCACGCTCGCCGCCATGGGGATGGCCGAGCGCGCGGGGCTCCAGGTGGATCGCGCGAAGCTCTTGAAGGGGATTCAATGGGTGAAGAAATGCACGTCCGGCGGAGGCGTAGCGTATTCGCCCAAGCCCGGGCAGGCGGGGCACGGCGACCCCGGACGCACGGCGGGAGCGTACTGGGCCTTCCGCCAATGCGGGCGGAAGGGTCGTGACACCGCCGCCATGGCGAAGTTCTACGAACGCGGCATGGCGGAGCTTCACGAGGGTCACGCCTGCGCGACGATGCACATGCTCAATGGTGCCCTGGCGTCGGCCTTGATCGGCAAGAAGTCGAGGAAGGCCTACTGGAAGATGTGGCGCCCCTTCTTCATGGCCTCCCGCGGCGTGGGCGGTGCGTTCGACTATCGCCCCAACAAGGAATCCTCCGTTCTCGGCGGCCGCACGGATCGCACGTGGGGCCCCGCCTTCGTCACCGCCCACTACGCCATCGTCATGCAGCTTGGCCGCGGCCGCTACAAGCTCCTCGACACCCCCCGCAAACCCTGACCGGGGCCCCATGGAGCCGGGGCGCCCTGCGCTTCCCTTCCCGCCTCCACCCAACCCACCGCCACGCACCGCTCATGGAGACGGGGCGCCCCCGCCCCGTACGAGTGGCACACGGTTTCACCAGCTCCTCGACCGTCGTGCCTCCCCTGCGCCTCCCTCCCGGCTCCACCCCTCCACCCAGCCCACCGCCACGCACCGCTCATGGAGACGGGGCGCCCTCGGATCGTTGCAGCAGGATTTTTTCGACGGGTACATGCGCGATGGTCGTCACACTGGGCGGACCATCGACGACATTCACGACAATCCCGTGAAGGCTGGTCTCTGCAATCGCCCCGACACATGGCGGTTCAGCAGTGCGCACCCTTCCAAGGGCTGGGACCCATGGGCGTGGCTCACCGAGCGGTGGTGACGCAGCGGCACGCGCGTGCCACGGTGAATGATCGCCGGTGGAGCGGGGGGCGACGCGGAAGCGCGGAAGGACGGTGCGACGCCAAGCGAAAGCCGGTGCAATCAAAAGGACGACGGGGACGTCGTCAATCCAGAAGATGGGGCGGGGCCGGCAGGAGGACGACGGGGACGTCGTTAATCCAGGAGAAGGAGCGGGGGCGGCAAAAGGACGACGGGGACGTCGTCAGTCCAGAAGATGGGGCGCCACGTCCCCAGGCAATGCGATGCGTTGCCGCGGCACGCGCGTGCCACGGTGAATGATCGCCGGTGGAGCGGGGGCGGCGGGGAGGCGTGGGAGGATGGTGCCCGACGCCGACACCCCGTTATTGAAGAGGATCTGCAAGAACATCTGGAGTTCCGGCGTCGAAGAGGTCAAAGCGGTCCATGCGCAGCTCTGCCGCTTGGAGACGCGGTGCGCCGCCGGGATTCCCCTGGCGAACTCGGAGGCGATGCGTCGTCACCTGGAAGCCCTTCGGAGGTATAGTCATGACGCCGTGACTTCGATCTCGCGCCTAGGACCAGGTCTATCGTACATGAACGCATCGCCGGCCCAGATGAACACGTGCAACAACTGGCTCGCCGACGCCATGAATACGGATGCGATGAACCAGACGAAAATCGCCGCCATCGAATCGGAGTGGAACCTGTGAATGATCTGCGAATCTCACGTCCGACACGTCTCTTCTTGCTCCTCACTCTCTTGCTCACCGGATTGACGCAGAAGGAAGCTCCGGCCCAACTCTCGCCGTTTCCTTACTGGGCCACCAAGTCAGTCTTGGAGCTTACAGATCAGGACATGCTCCATCGCACGTCCTCCGCGTGGTCCACCGTGGCGATCACCTGCGACGCGCGGATAACCTACTGGTCCCAAGAGGTCCGCATCGGTCCCTACATCTTCAAGGCCCAATCCACGTCCGGCACCATT
>DRQF01000093.1 GCA_011369445.1 Planctomycetota bacterium | reverse complement strand
GGATGGTGGGGCGTGCCCACCAGTGGCGCGGCCGCGCCGTCGAAGGCGACCGTGGTGAGCCGACGGGTGAAGGACCGGAAGCGTCCGGTGACTTCCCCCGCGACGGGGGGAGGCCTGGACCCCAAAGGCGTGATGGCGAGGATCTTTGCGAACCCGCTGAACGCGGCATCGGAGGTCTCCAGGCGGAAGAGACCGCCCACGGCGAGGCGCTGAGCCCCGGCCCAGCTCTCAGGCCGCAAGAGCTCTGCTTGGAACTTCGGCCTCTCCACCATCTGGAATCGCACGACCACGTAGGATTCTTCGGGGCGCTCCAGGCCTTTGCCCGAAGCCCCCTCGGAGGCCAATCCGACTCTTGCGGCTCGTGGCGGTCATTCGGGGGGATTCCGAGTTACCACCGGAGATTCACGGCGTCCGAGGGAAGGGTGGGGCACTTGGTCGGTGGGCCCAAGGGGGTCGGGTCGAGAGGAGATCCGGAGCATGACGAGACAGTCCGAAACGTCGGGGTCCGGGCTCGTCGCGGTCGTCCTCGTCGTGCTTCTGATCGCTCTCGTGACCGCTTTCTTCGCGTTGGCGAGAAGCGACGCGCCATCGTCTGAACGACTGATGGACCCCGGCCCCCTCGCCGTAACGGCAGCGTCGAGCGCCCACAGGCGCAGGGGGGCCGAGACGGAGTCATCCGAGCGCGATCGCGGCCCCCGCGGGGCCGAGACGCTCCCTCGGGACGCCGACGAAGGGGCAATCGCGCCCGATCCTCTCGAGGTCAAGTCGATGGAGCGCGTCGCCGAGACCCGATCCCTCACGTTTTTCATCCGGGGCTCACGAACCGTGGGAATGGTCGCCGCGGAACGCAGGAGCTCCCCCAATTATTGGAAAGAGATCGAGGCGACCGGCACGCGCCCCCATTTTTCTCTCGAAACCGTGAGGGGGCTCCGCTACGAAGCAACCGAGAATGGACCGAGTCAGGACGATCTCACCGAAGAGATCCCCAGCGTCTCGCTGCTGAACGGTTTCGACGGCCATCCGCTCGCCACCGCGGTTGAGTTCGTCGGTCAGAGAACCGAGCTGGAATTCCAGTCCAAGATCTATCGGAGATACCGGGTAGCGAGGGTGCGCACGACATTCGACTTCCGTATTCGGAACGTCACGGAGATGCTGAATCAGGACTTGCAGGTCGAAGCCCTCTGGAGAGGCCGGCGGGAGCGGATCGGCGTCTTCGTCGTGGACCGGCCCTTGGCCTTGACGTCTCCCGGTTGGGACCTCGCCGCCGGCGACGTGTTTCACTTCGATCTTCAGGTGGACCTCATCGCCTTCCAGGGGATTCGTGACTGGAAAGCCACCGTGATGGACGCCGTCGAGGCACCGATGACCGTGCTCCCCTTCGGGGAACTCCATCGGGGCGACGCCCGAACGGAGAAGGGGGAGCCCTACGAGGACATGGGCGCGTATGAATTCCAGTTCCAGATCCTAAACCGAGCGGACTACGTCCCGCCGTTCCTCGTCACTCTCGAGATCGAGGATCTCTTCGGGGCCAAGAAGACGGGCAAGGTGCTACTCGGCGCCCCGTGAGAGATCGGTTCGGGGCGAGCCGGACGTCGTGTCGCGCCGGAATCTGCGTAAGGTCCCCGGCAGCTCCTCGATAGGAGGGGCACGGCATGAGAGACTCTGGCGATATAGGACGGCATCTCGGTTGCGGACTTCCCTCGCGCGGGGGTTCCGAACGATCGACAACGGACGGCGTGAAAGCTTGCAGCCCCACAGGCACCCCGCTCCTTTCGCTCTCGCGGGTGCACCATGCCTACGAAGTTGACCGTCGGCATGTCACGGCGGTTCATGACCTGGAACTGGATATTCATGCAGGGGAGGTGCTGGCCCTCGTCGGGCCGCAGGGGTCGGGCAAGAGCACGACCTTGAACCTCGTCGCGGGGATCGAGACCCCCCTCCACGGCCGGGTGCTGCGAGGGGGACGGCCCGTCCCGGCGGAAGAGCTGCAGCCGTTCGTCGTCCTCCTCCGACCGTTCATGGAACGCGAACTCTCCGCGATGGCCGCCTGTCTCTCATCGGACGGCCGATGGCGTTTGGCTCTCGCTCGCAGCCTGCGGGCCGGCGCCCGCGTCATCGCTTGCGAACTGCCGCGCAACAGGGCGGCGTCGAAGTCGATCATGAACGCCCTCTTGCTCCTCGCAAGGCGAGGGATGGGAGCTGTGGTGGCAACCGAAGATCACGAAGTAGGCCGCCTCGCCCACCGGCGCGTTCACCTGAGGCCGATGCTCATTCCACCGCCAACCGCTTGACCGTCTTGCGGATGAGCCGATCCACGAATCCGCCCTCCGGCTGGCCCGCCTCTTCGATGAGACGCACGCGCCCCTTCTTGTCGATGACGATGACGCAGGGCACGCGGCGCACCTTGTAGGCCCTGTGGTTCGTGAAGTCCTTCGTCAGCGCGAGAGAGACGGTGATGGGCTTCTTCAAGGAGTCGAACAACTCCTTTTGCTGCTGGATCACCGTGTCCGTGAGACTCAGCTCCTGCCGAATCACGAATTCCGGATTCTCGCGGTAGCGCTGCAACCAACGGGTTTCCCAGTCCAACGTCCGCACGCCCTTGGCGGACTTGTAGGCCTTCGAGAGTCCCCAGACGGTGACGCCTTCCGCGTCGAGATCGCGTTCCATCTTGGACAGCCATTGCAGGGTGCGCGCACTGGGAATGTTCTTCATCATGAAAAAGCAGAGGACCAGAACGCGGCCCCGCATTCGTTCGATGCTGGAACCGGGCGGGCCGGCCCAGGCTTGGATGCCGACGAGTTCGGGGGCGGGCTTGCCGAGGATCTCCAGCTGCTTGCCGATGTAGAGCAACTCAGGCGCGTCCTTGGCACTTGACTCCAAGGTCTTCAACAGGTCACGGGCCTGGTCATACTTGAAATCCCGCAAGTAGGTGGTGAGAAGCTGCATCGAGGCATCCGGAGCCACCCGATGATCGGCGAAGTGGGCGAGGATGTCCTGGTAGATGGCCTCGGCTCCGCGGAAGTCCAGGGAAAGAACCTTCGTCGTCGCCAACCCGAGCTTGGCGTAAGCCAGATCCTTGTGCTTGGGAAACGCGCTCTCGAAACGACGGTAGACCGCCTCCGCCTTGTCCAACTGCATCGTGGCCCGATAAGAATCCCCGAGGAAGAGCATCGCCTTGTCGGCGTCGGCTCCCTTGGGCGCCAACTTCAGATAGGCCTCGAACTCCTTGGCGGCATCCTCCGGATCGAAGACCTCCAGATAGGCGCGCCCGAGGTCGAAGTGTCCCTGAACGATGCCGGGCGTACCCTTGTACTTTTCGATGAACGATCTCGCCGCATCCTCGTAACGGATCATCTTCTCCCGGCGCTGCTCATCGGTCATTTCGCCATTCATGGCGGCACGGAGCTTCGCCACGTTCTCGTAGGCCGCACGAATCTCCGCGTCTTTGTCCTGAACACTCGGAGAAACCGTGTCAAACGAGAGCAGAGCAAGGACGAGAGGGAGGAAGGCCGCGAGCTTGAAAGCTCGGGATCCCGCGGTGGGCACGGAGGAAATCACGGTGCGCTCCTTTCACGAGCGGTCCATCAGCACGTCGACCGGTGGATTATACGTCTCTCGTGAAGGATGTGGGGTGAATCCAAAGGAAGCAAGATTCAGCGCCGCCGGGGAGGGCGCGGCCCCGGTGGATGGCCGGGACCAGAACGACGAGGGGGGCGCAAGGTCTTCAAAAGATCCAGGATTTCTCCCACCTTGGACGGTTCATTCCGAAACCAACGCTCGAGGGCGGCGCGGAGCGGCCCCCGGCCCGGGCGGCGGACGCGGTCGGCAATCTGGGGCGGCAGAGTCTCGAGGAGCGCCTCCAGGCGCCGCGCGGCCTCCTCTCGCACCTTGAAAGCCTCGAGGTCCAGGTTCGGAAAGCGACGGCTCAGGAACTTCGACCGTTCCTCGGAGGACATGGTGAGAAAAGCACGGCGCTCTTCCATGGTCATCCGTTTCATGAGGAATCGCGGCAACCCCAGCAAGGGGCGGCGCCGGAAGACGACGCGCTCCAATTGGAATCCCAGAAAACGCATGTCCTCCGGGTCCAGAGACGACAACTTGGCGACGAGTTCCGCACCGAGGACACCTTCTTTGCGCAGCGCCTGCAATCCCCCTCCCGAGCGCAGCGCCTCCAGAAGCTGTCCGCGCTGAGCACGCGAGAGCTTGCGCAAAGCGACCTCGTCCTGCTTGGAAAGAAACCCTCGCAGGCGGAATCGTCGCACCACGGGATCCCGCCAAAACTCGGCCGGAGGCAGGGCTTCGAGACGGCTTCGCTCGGGAGGCGTGATGCGATCCCGCCAAACCGTCAAGAAGGTCGTCTTGTAGAGGCGGTGGGCGGCGACGGGCTTCTCTTCCACCGCGGTTTCGCGCAGGGCCTGGGCCTTTTCCTCCGAGATGACCCCCTCGGTCAGCGCCAACCTGATGGCGCGCTCAAGGACATCCTCGGCCCGCAACTCGCGAATGCGGCGGCGGCGCGACGCCGGATCCAGCGCCCGCAACTCCTTGGCTTCGGACTCGGAAAGACCGGCCAGGAAATCATCGTCCTGGCGGCGGAGGAGCGCGTCCCACAGGTCAAGGATGGCTTGAACACGCTTCGCGGGGGACAAGCGCCGGAGGCGCTCGAGATCTTCCTCGCTCGCTCTCGCCGAAACTTCGTAAGCAATGCGATCGAAGCGTCGGACGAGAGTCGCCTCGCTCTCACGCGATTTGACCAGTTCGCGGAAAGCACGGACGGCGTCATGGTGGAACGCGCGACGTTGCTCGGGAGCATGGCGTGAGCGCGGCCCGACGGGAGGCGGGCCGAGAGGCCGCCTCTGGCCGGCAGCCGGGCTCACAAGAGCCGCCAAGAGAAGAATCGTCACACCGAGGTTCCGCATGTCAACTTCCGAAAAAATCGTCTCCCACCGTTTCCGCTCCCTCGAGGTCGAGGGAGAGGATGTCCAAGTCCGTAAGCCCCTCCAGCCGATCGATCACGTCCTCGATCACGCTGTCCGGGGTCGTCAGGGTGCGATCGGCAGGTCCAGGGTCCGTGTCGCGTCCTTGGCGACTCGTCCCCCACCACAGGAGTAAACCCGCGGCAATCACGCCGGTTCCGATCGCCACGCGGACCCACGGCCCAGGCCGAAGGGCTGCACTCCGCGCCGTGGCCACGCAGCGGCTCACGAAATCGTCGGGCAGGGCCTCCGGCGCGGCATCAACCTCGAGGAGGTCCCACAGTTCCGGATCGTCTCGCTTCCATGCATGCGATTCATTCCTATCCGTCATCGTCTTACCTCCGAAACTTCCCGACGTGCCGGCGCATACAGCTCCAGGTCACCGGCCAAACGTCGTCTGAGGGATTCTCGCGCCCGATTCAGCAGCGATTTCACAGCCCCCATGCGGAGCCCCATGACTTCACCGATCTCCGCCAAGCTGAGTCCCTCGTAGCGATGAAGGACCAAGGCCATTCGTTGCCGCCGAGGC
>DRQF01000092.1 GCA_011369445.1 Planctomycetota bacterium | reverse complement strand
GCAAAAGAGGGTTGAGATTGGGGATGATGCGAGAGATCTCGTCGTCCGCCACCATCTGCCTCGCCACGTCCGTGAAGAAGCCTGCGTACTTGAAGTAGAAGAGCAACCCCAGGTTGACGACGAGACTCAGCGCAAGCAGTGCGCGCTTCCTTGGGCGATTCTCCGTGCCGGCGATTCCCAGTCCCGCGAAGTAGTCGACGAGGGTCGACGTGAGGAGAAGAAAGATGAACTGCCATTTCCACGCCGCGTAGAAATACCAGCTCGCCCCCAGAAGCAGCCCCCATTGCCATGTCTTGGGAATGACGTAGAAGAGCAGGAACACGCTGGCGAAGAAGACCAGGAACTCGACGGAATTGAAGAGCATGGACGCCTCGCGCGGCCTCGTTGACGTGGAGCGAACCGGCGGGATTATAGAGGATGCGAGCCACGAGCGTGTGGCCAATCGGAGCAAGCGATGTCGAAGAAGTACCCGAGTCTGGTCGACCGAGCCCTCAATGGGGACGCGGAGGCCCGTTACCTGGTCGTCGAGCGGGTCGTGTCGCCCGTCTTCGACCTGGCCTGGCATCTGACGCGCGAGGGCGCTCGGTCACGGGCCTTGACCGAGCGAGCCTTGGCTGGGCTGGACGCCCGGCTCGGGAAAGGAGATCTCGAGGCCGCCGAACCCGTCGGAGCGGCCGTGACCGAGTTGCTGGCCGCCTACGGCGACGCGACCCCCTTGGTCACGATCGAGCCCTTCTCGAAACTCCCCCGTGACGATTTGCTCTTGGCTCTCACGGCGCTCGTTGCGGACGTCGACACGCGGGACCTGAAGCGAGTTTTTGGCGACGAGGCCGATTCGCGGCTGGCGGAGATCTTGGCCGGGGCTTCCCTCCCGTTGGCCGTCCTGCGGGAACTGCTGGACGAGGTATCCGCCGCGGTTTCTCTGCCGGAGAATCTGTGGCCCGAGCCTCCCTTTGAGGACGAGGAACCGTGATAGGATGAGCCTTCGAAAAGGGGGCGCCATGCCGAGAATCATTCCGCTCGTTCTTCTCATCGTTTTCGCCGTATCGTGCACTCATCCCCACCCGCGGGGTGACGACCCCGCCGTTGTCGGGCGGGCTCATCGTTGGGTCATCGTCATCCATGGGGGAGCGGGCGTGATCTCGAAGTCCATGCCCGACCCGGTCCGCGAAGGCTATCTCGCTTCGCTTCGGCAGGCGCTTCGTCAAGGGGCCAGCGCATTGGAGGCCGGGGAAACCGCGGTCGACGTCGCCGAGAGGGTCGTGAGATTCCTCGAGGACGATCCTCACTTCAACGCGGGAAAGGGGGCCGTGTTCACCCACGACCTGAAGCATGAGCTGGATGCCTCCATCATGGACGGTCGGACTCTCGCCTGCGGGGCGGTGACGGGCGCGACGACGGTCAGGCATCCCATCACTCTCGCCCGCAAGGTCATGGAGAGAAGTCCGCACGTGTTCTTCGGGGGCGAGGGCGCCGAGCGTTTCGCGGACACCGTGGGGGTGGAACGGGTGCCGAACACCTGGTTCGACACACCGAGGCGCCGCGAGCAGATCGAGAAGCGCCTGCGGAAGGAGGGGGCGAAGGGGACGGTGGGGTGCGTCGTGTTGGATGCGTCCGGGCACCTGGCGGCCGCCACATCCACGGGCGGTCTCACGGACAAGCGATTCGGTCGCATCGGAGACAGCCCGATCATCGGCGCCGGAAATTACGCGGATGATCGCAGCTGCGCGGTTTCCGGCACGGGCACGGGTGAGCAGTTCATCCGGCACACCGTGGCGCGGAGTATCGCGGCTCGCATGGAGTTCGGGGGGGAGAGCCTCGAGGAAGCATGCCGGCAGGTCGTCTTTCACAGGTTGAATCCGGGGGATGGGGGAGTGATCGCCGTCTCCCGGACAGGGGAGATCGCCACCGTCTTCAACTCGCCTGGAATGTTTCGGGGGATCGCCACCGCGGAGGGGCGTTTCGAGACAGCGATCTGGGAGTGACCCCGCGCGCCGGGTTCAATGCGAAGAGGCGTCGCCCTTCCAGTGGAGCTGGAGGTCGCGCACAAAGATCTCCCTGTCTTCAGGGCCCGCGTAGTCGTGTCCCGGCCCCCAGATGCGGTGGGCCAAGTCGTGGCAGGGCCGGCAGAGCTTCACGTAGCGCCGCTTCACCTCGCGCTCGATGCCACGCCGGCGGGCCAGAGGGACCAGATGGTGGCGGGTGAGCGGGACGGTCTCATGGCAGATGGGACATTCACCGGGCGAGCGCACGCCGCTGGAGAACGAGCACCAGCTGGCACCGAATCGCCTCCACACCTCGTCGAGGAGGGTTTGGTCGTCGACGTTTTTCAAAGGGTCCGAGGCCACGCCCGACATGATGGCGGGCGCGGCCTCGAGTCGCAAGCCTTCTTGCCCCGGCTCAGAGTCGGGGGCGTACGACGATCACGAACGAGGGGGCTTCAGGGCCCAGGCTTCCCACGTGGAGAACGTGCCAGGCGTCGGCGGCCATGCTCGCCCGCGGATTGGCGGTGACCATGCGTGTCATCGGCGTCTGCACCGGCCCCAGTTTCGACGGTTCGCTCGGGGTGAACTCAGCGATCGGCTGGACGAGTTGGAAGGCGAGGTCGCCGGTCAGAAGAGCACGGGCGTTCGGGGCCTCATCGACACGGAGTCTCAGACCGAGCCCCTCGAAGAGTGTGGAGACGATCACATCGCCGATCTGGGAGTCGGAGGCGATCTCCACGTCGTAGTCGCGGACATAGTTCTGTTCCTTTCCGGCCACGAGAAGCAGATCGTCGCCCAACCGGCCGCAGAGGCGGCCCGTGTGATCCAATTTCTTTGCCAAACTCGCGGCGTCAGAGGCGGTCACTTCCTCGGGCGACAGAAGCCCCCATCGGACGTCGACACCCACCGTCCTGGCGATTTGCTGCACGAGGGAGGCGGCCGACTTGCGGCCGGAGGCGAGTCGTTCCTGGTCATTCCGAATCCATATCGCGTCGTCCCAGTCCGCCCACTCCGTGCCCTCGCACCCCAAGTTCTGCTGCAGAGCATCCCAGTCGACGAGGCTTTCGGACTCCTCTTCACAGTCATCGTCCACCGCGTCGGACCCCGACGACGGGACGACACCGACGGTGACCGGGAGTCGGACGTGGCGATGGGGAGTCAGCAGGGGAGCACATTCGATTCCGGCGCTCTCGATGGCCGGGCCGTCCACGGTGAGGAGCCATGGGCCTCCCGCTTTGCGGCTTCCCACAACCACGCCCCCTCCGTTCGTCATCAAGGCGGAGCCCGCGGTGATGAGTGAGTCGCATCGGGGGAGGGAGAGCTGACCGTAGGGTGTTTCTGTGGTGAGTGGGGTGTCGGAAAGGGAGGCCCGGGCCGTCCACTCGACGAAGAGCTTACCCTCCGGAGCGGGACGAACTCTGAGGTCCATCTCGAAGCCTTCGGGCATGGCGATCACCACGGGATCGGCGATCGCGGACTTCTCCGCCACTTCGACGTTATAGTCTCCAACCAAGGCTCGGGTGCGCTGCGCCGCCAAGCGCGTCGTCCGGCCCGTGCGCAGGTCGACAGCCACCGTGATGGGCGACTTGGTGGCAAGAGTGTTGGCGTCGTTTTGACCGAGGACGATGCCGGGGATCTCCGCCTCGTCGACCTTCGCGAGGGAGCGAACCGTGGCCCGGAGAGTACGCTGTCGCCGTTCCAGGAGAGGTTTGAGGGCTTGGTCGACCTGTTCCTGGATCGAGGGGGGCCCCTGAATCCAGAGGATTCCCGCACTGATTTGATCCTCAATGCCCCCATCGTTCCACACCGGATCGGGTTCCATATCCACCATGAAAGCGATGATGGAGGAGAGTTCAAGGGCGTCGTTCTCGGGCAGGTAACTGTTCAAAGACTCCCTCCAAGCATCGGGCTGGGGGCGCATGGACGCTGCGAGGGGCAGTTCGACGGGGACGGTGGGCGTCCCGAGGTCGCCTTGGAGACCCCTGACGTTGTGAGGGACGAGAAGCGTTTGGCCTTGAATCTGACCGTGAAGGTGGCCGTGAAAGATGAGTGCAAAGATAAGGATGCGGGGGAAGAGTTTCATTGTGGCAGGTCTCCTCTTTGGTTTTCCGTTGCCGGGCGACGCCCGAGGTGGCGTGATGTCAGAGTCGAGGACGCATCCTTTGCGGCGGGGTAAAGAGATTCCGGGATTCCTTCGGGAGAAGGGCTTTTCAGGAGCGGATCCCGGACTACAATCGCCCCTGTTGCTCGACGCTATGCCTGGAATCTCCCCAAGCGGTGATGACTCTTCCGCAGAGACCTTGTCCCGTGGCGACCGTCGAGCACGTTGGGGGAACCGAATCGATGCCCATGGATCACCGAATCGTCTTTTTCGTTTGCCTCGTGCTCCAGTTCGCATTGCGAGCTCAGACGCCTCCCCAGTTCGTGAATGTGAACGCCTCGGCGGGAATCGCCCTGCCTCCCTCGTTGGGAGTCAACCGAGGGGCGGCGTGGGCGGACTTCGACGGCGATGGCGACCTGGATCTCTTCGCCCCGGAAGGTGTGAGCGCCCCTATTCGCCTTTGGGTGAACCAGGGCAACGGAACCTTCACACCTCAGGTCGTCGTCCCCGGGGGAGGAACGTCCCGCCTGGATCAGGGGTGCGTCGCCGCGGACATCGATAACGACGGCGACCAGGACGTCTTTCTCTGCCAGGGCGGGGGGCGCCGGTGCATGCTTTTCATCAATGACGGCACGGGATCGTTCATCAATGAGGCGGCCGCCCGCGGCGTCGACTGGTTGGGTTTTGGTCTCGCCGCGACGTTCGGCGACTATGATCGCGACGGTTGGCTCGACCTTTTCGTGTCGGAATGGAACTTCGGCGGTGCGACGCACCGTCTGTTTCACAACGACGGTGGAGGCTATTTCACCGACGTGAGCGTTGCCGCCGGAGTCGATCTTTCCGGTGCCTCCTACGCGGCCATGTTCTGCGACGTGGATCGAGACGGATGGCAGGACATCTTCGCCACCCGCGACGCGACGGGCAACAACGTGATCTTCCGCAACCAGGGCGACGGAACGTTCGTGGATATTGCTCCCGCATTGGGGGCTTCCCATCACCTGGCGTCGATGTGCATCACCGTGGGCGATCTTCACAACGATGGCGACTGGGACTACTTCATCTCGAACATTAATGACCATGACCTGCTCGTATGGGATAGCTCCACCCAGAGTTTTCAAAGTTCGGGAGGGGTGTTTTGGGGGGTCGCGCAGAACTACGGAATCACGGGAGGCTGGGCATGGGGCGGTCAGTTCTTCGACTATGACAACGACGGGAATCTCGACCTCTATTACAACTGCATCTATCAATTCGGCCGCCTCTTCCACGGGAGTGGCACGACACAACCCTTCGTGGAGGTGTCCGCGGCGAGCGGTGTGCAGTCAGCCCTTCCGCCTTCCTACGGCTTGGCCGTCGTGGACTATGACGATGACGGCAACCTGGATCTCTTTTCGTCGAGTGGGCAGTCCGGCGGACAGCTTGCGCGCAATTTGGGCGGCGGGGGCCATTGGCTCAGGGTGAAACTCGAGGGCACGATTTGTAACCGGGACGCCATCGGCGCGGTCGTCCTGGCCCGCACGGCCGGCACGACGCGCCGCCGCCAGCTTTTGTCGGGAGAGAGTTTTCTCTGCCAGGGTGACCGGCGTCTCCACTTCGGACTGGGGACGGCCACCGTGGTCGACAGCCTCGAGATCCGTTGGCCCGACGGCTCCGTGAGCGTTCTTGAGAATCTGGCCGTGGATCAGGAGATCACCGTGGTGCAGCCCTCCTTCCAGGTCGTCGGTTCTCTGACCCCCGGATCTACCAACCAGCTGCTCTTCGAGCCGTTGGGTGACGCTGGACGCGGATATGGAGTCCTCCTGACGACCACGACGAGTCCTCCCGTGGCCCTCTCCGACGGTCGATTTTTGAACGTCTGGTCGGGAGACGCCCTCGCGAACGCCGTCGTACAGCCGGGGAATCCCTTCTTCGGTCCGTCGTCAGGGGTCATCCCTCCGACGGGACCCGCAACGGCCTACTTCAACATTCCCAATCTTCCATGGCTCAGCGGATTCGGTTCCTACGCCCTCGCCTTCACGCTGGATCCGCTTTACTCTCCCAGTCAGATCCGCTCCATCATGGGGCCGCAGTTCGTCGTGATCCCCTGAAGCCGGAGAGACTCCCATGCAG
>DRQF01000091.1 GCA_011369445.1 Planctomycetota bacterium | reverse complement strand
CTGCATGGGGCCATCTTCGTCCGTGCGCCAGGCGCCGACCGCAATCCGTCGCATGCCGTGACCTCCGGTCGGGAAGAGGGCGGCATGCCAAGAGAAAAGGCGTTCACGCGTGAGGGGCAAGGCGTGGTTGCGCGTGGCATCGAGCATCATCTCGACCACGCCCTCCACTTGCCGACCGGGGCTTGGGAGGCCGGCGACGTCGAGCCCGAGCCTTCGGGCGATCGAGGAGCGGACTTCGTCGGATGCGAGTTTCTCTCCCTCGATGGCAGACGTCTTGACCACATCTTCCGTCAGCATCGAGAGACTGGCTTCGGAGCGGAGCTGGAAACCCAAGGCCTCCAGGTGTGAGTTCCGGAAAGTTTGAAGGGGTGAGGATAGCCAGGGGAGCGGACCAGCCGAAGATGGGGTTCACCGGAGGCATGCTACAACGTGTTTTTGGCTTGACATGACTTGTTCGTCCGCGTATGGAAATGGAGTCGACTTCCTGCTTGAGGAGAAACCCCCACCATGTTGCGCGTAGCAATACCCATCGTTGTTGTGACACTTATCCTTTCATCGCCTTCCTTGGCTCAAGGATCCGGCGTTCAAGCTTCTGTAACGACTCAGACTACCCGCCAAACCGACTCCGGCGGAAACGTGACAGCGTTCACGACGACGTTCACTGTCACGATTCAAAACCTTCCCGCTGGTGAAAACTGGTGCGACATAAATCTGCCAAGCGGTCCTCTCCGCTTCCCCTACCTGGCTACTTCCCTCGGCAACCAGAACATGAACGTGGATGTCTCCGGTGGCGGTGTCACACAGTCCTGGCATCTTCGGCGCACCTACAGTGGCCTGAACCTCTACACCGGAACCAGCCCATCCTCGCCTCCTGGTCTCACTGATGGGACGTACACATTCACCGTGCCTTGGCGCGTGAAGAACAATGACAAAACAACGAACAAGGGAGTCAATTGGTACTTGACGAAGGATGGTGGCGCCAACTACTTCAAGAACAACAAGTTCGCGGCTGCTGGAGAAACTCCCAGCCCCGGAGGTGGGCCTCCCAGCCCAGCTCCATGGGTCCCAATGTTTTCCGTGTCCGCGAACGGCGGCACAGATATGAAAGCCATGGTGGGCCAGGGAACGACGCTGCCTGTCGACCCTGGTGAATTCTCTGATCTCGACTACGAGATTTACACGTCCTTGAAGCTCAACGAGGAAGGCACCGATCCGCTTGGACTGGGTATTGAGCCAACTACGGCACCCGTTCCGGCCTCATGGGGAATCCAGATCATCCACTCCACGGGTCACGTGGGAATGGATGGCACTGTCTCGCCGCTTCCAGTCATCGAAGTTCCAGCAGATCCAACGCTGCCAGGAAAGTCCTTTTACCTGGTCTTCGCCGTCAAGAACAACGACGGGACAACAGCAATGGCTTCTCAGCCCATTACCATCACCATTGTGGAGTGACACTCGCTCCATACATGTGGAAAGAACGGCCGGGGCTTGTCGCTCCGGCCTTTTCTCGTGGGCGCCGGGCCAAGAGAAGCCAAGACCGACGAAGGCGCATGATCGCCCTCTCGTGGAAACAGCAAGCGAAAACTGACCCCGTCGGTCATCGAAGAGTGACTCGCTCCATGGCCACCACGTGCTCTGTTGGGGATTCGCCAGCAGGTCGCCCGCACGATGACGGTGGATGAGGCGGGGAACCGGCAGACCGAGAGCTTCGGGGCGGAGGCGACCGACTACCGGTACGACGCGGATAACCGCCTGACGGAGGTGATCTTCGCCGACGGCAGTCAGCTTCAGCGTGTTTTCGACCCCATGGGCCGCTGTGTGCAGGAGGCGCGATCTCACGTCCTTTCAATGGGCCCTCGGGTGCACCTCGTCCTGACGTACAGAACTCGTCATCGCCTCCCAATCCGCCATTGCTGTTTCCACCGATGAGGGACTCGTCGACCTCCACTGCGCCTCGAAGGATGTATTCCGGGTTCTCGCCAAGACAGCGTCGAGTCTTGCGGAGAAGGAGCCACGCCGTTCGGTAACTCCCCAAACCGAGATCCTTTTGGAGTTGAATGGCCGAAATCCCATTCTTGTGTCGCGCAACCAAGAAGATCGCCCAGAATCGTTTCCGTCGCGGGAGCCGGGCTAGAGCGGTGGGCTTCAGGGGATGGAGATGACGTGAGCTTCAGTCCAGGCCCACTGCCCGTTGATGGCCGCCGTGCTGGGAACGATGGTCTGAATGGCAATCTGCTGTCCCTGCAGCGCCAGGGGAATCTGGGCTCCGAATGTCAGACCGCTGGGAACCAGGACCTGGGCAAAGCCCAGAGGCGTCGGGAGCGTCCCGTTGACCAGGACAAAGGCCCCGGGGATGGGCAACCACAGATCAGGCAAGGGTCCTGGAAGAAGGCTGCTGCCGGCAGTGTCGAGGGACCCCAGAATAATGAATGTCTCGCCGAGAAAGGTGCCATTTGGGGTATCGAGGCAGATGCTCAGGAAGTCGCCCGTGGCCGCTGTCTTGAGGTCCTCACCGCCACCAGTGGTGCAGGGGGCGGCGTTGATGCCGGTGAGAAGCTCGACATCTTCGTTGCTGCCAGGATAGGCGAGGTCAGGGGTGAAGAGCGCATCGAGGAAAAGGACGTAGAAAGCGCCTGCGTTTGTGGCCACCGAGTCATCTAAGTGAGCTGAGAACAGCAAGTCTGGAAGATTGTCGCCATTGAGGTCGGGAACGAGGCGAGACGAATACCCGGCGTTGTCGTTGGCCGCCAAGAGCCCGTTCAGAATGGCAAGATCGGATCCAATCTTGACCGAGGAACGAACGGTTCCGTCGGGATTCAAGAACAAGACGTAACTTGCTCCGATCCCGTTGTCTCCAAAGGCCCCGACCGTCAGTTCATCGATTCCATCACCGTCCACGTCGATGCCACCTTTGGCGCGACAGAAACGATCACTATCCTGCAGCATCTCCTGGAAATTCCCCACTCCGTCGGCAATCTTGCTCTGGCTCATGACCATGCCGCTCGAATCCAAGAACAAGATGTGGACGGCGCCACGATCCGTGCCCCCTGTGTCATCACCGTGGGCCCCCACGGCGACATCAGGAACACCGTTGCCGTCCAGATCTCCCAGCCTGGCCACGTAACCAAAGAAGTCGCCATCATGAAGTGTCCCGGCTGCCAGCATCCCGGATAGGTCGCTGATCTTCTGATAGGAGGCCACCGTTCCGTTGGTATTGAGGAACAAGATATAGATGGCACCCCGGTCGGTTCCGCCGTCATCGTCGCCATAGGCTGCGACGGCCAGGTCGGTGGTGCCGTCACCGTCAACATCCCCAAGATTGGCGACCTGGGCACCGAAGAAGTCACCATCGTCAAGCGGGCCCAAAAACCCGCTCAGACCTTCCGAGATGATGTGACTGCTGACGAGCGCGAAGCTGGAGTCGATCGAGACGATGGCAATGGCCCCGTCGGGAAAGTTTGGACTCGCTGCATTTCCCTGGAACCAATGAGCGCCCACGACGAGTTCAACGTTGCCGTCACCGTCGAGATCCCCAAGGCACTCCACACTGAGACCCATGTGGACGTACCCATCAGCACCCGTGGAGCTGAAGCCGATTTGCGCGGCTGTGATCAGACTCTCGGAAAAGACCGTGCCGTCAGGATTGAGCGAGATGACAAAGAGCGCGCCGATCTGCTGTTGGCTCGGTAGGGCGTTGAACAGATATGCGGGGACGATGAAGTCAGGCTTACCATCGCCATTGAGGTCTCCGAGTGGCGCAAAATCCACGCCAAACCCGTCATCTGTGGTCAACTGTGTGGCGAACCCGCCAACGCCCGTGGTGATTTTCTGAACCGACTGCACCTGGGCTGTGACGCCGGTCACAAGTGCCCAAGCGAGGGCGCTTGAGGTCAGGATTCGCCTGCTCGCCGAATAGGTCATTGCCCACGCACGAAGGAACGGAGCGACGATGGCCGCCCGCCCGCTTTGGTCGGCAAACAGTGCCAAGCGTGCCAGAGCTGGATGGAAGAAGCTTGGGAATCTGGAGGGGTCTTGCCGGTTCATCTTGAGGATCTCTCTCGTCAGGACGAGGTCCGCCAGTGGGCCCTCATGTTCATGAGGAGGAAGATCCGTGGCGCTCGGCGTCGCGAATCTTGAGAATTTCCTCGTGCCGGCATCAAACTGCCAGGTCGCGTCCTCCACAAGCCGCCCGAGCAGCGTTCCATGTTCCGGACGGGCGAGGGTCCGGACGACTTCAGCCTGTCTTTCGGCCGGATCCAAGGCGTCCCACCACAGTCTTGCACCCTCTCGCAACAGCGTATGACAAGCGGAAAGACGCGGCGCACTCGCGGCCAAGCGGAGTTCAATCTCCACCGCCTCGGCGTGGCGGCCGAGGCGGTGCAATAAGACCGCATGACGTGTCTGGGCGCCAGGTCCCGCGAATTTGTGCTTCTGATAGAGCGCAAGTGCTTCTTTGAATTCGCCTTGGGCCACCAGTAGATCGGTATGGACCCGCGCCAGGGTCTGGAATGGTCCCTGTCGCTTGACAGCTTCGGCTTCGACCATGAGCTGTTCGGCGACCTCGAAGTCTCCCATGCCGCAGGCAGCATCCGCCGCGTCGGCGAGGAGATGTCCTGCTCTTGGCAGAGCCCGGGCGGCGCTGAGCAGCCGCGGAAAAGCTCGCGCAGGTCGTTGCAGGGCAAGGAAGAACTCGCCGATGACAGCGTCCACCAGCGGCGAGGGACGGGCCGACAGATCCAATCCCGCCCAGGCGTTCACACAGGTCTCGAAATCGGCTGTCAGATAGGCGTAGAGCCCAAGAGCGTAGCGATCCGGTTGGCTCATGGCCTTGAGTGCCAAGGTCGAAGCTGTGTCCTTCCGTGAGCGCAGCAGAAAATTCACCGTGTTCGGGCACAGTTGACGAAGAATGGGGCTGACCTGAGGAAAACTCCCTGGGTTTTGGTGTGAGAATAAAGCCCAAGACAAGATCTCGGATTCGAGGTTCACCAGCTCGTTTTTTGGGGCCAGGGCTTTGGCTCGTGCATAGCAGCTTGAAGCTTCACTGAGATCAAGATCCACGGGCGTGATTCCGCCAACATCTCCGCCGGCATAAACACGAAAAAGTTGATATCCGATTCTTGGGTGGATCAAGGCCAGGTGCGCATTTTCCAGCTCTTCACGAACTTGCGCCCTTCGGCGTCTTTCGCGCTGCTGGCTCGCGCGCAGGCCCACGGTCACGGCGACGACAAGAAGCGCGGAGGTCGCTGCGGCGACGAGCGCCGTGCGGTGCCGCCGGGCGGCGCGCAGCACGCGTCGCCAGCGAGCTGGTGGTTGCGCCTTGATGGTTTCGAACTGCAACACCCGCTGCAGGTCATCCGCGAATGCCCCCATGTCACCGTAGCGGTCCTTTGGCGACGTCGACAAGGCCTTCGTCAACACAGTGATGAGATCGCGCGGGATGCGTTCAGCCGCATTGCCCTTGGTCGACAAATCGATGCCATCCTCGATTCGCCTGGAGATCTCACCGAGAGTGCGCGCATCCTCGAGCGGATGCGCCCCCCTGAGAGCCTCGGCCAGGACCATGGCCAGCGCGAACTGGTCGGAAGCCGGGCCGACTGCCTCTTGGTCTCCTTGCAACTGTTCGGGCGCGGCATAGGCCGCAGTGCCAAGAAACTCACCGGGTTGGGTTGTCCGAAGCGAGTCGACATCACGCACCAGGCCAAAGTCGCAGATCACCGGCGTGCCATCCTGACGCAACAGAATATTCCGCGGTGAGATATCACGATGAACCAGCCCAGCTTGATGAACCACGGACAGCGCGCGGGCGAGAGCAATGGTGCAGCGGCAGTACCAGTGGATCGGTTTTCTGCCCTTCATGACCGAGGCGAGGGTTGGGCCGTCGATCCATTCCATGGCGTAAGCGGCGACCTCATCCGTTTCCAGGGCCTCGAATACGGTAACGATGTTCTCGTGGCGGAGTTTGGCCAGTGTGTGGGATTCGCGGCGGAATCTCTTCTTCGCCCGGGCGGAGTTGAGCGCGTGCCGGGGCAAGGTCTTCAATGCAACGATACGGCCCAGGTTGGATTGTCGAGCAAGGAAGACCGTGCCCATGGCACCACAACCGAGGGTCTCGATCAGCTCATAGCCGGCGATCTGGGTCCGGCGCATGCTTCCCAGGACAGCCACCAGGCGCACGCTGCGGGAGAGATCCTCGATTTCCGACCGCAGTGCTGGACGTTGCGCAATCAGCTCTTTCTCGGCCGTCGCTCGCCCGTCCATCCAGTCCTCGAACAGGCGCTCAAAGGCCGCATCCAGGAACGCCGCGTTGTCGTTAGCCACGCTAGTGTCCTCATGCGCTTGACGTCCCGATGCTGTGTTTACAAACCGCACCCGGGCACATCCGGTGGAGGCTGATCCTTGGCATCAGGAGTCGCAGAATCTGAGAGTTCTTCCCGGCTCATCAGCGCAACAAGCCGTCGGCGATAAAGAGCAACCCCCTTACGAAATCGATGACGGACGGCCGAAGTACCAAGTTTGAGGCGCTGAGCGACCTCCTCGACTTTGAGATCTTCAAACAAGCGCAGGCGGACGACGACGCGCAAGTCGTCCGGCAAGGAGTTGAGGGTCTCGCGCAGTATCAAGGATGTTTCGCGATCCCGAGCGGCGCGGCTTGGCGTGGTGCTCCTGATCGGCCCAGCATAGCCAGGACTCTCATCATCTCCCGAAAGGATGCTCATGGTGATGACATCGACTTTGCCTCCACGCTTTTCGGCGTTCTGCTCCTGGGCTAGACGGTAGATGCGGCGGCGGGCAATAGTCAGCAACCAGCTGCGAAAGGCGCGGACACCTTGCCATGCACAGTTCTCGCGGTCACGCCAGGCTTCCAGAAGGGTGTCTTGCCAGACGTCTTCCGCCTTCACCTGATTCCGCAGCTTGAATCCCAACCATGAGTCAATGACGACCAAAATGGACGGCGGGTTGACATCAGAGATCAACCGGAACCACGACTCCGAATTGGCATGTTTCAAAGGGTCCTCTGCATAGGGGACGTGGTCTTGGGGGGTATCCAGCATCATCGAGTCTCAACATAGCGCGGCGGGAACATTCGTGGTCGCGCACCGGCGACCTGGGATCCCGAGTCTGTCAGGTTATCACATCTTGGCGTCGCAGCCGACGGTCTCGCGTTTCGAGAACTCTGTCACGCTGGAAGACTGGCGCGATGCTGTGAGTTCCGGAAAGTATGCGGGGGTGAATTCCGGACAGTTTGAAGGGATGAGGATAGCCAGAGATGGTCCGGGCTCGGCACCACCGCCGAAGGCGGCGCCCCCCATGGGGAGCGCCAAGGTTTCGAGAATCGGGGACGGGGGCTACGGGTTTCTGTAGCTTTTCCCTTTCAGGTGGATGATCTCGCCCCGTTCGATCAATCGATCGAGGATGGCATCGGCGAGGTCAGGGTCGTGAAGAACTCCTCCCCAGGTCGCCGGCTCCTTGTTCGACGTGACGATGATCGCCTTGAAAGCCATGGCGATAGCGAGGTGGGTCTTGCCGCGTCCCGGGTTGCCAAGGAGGATGAGCGATCGGAAACCAGGTGTGAGTTCCGAGTCCGGGGAGAGGGGGCACGTTTCGTGACCGAAGGGGGGGGCACATCTCGTGACCGGAAACAATCGGACTAGCGGGGTCGAGATGGGGGGCGGCGGATGGGTTCATTGTCCCCCGTGAACTGTAAAGTGCGGTTCTTCGGCGACGCCTTCTTGGTCGACGTCTCAGGTGATCGAAAAACCCTTCTCTCAGCCCAAGTTTCGAGGACTTGCCATGTCGAAATCCGTCCCGACCTCCGTCATTCGACTCCAGGCCAATCTTGCTCCCCAACCCCTCGCACGGGCGCTTCGTCGCTCCAACCGACAGACCGATTGCGGACGACGCGCCCTCGCCTACTACCTCTACGACATGCAGGACCGGGGCGTGCATCAGCTCATCGTGTTCTGTCCCAGAAATTCATGCTCATGAATTTCTGGCGAATTGCGGCATCTCACCGGGTCTCTTCGCGCTGGCCGTTGTTGCTCCTCCTCCCCTACAACCAGCCAGGTTGCCCTCCGTCGTCGCGCCGCGGCCAGCACAAAGATCCCGCGCCGAGATGCTCGCGAATTTCTGGGACAGGACACTGGGTTTCGCCAGCGCCACCCACTTCGCCGTCGAACGCCTCGACATGAAGTGGCGCCCCCCGCGTCCCCCGCTCTCCGTCGGAAAATCCTCGCCCGCGACGGGCACCGCTGCCGCGCCTGCTCCATGAAGGGGGCGAGCCTTCAGGTCCACCACATCCGCTGGCGGTCGAAGGGCGGCCCCACCACGCCAGAGAACCTGACCGTGTTGTGCGGGCGGTGTCACGCCCTCGTTCACGAGGGGCTTCTCACCATCAAGGGTACGGCTCCCCATGCTCTCATCTTCCAACGTCAAGAGGGCAAGGAGGATGTGATCGCGGACGCCGCGGTGACTCTCGTGATGGACCCGCCCCGTCGTGGCGCGGCCGCGCCACGAAAGTCCGCCGTGCCCATGACGTTTGATTCGCTCCCCCAAGAGGTGGACGCCGCCTGGTGGCGCCGCCATCAACGGCTCCTCAAATGGAACGACCGCCGAGGGGTGTTCCTGCTCGAGGAGGGTGTGGCGGACGATGAAACCGTGGCGCGGCCGCGCCACGAGGCGCCACCGACTCAGCCCCGCTTCGAGGAGATTCTCGGTCAGGATCGGGTGGTGGAGTCCTTGAAGATCGCCCTCGAGGCGGCTCGCATCGAAGGGCGGCGTCCCGACCCCATCCTCTTGACGGGGCCGGCGGGAGGAGGGAAGACGACCCTCGCCCGCGCCGTTGCCTCTGAGCTGGGGCGCCGCGCCGTGGATGTCTCGGCTCCCGTGGTGGAGCATCCCGCAGCCCTGATGACTCTGGTCGCCGGATTGGAAGACGGAGACGTGCTCTTCATCGACGAGATCCATGCTCTGCCCCAGCGGGTGGCCGAGATGCTCTATGAGGCTCTGCAAGAGAAGACCCTCACCCTGCCCATCGCCCAGGGTTCACGGATGACGACGATCACCTTGAGGCTTGCCGACTTCGTCACCGTGGCCGCCACCACCGACCCGGACAGGATGCCTCGCCCGTTGCGGGACCGCTTCACCCACCAGGAAGTGTTGGACGTCTACGGTGAAGACGCCCTCGCCGTGCTCGCGGAAAGGACCGCGGGTTGCTTGAAGCGTCCGCTGACGGAAGGAGCCGCCAGGCTTCTGGCGAGGGTGGCCCACGGCACGCCCCGCCGATTGATCGCGATGGTGCGCTGCGCCCGGGACGTGGCGGTGGCGCGGTCGCGCCCCGAGATCGACGTCGCCACGGTGAGGGAGGCGCTTTATGCTCGGGGCATCGACGAGCGGGGCCTGGAGCCCGGCCATCGCCACGCCCTCGCCCTCCTTCGACGGCACGGTCGGCCCATTGGGCGTCGCCGTCTGGCGGCTCTGTTGGGGATGTCGGT
>DRQF01000090.1 GCA_011369445.1 Planctomycetota bacterium | reverse complement strand
CGGGAGTCGTCCGGGGACATGCTCATCTGACCTCTCCGATTCGTTTCTTGGCCCACGCCGACCACTGGGCGCGGTCCCTTTTCAGCCCGTCGCCGGCCAGGATCTGAAAGCAGGCCACGAGGGCATTTCGCATGGCTTCGGACGTCTCCGGGGCTTCCATGCGCGTCACGAGAAACTCCAACAGCTCCCGCAACTCATCCGGTTGGACATAGGAGGCCGCGAGGGTCAGGTGAATGGGGCTCGATTTTCGAAAGGCTTCTCGCACGCGCTCGAGGGGGCGCTTGGCGAGATGCTTGGCGCCCCGGGGGTAGACGCGGATCGTCGCCCCTTGAACGTCCACCGGGCCGGGGAGTTCGACGTCGCCCACCAGCACGTAGGGTGCGTAGATGCGTCCGGAGACGGTGTAGGTCCGGAGCATCAGCCCGCTTGGGTTGTGCGCCAACGTGTCGATGTCGACCGGGAAACGACGGGTCTCTCCTGGATCGAGACGAATGTCCCGATCGAGGAAAAAGTTGCCCACATCGCTTTCCGTCACAAGGGTGCCGTCGGGGACATACTCCCGATAGGTCACCGTCGTTCTGAGGATGGAGGCGGAGGTCTCCTCGGTCTTTCCCTCGAGCTCGGAGCTTACGGCTCGCGTGGCCGGAATGGAAAGAATCTCGGAGGAGCGATTCTCGACGATCACTTCTCCCACGACGACCGCGCCCATCTCGAAGTTCTTCTGGGAGAACTCCACCCGCGCGGACATCCACACTCCATCGCGCAGGGCCCGGCGACACCGAAGGTCCAGGGCTCGCAAGCGGGTCAGGAACGGCTCGGGGGGACTCAGAGGCCAGGTGGCCTCGAGAAGCTCGAAAGCTTTTTCGGGCTGATGCTTGAGAAGCAATTGCCCCACGGCCTCGACCCGTTCCCGAAAGAAATCTTCAGAGGCGGGCTGCGCTTCGGCGGGCCCTTGCCCCCTGGACACGGCGTTCTGCGGACCGACGGCCGACGGGGCCTCACCCTCGGTCCCGCAAGAGAAGAGGAAGACCACGCTCAGGATGACGAGCGATATTCGCGACATGATTGGACGATCCGCCGGGCCGTCGCCCGGCGGAAAGCTCCTTTTTTTCTCAACCCTCGGAATCCTTGGTCTCCGGGTCTTCAGCGGCCTCCGCGGTGTCCTCGGGGGACGCTTCGGCCTGCGGCGCATCGGTCTCCTCCGCCGTCGGGGGCACAGTGGCCTCGGCCTCGGAGGATTCCGTCGCAGCCACCTCCACGGCTTCCGGCGCGGACTCGGCCTCGATGGCCGGCGTCTCCGGGGCCTTGTCGGATTCCTTGGTCTCTTCGGTCTCCTCCGGGCGTTCGACGGCGGGGGGAGGTGTCTCCGCTCGCTCGACCACGTCCATGAGGCTGAGACCGATCTTCCGCTCTTCGGTGTTCACCTTGATGATCCGGACCAGAACCTTGTCGCCCACATGCACGATCTCCTCCGGATTCTCGACCTTGGAATCGGAGAGTTCCGAGATGTGCATCAAGCCTTCGAGGTCGTTCCCGATGTTCACGAAGACGCCGAAGTTGGTGATCTTCGTGACTTCGCCCTCCAACTCCTCACCCACGCGGTAGCGGGTCGGGATGTCGGCGATCCAGGGGTCCTCGCTGAGTTGCTTGATGCCCAGCGCGACGCGCTTTTTGTCCTGGTCGACCGACAGAACGATGGTTTCGATCTCGTCGCCCTTCTTGACCATCTCGGAGGGGTGGCTGATCTTGCGCGTCCAGCTCATGTCGGAGATATGCAACAAGCCGTCGATGCCTTCTTCGATCTCCACGAACGCTCCGTAGTTCGTCAAGTTGCGAACGCGACCGCGAATGATCGTTCCGACGGGATACTTGTCCTCGACGGTCGTCCAAGGGTTCTCCTCGACCTGCTTCATGCCGAGGCTGATCTCTTGCTTGGAGGCGTTCACGTTCAGGACGATCACGTCGACGATATCGCCGATGTTGACGAGCTCGCTGGGGTGATTGACCCGACGGGTCCAACTCATCTCGGAGATGTGCACCAGCCCCTCCACGCCCTCTTCGAGCTTGATGAACGCGCCGTAGGACATCACGTTCACGACCTCGCCGCGCACGCGGTCGCCAGGGCGGAATCGCTCTTCGATCTTCCGCCACGGGCTTTCGGTCTTCTGCTTGAGCCCGAGGGCGATGCGCTCGTTGTCCCGATCGAACTTGAGGATCTTCACCTCCACCTCGTCGTCGATCTTCAGGATCTCGGAGGGATGGTTGATCCGACCCCAGCTCATGTCGGTGATGTGGAGAAGGCCGTCGATGCCGCCCAGGTCCACGAACGCGCCGAAGTCCGCGATGTTCTTGACGACGCCGTGCCGCAACTGCCCCTCGGCGAGATCCGAGAGAAGCTCCTGCTTGAGCTGATCGCGTCCCTCTTCCAGGAGTTTGCGGCGCGAGATGACGATGTTCATGCGGCTCTCGTCGATCTTGATGATCCGAGCCTCGATTTCCTTGCCGATGTAGGCGGAGACATCCGCCGTGCGGCGGATGCTGACTTGACTGGCGGGCAGAAACACGGGAATGCCGATGTCCACGAGAAGACCACCTTTGATCTTCCGCATGACCATGCCCTTGATGACGTCACCTTCCTTGTGCTCGGAAACGACTCGGTTCCATCCTCGAATGCGATCCGCCTTCTTCTTCGAGAGGATCATCATTCCCATCTGGTCTTCGAGTTCTTCCAGGTAGACCTCGATCTCGTCATTGACCTGCGGGGGGGTATCGCCGAATTCGTGGATGTCGACCACGCCTTCCGACTTGTATCCGATGTCGACGATCACGTCGTCGCCGATGATGCTGATCACCTTCCCTTTGAGGATCGTGTCCCTTTGGAAGTTTCCGACGGATTCGTCGTAGGTGGAATCCTCGACGCTCACCCCTTCTTCAAGGGCGTCGTTCAAGAGCCTGTCGACCTCGTCGTTCGAAGGGCTGTACTTCTTCAGCAGCTCGCGGCTGTTACTCATGTATGTATCTCTGGCTGGGATCCTTGCCGCTCCGGCGTCGCGCAATGAATCCCGGTGATTCGGGTCGAAAAACCCCTCCGCGGCTCACCATGAGTCGCTGCCGAGGGTGGAGGCCGCCGGCGCCTCCGCTCGCCCCCACCCAGGTGGGGGAACATTTCTCACCGCGCCTGATCGGGCGCGGTTTGTGCCAAACGGGTGATCTGGTCGATCACCTCCTCCTTGGACAGGGTACTCGTGTCCAGGAGTATCTGTCCCTCGACGCGTTGGAGGGGAGCCTCCTCCCTCGATGCGTCTTTTGTGTCCCGCTCCCGGATCTCCCGAAGCAACTCCTCGAAGTCGACGGTCTGTCCGGTCTCCTCCAACTCCTTCTGTCTGCGCCGGGCCCGAATCTCGGGCGACGCGTCGAGGTAGATGCGCAGGCGCGCGTCGGGGAACACCACGCTCCCCATGTCTCTGCCCTCGCAGACCAAGCGCCCGCCCTCCCCCATGGCGCGCTGGAGTCGGCTCATTGCCAAGCGGACCGCGTGGCTCGAGGCGTACTCGGACACGGAGGCCGTCACTTCCCGCGAACGAATCTCACGGGTTAGGTCCTCGCCGTTCACCCAGAGATGGCCGTCCGGCCGGAATTCCATTGAGAGTCCGGCGAGGAGGCGCTCCAGTCCCACTTCGTCGTCCGGCGCCGTCCCCTCGCGCAGCGCGAGAAGGGTCACCGCTCGGTACATCGCCCCGGTATCCAGATAGCGGTAGCCCAACCGTCGGGCCACTTCCCGGGCCACGGTGCTCTTGCCCGCGCCCGCGGGCCCATCGAGGGTCACGACATCCAGAAGACTCATTCGTTTCGTGCCGGCGACGCCACCCTGAGGGCCTTCGCCGGAAGGAGAGGATACGAAGGTCGGGAGGTGGCTCAAAGGGCCGGCTGGAAGTCTTTCAGGGCAAGATTCTCCCCATCGAACTCGACGTAGTTGGGGCCATCCTCCCAGGCGCCGGTCGTGATGACGCGCCGCGCCCTCCCATCCACCACGACGTCTTGCTCCTTCGGCCAATGGATGTGTCCGCAGATCAAGGCGTCATACCCCCCCCGGCGGAGGACATCCTCGACGCCACGGCGAATCGTGTGATAACGGTGGCCTTCGGCCGACTTCATTCGCCTCTTCTTCCGCTCGCTGATGCCTCGATACGAACGGGCGAGGAGGACGCCCAGTCCCGCGGGGAGGCACCATGCGATTCCCGCGACCGCCTTGGATCGGAAGATCTTGCGGGCTCGTTGATAGGAGTGGTCGTCCAGACAGAGGGCGTCGCCGTGGGAAAGGTGGGTCTTCCAAGGGCCGAGTTCCAGGATGAGATGTTCCTCGACGACCCGACATCCGGCCTCCTCGAAGGCGCGACCCAGAAGAAAGTCGCGATTCCCTTTCAGAAGATGAACGGCCGTGCCGGATTGCGTCAAGTCCCGCAGAGCGTCGAAGAGCGGCCGGTAGAAGGAGAATTTCCGCTGGCGGTCACCGATCCAGAATTCGAAGAGATCACCGTGAATGAACAGCGTTCGAACGCCCGACGCCGCGCAGTCCTCGAGAAAGCCGTTGAAGGTGTCTCGACCCTGGGAGTCACCCCAGGTGATGTGGACGTCGGAAACGAAACGAACGGGAAGGGATGGACGAACACAGGGGGCGTTCACGAGACCTCGATGCCGTAGTTCTTCATCTTCTCCCAGAGATTCTTCCGGCTGATCCCCAGGATTTCCGCGGCCTGCGCTTTGTGGCCGTTCGTGATCCTCAGAATCTCTTCGATGTGCTCCTTCTCGGCCGCCTCGACCGCCTCACGCAGGGTTGTCAAATTCCTGGGCACGGCCATGGCTTTCTTGTGAACCGGGGAGGCTTCAACGAGGTGTTCCTTGCGGAGAATGCGTCCCTGGCCCGCGAAGGCGATCGCTCGCTCGATGGCGTGCTCCAACTCTCGCACGTTCCCAGGCCAATAGTAGGCCTCCATGGCGGCCATGACGTCGGGCTTGATTTCATAGCTGCGAGAGCCGGCGTACTTCGAGATGAAATGCTTCGCCAGCAGCGGGATGTCGCCCTTGCGCTCTCGCAACGGCGGCAGCCGAACCGGAACCACGTTGAGGCGGAAGAAAAGGTCCTCGCGAAAACGCCCCTCGTCCACCAGGGTTCGCAGATCGATCTTCGTGGCCACGATCACGCGAACATCAACCTGAATGGTCTTCTCTCCCCCCAAGCGTTCGAATTCGCGCTCCTGGAGGATCCGAAGGAGCTTCACCTGGGTCTCCAGGGGCATGTCGTCAATGTCGTCGAGAAAAAACGTCCCGTGATGAGCCCGCTCGAATCGGCCGATCTTGCGGTCACGTGCATCGGTGTAGGCGCCCCGTTCGTGCCCGAATAATTCGTCTTCGAGGAGGGTGGAGGGAATCGCGGCGCAGGAGAGGGTCACCAGCGGTTTGTTCTTGCGAGGGCTGTGAGCGTGGATGGCCCGCGCCATGACCTCCTTGCCCGTTCCCGTCTCGCCGATGAGAAGGATGTCGGACTCGGAGCGCGAGACGTTCTTCAGGATGCGAAAGACATCCTGCATGGCCTTGCTGGCACCCACGATGTTCTCGAAGGCCGTGATCTCCTGGAGTTGGGTGCGGAGGTCCTCATTCTCTTCTTCGAGCTGGGATATCTTCGCGAGCCGATCCACCAAAGCGACGATCTGTTCGTTGAGGAAGGGCTTCTGGACGTATTCGGCGGCGCCCTTTTTGATTGCCTCCACGGCGCTCTCGATCGTGCCATATCCGGTGATCACGATGATCTGCAATCCGGGGCGCAGCTTTCTCGCCTCCTCGATCAAGGTCATCCCTCCCATCCCGGGCATGGAGAGGTCGGTGATGAGACAATCGACCTTCTCCTTTCGGATGATGTCGAGGGCGCGGTTCCCATCGGGCGCCGCGAGGACGTCGTGGCCGGCGTCGGCCAGATCGTCTTCCAGCGTGGCAACGATGGATTGTTCGTCGTCTGCGATCAGGACCTTCATGATGGCGGAGTGTAGGTGAGGGAACCGCCGGCATCAATCGGGGCGCGGCGAAGTCGTCGCGTGCGGGTCCCGTCAGCGGGCCTCAGAACGGCGCCCGCTTGACCAGCCACGAGCCGAGTTTCTGAGCGGCAAAAAGGGGAAGTCGACGGAACATCCACTGGGCTGCTCGGTACTTCGGATTCGACGGCGTGAGATGGGGGACATCCTTCGCCTTGATCAGCTGATACTGATAGCTGAGTCGGCGGGGCGTGAATCCCTGATTCTTTTTGAAGCGGAAGGCACCGGTCCCTTCGCGGCTGCGGCCAAAATCGAAGCGCTCCAAGCCCTGATCGACGGCCCACTCCATGAGGCGGAAATACATGAAGTTGCTCGCCCGCAAAGATGCGTCCGCGCCCTCGACACTGCCCGAGTAGTACGGCATGAGCGTTCCCTTGAAGATGAAAGACATCACGGCCGCAACGACCTCTCCCTGGTGGCGGACGGTGTGGATGACGCATTTCTCGCCGAACTGACGCCTCAGGTGCCAGAAAAGACTCGAAGGAAACAGCGGAGACCCTAGCCGTCGTTTGTTCAGCGAGAACAGATGATGGAACTCGTGGAGCTCGATATCTTCCTGTCCGAACTCGAGATCTTCGTTCTTCATCGCCTTGCGGACCTCGGCCCGAGCCTTCCTGGGAATCCGCGACAGGCACTCTTCTTTCGTCGCGGGGACATCGGCGATGAAGGTGTGATAGATGTCGATGGTCGGGAGCGAGGCGTTGGCCCCGTGAAGTTGGCGGAACTCCACGTAGTCGGCCTTGCTGGTTCTCCCGAGCTCGGCCGCGCGGTCCATGAGGGCGGCACCGGACTCCTGGTCGTCCGCAATCAGGCCGCCGTAGACACCGAAAGGAACAGAAACGATCGTCGTGCCGAAAATCATGGAGCGAACGATGACGAGCGGTAGGATACCCGTCACGCAAGCGCCTCGGCGTGCGATCAGGTACCGGTCCTCGTGGCGGAACGTGGAGCGGAGTACGTCCCTCCAGGCGAGAGTGTGAAACAGGGTCGCCTCGTCCGATCGCGAGACGAACTCGGCCCAGACGTCCGCATCACTCGAGTCGAATTCGCTGACGACGACGGCCGCGTCCCGGGTCGGCGCCACGGGGTCCTGCGAACGGGATTCCGCGGAACTACTCTTCATCTGGTTCACCACCCAAAACCGCTCCGATGTGATAGTCCTTCAGGTGATTCCCCTGCGTGAAAATGATGATCTCGCCGATGAGTCCGATGGACAAGAGGATGGGGCCGAGAACCATCAGCAGAACGCCGACCACGAACAGAGGACGATCGACGACTCCGACGCCGCCGAAGAACTTCTGCCACGTGAGCCATCCGACGACGCCGATGCCCGTCATGAACAGCGCGATGCCGGTCAGTCCGAAGAAACGCAACGGTTTCCGGATGAACTTCAACAGGAAAAAGAGACTGAAAATGTCGAGGATTCGACGGAGGTAGAGACTGAAGTTCAAGAACGTGCCGGGCCCCTTCTCCGCCACATGAGTCACCTCGATCTCTTTGACCAAAAAGCCCTGACCGACGGCGAGAACAGGCATGAATCGGAAGAGATCGCCATGGAATTGGATCGCGTCGATGACGTCCTTGCGGAAACCTCTGAACGAGCAATTCAAGTCGTGGAGTTCGACCTTCGTCATCATCTGGGTGAGCTTGTTGAAGGCCCAACTCTGCATTCGAGCAAGTCGCGAATCGATGCGCGGTACGCGCCGCGCCGCCACGAAATCGGCGCCCTTCTTGAGCTCCTTGTAGACGTCGATGATGGATTCGGGTTTGACTTGCATGTACCACGTATTCGTGATGACGAACTCACCCCTCGCGCGTTCGGTGGCGATGCGCAGTGCCACCGATTCGCCGAAGGTCCGCCTGAACCGGATTACCCTAAAATTCGGGATCTCTCGGTTCAGCTGCACGAGGAGGTCGAAGAAATCCCCTCCGACTCCATCGTCCACGACGATGAATTCCGTCTTGATCCTCGCCTCGCGCACGACCTTGCGAAAGGCATCGACCATCTCCGCAAACGACTCGAGGTCGAGGTGACTCTCACCGGCAAGAATGACGATGGACACGTCGAATTCATAGGCTGGCAGATGGGTCACCGCCTGCAGACTCGAATCCGCGAGAGGTATGGGATGCTCGCCCGTTGTCATGCGATCTCCACGGCGGTGCAACGAGCGTATTCGGTGGGGTCGTGATGTCCCACTCTCACGATGAGGTCACCGACGACGCTGAGCATGAAGAAGTACAGGCCCGTGAGCCCGAGCAAGATCACCGTCGACGGCAACACGACATTCACGGAACGATACCCGACGACGAGGTTGATGATGAAAAACGGCAACACCCACAGGGCAAGTCCCACGAACACGGCGCCCATGATGCCGAAATAGTGAGCCGGTCGGGAGGAGAAATCCACGATGAGCTTGATGACCACCATGTCGAGCAGAACCTTGAAGATACGGGAGAGCCCGTACTTGCTCTGACCGAAGACCCGGGGGCGATGGTTGACGGGAATCTCCCCCACCCTCGCCCCACATTTCCACGCGAGGGCGGGTAGGAAGCGGTGCATGTCGCTGTAGAGATGCAGGGACTTCATGACGCGGGCGTCGTAGGCCTTCAACGAGCACCCGTAGTCATGGATACGCACCCCGAGAAAACGCCCGATGAGCCAGTTGGCGCAGATCGAAGGAAGCCGTCGCGTGAGAAAGGGGTCTCGGCGACGCTTCCTCCAACCGCTGACGATGTCGTATCCCTCCTCCATTTTCTCCAGGAGCCTGGGAATGTCGTCCGGATCGTTCTGGAGGTCAGCGTCCATGCACACGAGGGTCTCCCCCCGAGCCAAGTCGATCCCCGCGGCAAGAGCCTGGGTCTGGCCGAAGTTTCTGCGAAGCCGAACCACGCGGGCCCAGGACTGTCGGCGGGCCAAATCCGCCAGGAGTTCGAAGCTCCGATCCGTGGATCCGTCGTCGATGAACAGCACTTCCGTCGACTCGGGCAGGCGCTCCAGAACCTGTTGAAGCTCTTCTTCGAGCAGATGGATGCACTCCTCCTCGTTGAAGACCGGAATGATGATCGAGAGTTCGTGGTGCATATTGATCCAAAGTCCGTGCAGCGTCGCCGCTTCAAGTTATTATGCGAACGCGAGATGCGCGGCAAGCGTCGGAGCGTCTGCCTGGGTTTCTTTTTCTCTCTGACATAAGATCGATTGCTCAGTATACTGTGGCCCGACGTACCCAAAGAGCTATCCCGTTATCGGCCAATAGGCCCCAGGAACCTGTCGGGGATGCGAAACCGCAGGAATCTCCGCGGATTCCGCCCCCCTCCCCTCTCCGGCCTTTCGAGGAGGAGATGGCCTGGACGTCCAGCGCCGAGCGCCGAGGAACCGCCGCACCGATGGAGAAACCGAGGACCCTAGTCATTTTGACGGAAGATGACGCCATGGCGTCCTCCGTGGTCCGCCCCTTGGAGGAGGCGGGCTGGCTGGTCCTGTTCGCCCGCAGCGACTACGAAGCGGCGATTCTCGCGGCTGAGCACAAGGCCGAGGCCCTTTTGGCCCGATCCCGCAGTCTGCCGCGTCGCGCCGAGGAGTTCCTTTCCGACGTGAGAGCCGCGGGACCCGGGCGCAAGATCCTCGTGGCCCACCCATCCCCTTTTCCTCCGCCCGAGTTGGACGCCCTCGTCGACGGATGGTTGGGCGAGCCCGTCCAGATCGAGGAACTCGAGGAAGCTCTGGGGCTTGGAGGGGGATCGCGACGCGCGCGAGGTGCCGCGATCCTGCATCGGCTCGTCCGGGCCTGTCGCACCCTTTCCGAGCTGGAACGTGACCGAGAACATCTCCTCACCCAAGCTTTGCAATTCTTCATGGACATCACGTCATCCCGAAGAGGCTCGCTACTCCTTCGCACCGAGGACTCGGGCACGTTGCAGATGGTCCGCAGAGCGGGCTTTCCCGAAGACGTGGCCGGCCCCATCTCCGTGCGTATCGGAGCCGACGTCGCCGGAATCGTTGCGGAACGGGGCGAGCCCCTCATCCTCGAGGTGGATGCGCGCCAGTCCGAGCGACCGGAGCGCGGATACTCGGGCCGCTCTTTCATGATCGTCCCTCTCAAGTCGAAGCGCACCACGATCGGAGTCGTGAATCTGACGAACAAGCGGGACGGTGAGATCTACGGGCAAGATGATCTCGTCCACAGTCTGATGTTGGCGGACCAGACGGCGGTGACCCTGAGCAACGCCCAGACTTTCGCCGACCTCCACGAGATGACCGTGATCGACCCGCTCACCCAGCTCTACAATCGCCGACATTTCGATCGCGAACTCCGCAAGGAGATCCAACGGGCAAGGCGCCACGGACGGCGCGTCACCCTTGCCCTGATGGATATCGATCGTTTCAAGACGTTCAACGACGTCAATGGCTACGTGACGGGAGACGCGATCATTCGCCG
Organism: Planctomycetota bacterium; assembly: GCA_011369445.1. Lineage (GTDB taxonomy): Bacteria > Planctomycetota > DRQF01 > DRQF01. The sequence goes on along the minus strand of DRQF01000090.1, from coordinate 51,497 downwards.
GGTTGGAGAAATCATCCAAAACAGCTTCCGAGAGGTGGATGTAGTCACCCGCTGGGGTGGGGACGAATTCGCCATCATCCTCCCCGACACCGGAAAACCACCCCACGGGAAGAGCGGTTCGGATCGGACCTTCCTCGACCGGGTGCTGGAGGCGGTGGCCGGCGCCGACTTCGCCGAGATCCTCGCGGGCAGCGACGCTCGCATCACGCTTTCGGCGGGGGTGGCGACGTATCCGCAGGACGCCATCGATGCGGACGAGCTCTTTCGGTCCGCCAACAGAGCCCTTCACCGGGCCAAGAAGGTCGGTGGCGGGCAAGCCTGCTACGCGGACGACGACGAGGATTCCCCCGAGGCGACAGGCGACGGTGAAGCGTCCGCGGACGGGTGATCCTCGGCCGTAGGGCGGCGTTCTGCTCTACTTCATGCCCCGCAGGGCGTCCTCGATGCGATTGAGGTCCTCGCCCGAGATGTAGAAGATCAGGTTTGGGAACGTGTTGATCCGGCAGGCATACCGGGTGTCATCGATCCTCCGCCCGATCTCGACGACTTTCAAATCCTGGACCCAGGGAGAGTCCGCGGGAATCCGGCGCTTGGCTTCCGGGTGATGCCACCGAACAACATACAACGGTTTTTCGAACGACGCCTTCGTGGCCGCATCCGGCGGTCCCGCAAACTCGAGCACCTGGAAGTAGGTGAGTTTCACCAAAAGTCCCTGAAGGAATTCCGCAGCCACCTCGCGTCCCTTGGGGTCCGCGATCGGGCGCCCTTCACGGGTCACGCTCTCCAGCCGCCAGCTCTTCTCGCCCGTGCGGACCACCGTTCGTTCGACCCCCTCGCGGTCGCGGATCGCGATCTTGTCGATCGACGCATCCAACCCGGCCGCCACGTGGCGACTGAGCAGGGCCCAGTAGGGGGTCTCCAGGACGTGGTTCGCGATGCGGGGCAGCAGAACGCCGCCGTCCTCGTCGCTGCGTCGCGCGAAACGGCGACCCTCCGCGTCAGGTTTCGAGAACTCGACATAGACCGGAGGGGCTTGGGTGTTCTCGGACAGTTGGAAGACCGCCGTCACGTCTGGTTCGAAATCAGCCACTTCGGCCAAGCGAGACTCCACGCGCATTCCCAGCAAGGCGTCCCGTAGCTTGCGGAACGCGTCCACATCCACGGCCCACAGGAACTCCGGGCCAATGGCCAGGAGCCAACGGCCACCGGTCTTTTTCAAATGGAGCACTCCCGGTCGCCCCGGACCCTTCAACTCGATCGACGAGAGATCTCGCGCATCGAAACCGATGAAGACCGGATCCTCCAAGTCCTTGGCCTCGTAGTCCAGAAAGCGGCGGAAGGAACCTGGAACGAACCGAACATCGGGTTCGTCGTCCCGTTTCGCGACGATGCGGTGATTCTCGTCGTCCACCAACAAGACGGAAAACGCGTGCTCGCTGCCGTCCTGGTCGCGCACCTCGACCCGGTAGGCCGGCTTGCCCGAGGGAATCTCCGGCACCGCGTCCGGCGGCGGGGGGTCCCCGCGCATTCCGGAAAGCCCATTGACCACCTGCTCGCAAAGAACGTAGTCGCCGCGACGGGCGGGTTCGTCCCCCCGACGAACCATCCATTTCAACCCCACTTTCTCCAGATCGAATCCCTCGCGGTTTCTCGGGCGAAAACGCAGGTAGGTGACGCGGTGAAGAGGTACGTCGCACAGGTGCGGATCCCTCAGCCACCGGGGCTCGCGCCAGAGCTCCTCCAGGGTGGATCGGTCCGTTTTGAAGCAGGTGCCGCCGTCGGCGATCCTGTAGTAGACCTCCTGGTTGACGTCCGCCTTGCCGAAATCGATGGTCCAAGAGCCGCCAGCATCCTTCAAAGTCAAGCGAAGATCGGGTGGGGCGATCCCCCACTCAGCCAAATCCAGGTCCTGGGTCGCCACACTTTGAAGGGGGACGGTGTCCTGGAGGACTCCGAAGATGTGGAGACGAATCTCGTCGTTCGCGGCGACGGATCGCCCCTCGGCCACGGAGGGAGAGCTGAGCATCCAGCGCTCGCCCTCTCTTCTCATCTCCCAACGGGTCCCATTCAATCTCTCACAGGCCACCTGTTCGACAGTCGACCAATCCACGAGTCGGAGAGGATCGGCGTTGGACTTATCCCCCGTCTCCCTGCCCATCCAAAGGGCCGCCCCCGCCGCGAGGCACACGAGTATCAGCATGACGTAGACGGTTCCGCGAGTCATCAAATCATCTCCGACGGAGCAGGAAAACGAGGCAGCCAACGAGGAGAACCATCACCGGAATGATCCCGATGGCGAGCCAACGGAAAGTGCGAAACGTGTCCTGGTCGAGACGGGCGAGGTTCCCGCGAAACGACCGCGGTGTCCCAAGGATCATCTTCTCCCGACCCGTCAACCAGTCCACGCTGTTGGCCAGGATATCCAGATTGGCCAAGTTGAAGCCTCGCAGAAGCGGACCCTCGTCGAGCCACTCATCCGAACCGAATACGAGAACGCGACCGCGGGCCTTCTTCGTCGCATTCGACGTTGTGAATTCGATGGCGACGGCAAGAGGGAAGTCTCCGTTGAGCGTGCCCCGTTCCTCGGCCTGCCTCCAGTCCTTCCCATCGAAGATCCACGGCATCGTGGAGGCGCCAGGCCCACTCCGAAGAAGGACCTTGCGCAGGATGCGACTGCGATCCCAATCCTTCAGCATCTCGTACGCCCGGGAAAACCCGAGTTCGATGGGCAATCCGTCTCGCACCGCGGTGGCGGTGATCGGGTGGGCCGGCTCTCCCGGCTTCGGACGGAGCAACTCGTACCCATAGAGGTGGTAGACGCCCCGCGAACTCACGCTCTGCGTGGCGGACGCGACCTGAGCCGGCATGGGCTTCACGCCGGCCGGCTCCAGCAGGTCCAAGAAGTATTCGCGACATCGGGCGCCCTGAGTGATGAGAAGTCGCCCTCCCCCGTCGACGTATTTCCTAAGGCGCGCCTTGGCGTCGTCGGACCATTCCCGCTCGGGCGACGCGACGATCAACAAATCCAGGTCATCCAGCTGGGCGGACGCCCGGTCGATATCCACGTCCCTGACTTCCGTATTCCAACTCTTCAGCAACTGCCGAACGGTGAAGAGCGGGAGTTCGGCGTGCCCCCCGCTCATCCCGGCAACGCGCGGTCTGCCCTCGGAGACGGCTTTCAGGCCGGCTACCAGATAGGTCTCTATGAAGTCTCCCTTGACGATGGGGCGACGACGCCCCCGAGTCGGATCGGGCCCTCCCAAGTCCATGTCGAAGAGTTTGTAGAGGCTGTAGGTGCGTTTGGCCCGGGTCTCCCGATCGAAGATGACGAGGTGATTGAGGAGCCGATTGGCGCCGAGGTCCAGGTCCCTGGCCCAACGGTTGGGCAGATCGACCTCGCGATCGGCGCAGGCTTCGTAGATTTTCAGATCCGAATTGATGATGGCGGCTTCGTCCAACAGGAATCGGACCTGTTGGGCGAGATTCGTGACGAGAGGCCGGTAGACGTTCTGGATGATTCCACTGTCGGGAGTGCGGCCGCCCACGACCGGGACCGCCGCCTTTCTCATCGCGTCGTCGATGCCCCAGACCAGATAGCACTCGATCGGCCGCGGGAGGTTCCGCAAGAGTTTTTTCGTGCCGTCCTGCAGTTCCGAACGTTGATCCCGCGTGAGGTCGAGGCGAACGTCTCTCTTCTCCCCCAACGCGGCGGTGAAGTAGTTCACGAACACAGCCAGGAGAATGGCGAGGGCGGAGACGAGGAGCACGTTGGCCGCGATACGGGAACGGGCCTCGCGGCCGAAGGAAGTATCGCCTGCAGTCGTGCCGGCTTTCATTTCCATTTCCGCAGCTCCACGATGCGAACGGTCCAGAAGAGAACGAGGGCAACGAGAGTGCCCTGCAAGACGACGTCTCTCAGATCGATGATGCCCGTGAGGGCCGAGCGAAGATGGAGGTCGAGACTGATATAGGCGAAAACCCTGTAGAGAGCGCTGTCGGTCGGGAAAAGGTTCCTGAGCACGCCGAGCGAAGTCAGGCACGTATTCAGAAGGGCCCCCAGCAGCGCGGCCCAGAGCTGAATCGAGGTCAGAGCCGATGCGAGGGTCCCAAGGGCCAGGAAAACGAAGCCGGCCCCGCACATTCCCACGGTCACGGCTGTCAATCGGCCCCAATCCGGAGTGGACGAGAAGAACGCAGCCAACAGTGCGTGCAACACCCAGATCGGAGCCAAGAACACGATAAGTTCGATGGCGGCCGCTCCGAATTTGGCCAAGACCACCTGAGCATCCGAAACGGGAGCGGTCATCAGCAACTCGAGAGAGCCGGAACGCTTCTCCTCCGCGAAGAGTCGCATCGTCAAAAGAGGAGTGATGATCATCGTCAAGATGAACAGCCAGTTGCGTATGTCGATCAGCGCGTAGTCCATGTCGAACCCACGCGCCTCAAGAGACTGGGAGTAGAAAAAGGCCGTGTATCCTGAGACGAGGGCCAGAAGAGCCCAGAACCCGAAGGACTGAAAGGTCGCTCCGAGTTCCCGGCGAAGCAGCACGAAAAACCGGGTCATGGAACGTCCTCCCCCTGGATGGCCTTCAGGAACGCCTCCTCGAGCGTGCGCTCCACGCCCGTCAGCTCGTGAACCCTCACTCCGTGGGACACGAGTTGAGCGATCACGGCGTGCCGCGATGCTCCCCCGTCGGGGCTCGCCAAGAGCGCGTGGCCGAGGCCGTGTTGCCCGGAGGCTTCGAATTTTTCGAGTCGCACATCGGGGACCTCACGCAAGAGAAGTTCGACGTCGATCTCGGAAGGGAAGAAGGCCACGCGAAAGCGATCCTCCGAGTAGCGGTGCTTGAGAGTTTCGATGCTCTCGGAAGCCGCCACCGTACCCCGGTGGATGATCACGACGCGCTCGCAAGTCGTCTCGATCTCCGGAAGGATGTGAGAAGAAACGAGGACCGTGTGTTCGCCCCGAAGGTCGCGAATCAACTCCCGGACCTCTCGCCTTTGAGAAGGGTCGAGTCCGGACGTGGGTTCGTCGAGGATGAGAACGGGGGGCCTGTGGACGAGTGCGTCCGCCAATCCCACGCGCTGACGCAGCCCCTTGCTGAGAACTTGCACGAGGCTCCGCCGGCGGGAGGTGAGGTCCACCTTCGAGATGGCCTCGTCGACCGCCCGTCGGACCGACTTGGCGGAGACCCCCTTGAGGCGTGCGCGATAACGCAGGAACTCCTCGACCCGCATGTTCCCGTAGATCGGGACACTTTCGGGCATGTAGCCGATGTTCTCCCTCACTGCGGCGGATTCGAAAACCACCGGGTGTCCCGCCACCTCCACGACTCCGCTCGTTGGCGCGATGAAGCAGGAGAGGATGCGCATGGTCGTGGTCTTGCCGGCGCCGTTCTCGCCGAGGAGGCCCACCGAGGTCCCGGCGGCCACATGGAAGTCGATGCCCTTCAGCGCCTCGAAGCCGCCGAACCGTTTGAATAGTCGTTGAACCCTGATCATCTGCCGAGCAGTGAGCCCCCATGCTCCGGATCGTCGCCGGCTCGAAAGATAACCGACAACGCCCTCGAATCCGAGGGGGGCGGACGGCGGCGAGGGCGGGTCGTGCGCCATCGCACGATTCTGGTGTGGGCCAGAGAGGAAGGAAGGCGGGCGACCCCAGGGTCGCCCGCCTTCGCCCGTTTTGCGTCACATCGAAGTCACCTTCGACTCCGTGTGGCCGAGGTCACTTCTTGACGGTGAAGTCGGCGTCGATGACGTTGTCGTCACCTCCGGTGGAGTCCGGCCCCTCGGATGACGATGGGGCGCCGGCGTCTTTCTCCGCCGAACCGGCCTCCGCCGCCTGCTCCTTGTAGAGGATCTCGGCCAGCGTGTGAACCTTCGTCTCGAGGTCCTTCATGGCCTCCTCGATCCGGCCTTTGTCCTCGGTCTTCAGGGCTTCGACCAAGTTCTCGCGCGCTCCCTGGATCTTGACCTTCTCGTCGTCGGGGAGCTTTTCACCGTGCTCGGCGAGGTCCTTCTCGACGCGGTAGGCCAGCATGTCGGCCTTGTTCTTCAACTCGACCAACTCACGCTTGGCGTGGTCCTCGGCGGCATGCTCCTTGGCCTCCTGGGTCATCCGTTCGATTTCCTCTTGGCTGAGCCCGCTGGAGGAGGTGATGCGGATGTCCTGTTGCTTTCCGGTGGCCTTGTCCTTCGCCGTCACGTGCAGGATGCCGTTGGCGTCGAGATCGAAACTCACCTCGATCTGTGGGACTCCCCGCGGAGCGGCCGGAATGCCTTTCAGGTCGAACTTACCGAGGGTCCTGTTGCCACTCGCCATCTCGCGCTCGCCCTGGAGCACGTGAATCGTCACCGTGTCCTGATTGTCCTCCGCCGTGGAGAACGTCATCGTCTTCTTGGTGGGAATCGTCGTGTTGCGTTCGATGACCTTGGTCATCACCCCGCCGAGGGTCTCGATTCCGAGCGAGAGCGGGGTCACGTCCAAAAGGACCACGTCATCCCTCTCGCCGCCCAAGATGCTGCCCTGGATCGCCGCCCCGATGGCCACGACTTCGTCCGGGTTCACGCTCTTGTTCGGTTCGCGCTTGAAGATCTCTTCCACGACTTTTTGAACCTTGGGGATTCGCGTGGAGCCGCCGACCAGGATGACCTCATCGATGTCCGAGGCCTGGAGGTTCGCGTCACTGAGGGCCTGCTGGCAGGGCTTGCGGCACCGCTCGACCAAGTCGTCGACGAGCTTTTCGAAAGTGGCGCGACTCAGTTTCTTCTGGAGGTGAAGGGGGCCAGCCTGGGTCGCCGAGATGAAGGGGAGATTGATCTCCGTCTCCAAGGACGAGGAGAGTTCGCACTTCGCCTTTTCGGCGGCTTCCTTCAGTCGCTGGAGCGCCATGTTGTCGCCGCGGAGGTCGACGCCGTGCTCGCTTTTGAACTCGTCGGCAATCCAGTTGACGAGGACTTCGTCGAAGTCGTCGCCGCCCAGGTGGGTATCTCCGTTCGTGCTGAGAACCTCGAAGGTCTTGCCCGTGCCTTCGTCGTCACCGGCTTCAACATCGAGGATCGAAATGTCGAATGTACCGCCGCCAAGGTCGAAGACGGCGATTTTTCCGCTTTTGCTCTTCTCAAGGCCGTAGGCCAAGGCGGCCGCTGTGGGCTCGTTGATGATCCGCACGACTTCGAGTCCGGCAATGGTTCCGGCGTCCTTCGTCGCCTGCCGCTGACTGTCGTTGAAATACGCGGGCACCGTGATGACGGCCTTCTCGACCTTCTCGCCGAGATAGCTCTCGGCGATGGTCTTCAGGTGCCTGAGGATCTTCGCGGAAATCTCCGGAGGCGTGTACTGCTTCCCGTTGATCTCGACTTTCACCAGTTCGTCGCCGCCTCCGACGATCTTGTAGGGGACGATCTTCTCCTCGTCGGCCACCTCGTTGTGGCGCCGTCCCATGAAACGCTTGATCGAGAAGACGGTGTTCTGGGGATTGGTCACGGCCTGGCGCTTCGCGTTCAGGCCGACGAGCTCCTCACCCGAACTCGTGAAGGCCACGACGGAGGGCGTCGTCCGGTTGCCCTGCTCGTTGGGGATGACGGTTGCCTTGCCAGCTTCCACCACCGCCACCACCGAATTCGTCGTCCCGAGATCGATACCGATGATCTTGGACATGTTGTTCTCCTTTCAGTCCCTCGGTTTGGGGGTCGTTCCGCGTCCCATGGCGCAAATCGAGGACCAAAACGCCGGGTCCTTCGATTTTCCCTAACTCCCTTATTCTCTGTTGGTTGCGAGAACTTGCTTCGGGTTGTGCAGCGCTGCCAAAGTGTCAGCGATCGAGGGCCTCACGGCCGGATCTGCCACATTGGCACACCGATGGAGTGGGAGTCGGAGCCCTTCAGGGATTGATTCCGTATTCCTTGAGTTTGCGATACAAGGTTCGCTCGGAGATGCCCAGAGCACCCGCCACCTTGGCCCGATTGCCCTCGAATCTCTCGAGGTAGTGACGAATCATGTACTCCTCGATCTTGGAGAGCGAGAGCCCCTCGAGGGTGTCCATCGTGACGAGGGCGTGGGACCGGGCGGAGGCACCCAGGATCTCGTCGGGAAGGTCCTCCGGGGTCAGCATCCCTTCCCCCGCCATGAGGACCATGTTGGTGACCACATTCTTGAGCTGTCGAATGTTGCCGGGCCATTCGTAGTTCACCAGGCGGTCCAGGCATTCCTCCGTAAACCCTTCGACCCGAGTCCCCAGGTTGCGGTTGGCCTCCTCGAGGAAGTGATTCAGAAGGAGAGGAATGTCCTCGCGACGATCTTTCAGGTCGGGGACGTGGATCTGGACGCCCCGAAGCCGGTAGAAGAGGTCTTCTCGGAAATTACCCTTGGCGATCTCGTCCTCGGGGTTGCGATTGGTTGCGGCCAGGATCCGAACATTGACGTGCTTGGCCTCGTTGGCGCCGACGGGGACGATTTCGCCCTGCTCGAGAACGCGCAGTAGCTTGACCTGCATCCCCACCGACATCTCGCCGATCTCGTCCAGAAACAGGGTGCCCTCGTTTGCGTACTCGATCCGGCCCTCGCGGGTTTTCTCTGCGCCGGTGAAGGCGCCCTTGACGTGGCCGAACAGTTCGCTTTCGATCGTCGATTCGGGAAGCGCACCGCAATTCAGGGCCACGAACGGACGGTCGCGGCGCGGTGACAAGCGGTGGATGGCTCGAGCGATGAGTTCCTTCCCCGTTCCATTGGAACCCGTGATCAAGACGGGAACCGGGGTCGGAGCGACTTTTCGGACGACGTCGAGGATGCGGCGGAGGGCTTTGGATCGTCCAACGATCTCCGGGAAATCGGGATCGGAATCGGCGGACTCCGCGTGCCTTGCGCCGGTCATGCGGGTTCGTGGATCCCGTTCTCCGCGGATGCGACGGGCGACCTCGCCCACCTTCTCCCGCACCTCCGCCAGCTCCAACGGTTTCGTGAGGTAGTTGGCGGCCCCCTCCTTGATGGCCTTCACCGCTTGGTCGACGCTTCCCTGCCCCGAAACGAGGATGACCTCCGTTCCGGGATGGTTCGCCTTGGCCTCCCGGAGGACATCCATACCGTCCACCGGATGCATCACGAGGTCGGTGACGACGATATCGAAAGGCTGAACCGAGAGAGTCTTCAATCCCCTCTCGCCCGAGGTCGCCGTCGTCACCTCGAAGCCCTCGCCTTCCAGGATCTCGGCCAGCGTCGCGGCATGATTGGGCTCGTCGTCGATGACGAGGACGGAGACCGGGGGCTTAGGACCCCTCATCGCACTCTCCTTCTCCCTTGATCGGGAACCCCATCCCGATGCGGGTACCGACACCGGGACTGCTATCGCAGGTCACGATCCCCCCATGCCGTTCCACGATGCGGCGCACCATCGGCAGGCCGAGCCCGGTTCCCCGTTGCTTGGTCGAAAAATACACGGCGAACGCACGCTTCAGGGTTTCCTCGTCCATTCCGACGCCCGTATCGATGACCTCGACGAGGGCATAGTCTCCCTCGCGACGAGTTGAAACGGTGAGGGTTCCCGGCGCGTCCTCCATGGCATCGCGAGCGTTGACGATCAGATTCAACAGAGCCTGTCGGACCAGGTTCTCGTCCAGGGGGATGAGCGGGAGATTGCGGTCGAATTGACTGGCAACACCGATACCGCGGCGCGTCAGGTCCTCGTTTTCGAATTCAAGTACGTCCGCGACGATGTCGTTGAGATTCTTCTCCCGCATGTCCAGGGGCGCGTTGGAGACCAATCTCTGGAAATCGGTGAGCATCGTCTGCAGTCGTTCGACCTCGCCAAGGAGCAGGTCCACCTTCTTGACCGATCGCTCCGCCTGCGGCGTGTCCCCCATGCTCTGCTGCTCTCGCAGCAGCTGGAGATTGAGATTGATGGTCGACAGCGGGTTTTTCAGCTCGTGGGCGAGGCCTCCGAGCAGCGCGCTCCAGTCGGTCAGCGGCTTCTCCATGGATTCCTCATTCATCAACGGCGAGTAACACGGAACACGCCGACCGTTCAACTATGTCAGACCCAATGGGAGGATTCTGACCGCTCCTCGTGCTATCGTCCATGCCCATGGCGCAACCGACAAAATTTGACAGATCGAAGAGCGAGCACAGCGCGGACGAGATCGCCCGAGTCCTGGAGAGCGACGGCATTGTCCTTCTCCCGACGGAGACAGTTTACGGCGCATTCGTCCGAAGCGGTTCGCAGCGCGCAAGGGATCGTCTCTTCGCCCTGAAGGGCCGCCCCACCACGCGTGGTGTTGCCGAGTACGTGTCGGACGTCGAAGACGCGGAGCGGCGTTTCGGTCCTCTTCCAGCCCAAGCCATCCGGCTGGCGGAGGCCTGTTGGCCAGGCCCCCTCACTCTCGTGGTGCGGACGGACCCCTCGTTGGGGCTGCGTTGCCCTCGCCATCCGATCTTTCCTGAGGTCCTGGCCCGGGTTCCCGAGGGCGTCGTGGGTACGAGCGCCAACCTCAGCGGTGAACCCGCGCCCAAGTCCATCCAACAGATACCGACCACCTTTCTGGATGAGGTCGACTTTGCACTTGCGGACGAGGCCGCAGTCACGGGAAGGGCTTCCACGGTCATCGGACTCGACCCGCGGGACTCGGAAGTTCCTCCCTCGTTTCGCCCCGTGGAGTGGCTCCGGCCGGGCAATTTGACCCCCAAGGAGCTGGCTCCTCTCCTGCATCCCCGCCTGACCTTCGTGTGCACGGGAAATACATGCAGATCCCCCATGGCCCGCGCCATCGCATCCGAACTCTGGCCTGTGGAGCTGCTCGGAACCGTCGACTTTCGATCGTGCGGCCTGTCCTGCGCGGAAGGGGAGCCGGCCAGTGAAGGAGCCTTGGCCGCCGCTCGGAAATTCGGCTGGGATCTTTCCGATCACCACTCCCAGCCCGCCCTTCGCGCGGGTCTCTTGGGCTCCGACGTGATCCTGGTGATGACGGAGTCCCATCGCCGTCACATTCTCAGCGTTCTCCCCCGCCTCGCTCCCCGCATCATCGTCCTGGGCGGGGCCGACGGGATTCCGGATCCGTTCGGTGGGTCTCCAGAGGTGTACGAGGACTGTGCGAGATCTTTGAAGCGTTCCCTGAGCAGACTCATCAAGGAGTGGGTGCCATGAAGATTGCGACTGGCAACGACCACGCGGCCCTGGAGGTCCGGTCCTTGGTCACGCGCGTCATTCGTGACTTGGGACACGAGGCCGTGGATTTCGGCACGACCGACGACCGGTCCGTGGACTATCCGGACTTCGCCCTCCCCGTTGCACTCGCCGTGCGCAAGGGCGATGCCGACTTCGGGATTCTCGTTTGCGGCACCGGCATCGGCATGTCCATGGCGGCCAACAAGGTCGGCGGAATCCGAGCAGCGCTTTGCCATTCTGAGATGACGGCCCGGATGGCGCGCCAACACAACGACGCGCAGATTCTCTGCCTCGGCGCGCGCGTGCTGGATGCGGACACGATCGAGACCTGTATTCGCACCTTCCTTACGACGGACTTCGAAGGCGGACGACACGCCAGGCGGGTGGCGAAAATCATGGCCATGGAAGGCCGGTGAGCGTCGTCGGGAACGGGGAGCAGAAAAAAAAAGGGCTTTGAGCTCGAGAGGGCGGTTGGGGAGGGATCTCCGAGACTCAAAGTCCTTTGTTGACGGTCGACCCTTTCGGAGCCGACCTGATGTTCTGGGCTCGCGGGTCGAATGGGAGAGGTCGACCGCATGCGAGCCGCGATGGGCACTCGTATTATCCCCGGGCGTGCAAACATCCGCAAGGGATTCCCTAAGTCACGACCGCTACGCCCTTTGAGGCCCAACTCCGGGCATGAGACGACCCCGAAACGGCGTTCCGGGGTCGCTCTTCCGACTCTGTTCAATGCTGCAGGGGGAGGGTCACCTTCTCCCGATACTCCTCACCCGGAGCCAAATCCACCGTGATCTTGCGCGTCTCGTAGTTGAAGTGGCGCACGTTGATGGTGTAGCGCCCCGGTTCCAGTTTCTCGATGGTCAGGCGGCCCCGTAGGTCACCCCGCCCATAGGCCCGACGACCGTCGACGTTCGCCGGGAGACCTTCGGCGGTGAAGATCTCCGCGGTGCAGTTGGGGACCGGATCGCCGTTGTCGTCCGTGACGTCAACCACGACCCGCGCCGCTCTCGCCACCTGGAAATCTTCCCGCGTGACGCCCGTGTTCCCGAGGGCGATCTCCTTGATGCCCGGCATGCAATACCGGTCCGAGCGGAAACTCACGCGAATCTTTCCGGGAGGGAGTCCTCCGACCGAGAAGAAACCGTTCTTGCCGAGTGTGACCTGCTTGCCCTCCCAGGAAGAGCGGCTCCGCGTGCGCACGGGTTTCCCATCCGCGCCGATGGTGGTCCGTTGCACCGATCCGGGCGCAGCCGTGAACCGAATCGTGACCGCGCCCTCCTTCAAGGGCGCACCGGTCGTGTCGGTGAACTGGCCTTCGTATCGGGCGCCGTCGGCAAGGCCGAAGGGAGGAATGACCGTCGTCTGGGCCGGCTGAACGGAAACGCCGGGGCGACTCCCTTCCCGGTAATCGTCCGAGAGGATCTGAACGAAGTAATCGCCCGGGTGAACCTTCTCAATGCTGAACGTGCCGTCATCGGACGAGATGGTCACCTCCCTATACGCTTCACTGGATCGCATCTTCTTTTGCGCCATGCGATCGGAGATGTCGGGGACGCCCCGCTTCGTCTTGACGCCGGTGGTTGGGAGGATTCGCACCTTGAACCGCTGAACCGGCTCCCCGGATGCCGTTGCATAGACCTTACCCTCGATCTTTCCGAAGCGTTCCAGCACGAAGTCCACATTTGAACTGTCGGCCGGAACCTTCTCGATCGCGGGAGCGACCCCGTCCTCACTGGAAGCGGTGACGCGGTAGGCCACGTCGCTGAGGCGGCGCAACCTGTAGTTGCCGTCTTCATCCGTGCGGGCGGTGACGACCTGCGCCGCTCCGGCGGAGAGCATCGCGCGGACGGTCGCGCCCTTGACGGGGGCGCCGAATTCGTCGGTCACGCGCCCCGCGATGCTGTGGCCGAGTTTCAGGGTGAAGTCACTGTTGATGGACTCGTTGGCGCTCCCGACCTGAATCGCCTTGGGGCGGATGGGCTGGTAATCCGGGTGATTCGGGGTGATATGATAGCGCCCCGTGTAGAGGCCCTTGAACGCAAAGAATCCGTTCTCGTCCGTCGTCACGGTCTCGGCATGCTTCTGCCCCTCGGTGAGGGGTTTGGGGAACCATGCCGCGTCGAACGGTGGCACCTCGAGTGTCACGTCGACGCCGGGAATCGGGCTCCCGATCGAGTCGGCCACCACGCCTTGGATCGTGGCCCCGGGATCGAGCTGGATGATCACATCGGTGACCGTCTCTCCTCCGATCCCCTCCACATCGTCCGACGCGCCGAGGGTATATCCGGGCGCCTTCGCGCAAATGCGATAGCGCACTCCATCATTGAGCCCCGTGACAGTGAACCGCCCTTGAGCATCTGTCTTGGCCTCCGAGAAGTTTCGGACCTTGCGAAAGATCTGCAGCTCCTCCGCCACGTAGATGTCGGCGCCAGCGATGGGGTTACCGTTGGCGTCCACGACGAGGCCCGAGGCTTGACCAGCGGGCTTCAACTTGAACACCACCTCGTCCGCCATCTCCTTGTCGCCAAAGAGAACTTGCTCCGAGTACTGGGTGAACCCCTTGGCACGAATGATCATCTCGTGATGACCGCGGCGCACGCCGCGCATGGTGAACTTTCCGAGAGCACCCGTGCGTTCCCGTTGCGACGGAATGAAAGGGATCTCCTTCAGGATGACCTCCGCCCCCTTGATGGGTTGACCCGAAACGCCGTCGACCACCAGGCCCTTCAGGATGATGCCCTTCTTCATCTTGAATTCGAAGTGATTCTTGTCGTTCAGTTTGACGACGAGGCCCGAGTCCTTTCCGAAGAACAGCTGCTCGTAGTCCTCGTGCTCGAGGAGGACCGTCAAAGGTCCTGGGGGGACCCCCTCGAAGTGGTATTGCCCATCGGCGTCGGTCGTGGTGACACGGCGCCAGCGCATGTATTTGGCCATGTCGGCATCGCGCCTGGCCATGTTCCCCTCCACGCGAACTCCCGGGATAGGCTGGCCGGAATCGCGGTCGATCACGACCCCTTCGACGTCGACGCCCGGCATCATGTGGACGTCGACGACCATGCCGAGCCCCACGTGATCCTTGATGATCGTCGCGCGCCCGGGATGGGCGATCCTCATGGAGAAGGGGCGTTTTGCGGGGCTCTCGAGACCGGTGATGACGTAGCGGCCGTCCTCGCCGGATTCCGTCTCTTGGACCACTTTCTCATCGAAGGCGATCTTGAAGCGACCGATGCGGTTGGGCTCCTTCTTCTGGAAGAGGAACACGGAGATCTTGGCGCCGGCAAGGGGCTGGCCCTTCTCGTCGAAAACGGTGCCGACCAGCTGATTCTCCGGGCCCGCCGGAGCCGTCGTCGTCACCCTCTCCTTCTCCTGGGCGCCGATGGGCGAGGGCCGGATTTCCTCCTCCACCTTTTCTCGCTTCGTGACGACGGGAACGGGATCGTCTTTCACCCGTGGTGTTTCGACTTCGACTTCGACTTCGTCATCGCCAGTCAGAAAGCTGACGGCGAAATACCCCCCGACGGCCAGGACCGCGAGGACGAGGATGATCACGAGCTTCTGACCCATGGTCTGGAATTCTCCTGAGAAAACGATCTCTACGGCTCTTGGACGGCGTCCGAACGCGGGCCCCGGCTGGGATTAGTTACCGAATTCGCGGGCGCCGGCTCAAGTCAAGTGCTTTTCAAGGCGGAAGTGACCCACTGTGGGAGGAATCGTCGGAAATCCCTCTCCAACGCAGGGATCGACAGGATCACGCCTGGTTCTGAACCGGTCGGCCGACGAATCGCACGAGCAGCACGATGAAGAGAGTCCCGGCGGGGAGGCTCACCCAGGGAGAAAACCCGAATCCGGCAGGAAGGTACCCGAAGACCAGGGCCACGGCGGCCACCGTCAGGGCATAGGGGAGCTGAGTGCGCACATGATCGATGTGGTCTGCGCCGGAGGCCATCGAGGACATGATCGTGGTGTCGGAAATCGGCGAGCAGTGGTCCCCGAAGACGGCGCCGGCCAGCACCGCGGCGATGGCGGGGACCATGACGGCGACCGTCTGAGCCTGGCCAAGACCTTCGGCGCCCGCCATGCCCACCGCATAGTCGATGGTGAGGGGCACGAGAATGCCCATCGTGCCCCAGGACGTCCCCGTGGAGAATCCCACGGCGGCGGCCAGGATGAAGATGACGGCCGGGAGCAGCTCCAGCGTGAAGGCGACGTGGTAGATGAGCCACTGGGAGGTGTTCAGACGCTCGCACACGCCCTGAAGACCCCACGCGAAAATGAGCACCAAGGCCGCCGGCATCATGGCCTTGATGCCGGCGGTCGTCACATCAAGACACTCGCCCAGCGACATGAATCGCTGGATCAAGGCGAGCATAATGGCCACGAGCACCCCCAGGAACGCCGCGGTCAGCAGGGCCTTGTAGCTGTCGGCCGCGCCGAAGACATCACGAATGGATGGCGAGTCCAAGGCGGGCAGTTGTGCTTCCAGCTCTTCGGCCTTGTGGACGAGTTCTCCACGGGCGGTCGCATCCACGGTGGGGTCGTTTTCCGCATGCCATCGCAGGACGGTGGCCTCTTCGCGAGCCGCGGCCGCCTGTTCCACGAAGCTGCTTCGGCCGGTCATCCACAGCCCGATGATCACGGTCAATACGACCGTGCCGATGGGGAGGATGGCGTTGAAGGCGCGCAGACGGTTCTCGTCGACGGGCGTCAGGTCCTCCATCTCCCGCGACGAGAGAGGCCTGGCGGTGTCGGAGAGGACTTGTCCCGAGGAGGCCGCCCGTTCTTCGGCCCGTCGCATGGGTCCGAAATCGCGCTGGAAGAACGCCACGCAGAAGCTGAACACCAGGGTCAGGATCGGGTAGTAGTTGTAGGGTATCGTTGCGATGAAGGTCTGGTACGCCCCGTCGGCCGCAAGTCCCGTCGCCTCCTGGATGGCGGGGAGATCGAGTTTCCCCTGGATGTATCCCACCTCGGCGGCGATCCACGTGGAGATGACGAAGATGCATGCCACGGGGGCCGACGTGCAGTCCACGAGAAACGAGAGTTTTTCCCGGCTCACGCGATGGCGGTCGGTGATCGGCCGCATCGTCGTGCCGACGAGGAGGGCATTGGCGTAGTCGTCGAAGAAGATGAGGATTCCGGTGAACCAAGTCGTGAGTTGGGCGCCTCGACGACTCTCCCCGATCCGGGAGATCGCGTCCACGAGGGCCCGGGTCCCCCCCATCCTCGCGACCAGGGCCACGACGGCGCCGAGGAGACAGGAGAAGACGAGGATCTTGGTGCGATCCGCATCAAGGGCTCCGGGAATGAGTTCCGTCGCCGTAAGAACGAGCCCCGAGAAAGGACCTCCCGCGATGGCCCACGCTCCCATCCAAATGCCCACGAAAAGCGCGAGGAGGACCTGACGCAGCAGGATCGCCAGGACGATCGCGGCCAGCGGAGGGAGGAGCGCATTCCAGCCCGGCACCGTCCGGTCGAGCAACGGCGAAGTCTTCCCCTCCCACTCGATGAGGGGACGTTCGTGCAAGACCACCCCCACGAGGGTGAGAACGCCTCCCTCCACCGAAGCCTTCGTGCCCGATCCTTCGGCGAGATCGCTTATGGCACTCAGGGGTTCTCCGTTGCGCTGCCCCAGGTTCCGAAAGCGCACGCCGTTCCAATCAAAGGTCTCTCGAACCTCCCCGTCGGGGAGAAGAGCCTTCACGATGAGAGTGCAGGGAGCCTCCCGAACCGGAGAGATGCCCCCTCCGACTTCGGCCCGGAAGTGACGGGGACCACTCCCCCCCACTCCTGCGATCAGCAAGCCGGTGAGAAAAAGAACACCGATTCCAAGCGCTGCGACGATCTTCTTCACGAGGCGGCCTCCTTCGCACGGGCCGGCATGACACTCGGAACGGAGAGGATCGTCAAGAGCGAACGCCGCACCGCCCGTCCCCACGGCGCCAGCTCGCCCCTTATCGTGTCAAGCCTGGAGCGCTTCCTCGTCGATATTGGGCATGGAAACCGTGCGACCAGGGAGCGAAGGCCATGCCCAGGGAAAAAACCGAATCGACGACCATCAAGCGCCGCGCATTCCCCCGGGTGAGTCGCTCCTGTCCCGTCCAATATCGGCCCTTGAAAGGCGACCCGGAGATCGCCCTGACCGGGCCCAGTGAAGCCGTGATGAACAACATCTCGGGAGGTGGGATTTCATTCAGCACGCCCGAACCCATTGCGGAGGGGCAAATGCTGGCCCTTCAGGTGGATCTCCCCGGGTTCCCCGCCGGCGTGATCTCCATGGGTAAAGTCGTCTGGTGCCAGCCCTCGGAGGAGGAGCCGGGGCGCTTCGACCTCGGCGTCGAATTCTGGTGGGTCGGCTGGAAGGACCACGAGGTGCAAAAGCGGATCAACGACTTCATCAGCGCGTCCCTCGACCCCCACGACGAGTCGTCCCCGTCCTGACCAATTCGCGATACAGATCCAAACGCTGGGAGATCACGCGCTGGGCGTCATGGAGCCCCCGTAAACGAGCGGCGGCCCGGGCCGTTTGGACGGCCGTGGGAAAGCCGGTGTCGATCCATTTCAAAACGAGGTTCGTGAGCGATTCCTCGTCCCCCGGCGGGGCGTAGGCCGCATGGGGGCCAGTTCCCAGAAGGTCCTCGACGCCGCCGACCGCATAGGCGGCGACGGGAACACCGAGGGCCGCGCCCTCCAGAAGAGCGAGGGGCGACCCCTCGTTGCGTGACGTCAGCACCAGCACGTCGCAGGCGCGATAGACCGAGGTCACATCATCGACGGCGCCCAACCAACGGACTCTCCCCTGAAGGCCCAAAGCGTCGACCTGATCATGAAGGCGACGTTCCAGGGCGTCGTCCCCCCGTCCCGCGATCAAGGCCGTCACGGGCCGCCGCGTTCCGCTGAGAATGCGCCGGAAGACGCGGAGAAAGCCGGGCACATCCTTGACGGGGGCAAGCCTGCCCACGAACCCGATCACCAGGGCCGCGTCGAGCCCGAGCGCCTGGCGGCAGGCATTCTTCGTCGGTGCGAGATCTGGGGCGGCCTCGGGGTCGAGCGGCACGGGCATCACCCGAATCTTTGCCTCGGCCGCTTGCCCCAACAGTTGGCCGAGTTCGGCGGATTGGCTTGGGCTCAGGGCGATCAAAGCGTCGCTCCGTCGGGCAAGATACCGCTCCGCGGAGAGGAGAATGCGATTTCGCACGGGTCCCCAGTAACCCCGGAACGTGTGCCCATGGAAGGTGTGAACGATCGCCGGCACGCCCGCGCGCGCGGCCGCCAGTCGCCCAACCCAACCGGCCTTGCCCATATGTGTGTGGACGACGTGGGGGCGAAAATCCCGGATGTGGCGCGTGACCTCCCGAAGACATTTGACGTCTTGAAAGGGGCGGATCTCTCGGCGCAGGGTGGAAACCCGTCGCCACGGAAGGTCCTTGGCGAACGCGGGCTCGTCTTCCCCGGGGGAGGTCTGTCCGCAAAGGAGCCTGTGGTCGACACCTTCGCCTCGCAGATAGACATCGGCCAGTCGCAGCATCCTGCTTGGGCCGCCTCGGTTCATCCGCGTGAGGATGCTCAGCACTCTCAGACTGTCTTCGGACATCCGTGCATCCTTGCCCCGGACTGGAGATTTCGAAGGAGGTCGCCCCATGCTAACCCGAGTCAGGACTTTGGACTCGTCCCCCACGACCCAACGATCGGACAGCTCGCGTGTGTCGACGTCTTGGGGTATCCTGTTTTCTTCCGAGCAAGGCCCCGAATCAACATGAGCGAGCCCCAACAGGAACTGGTTCTCGAAGGAGAAGTGAGTTCCCTCCTCTTCCATGCTCCCGAAACAGGTTTCGGCGTCGCACGTCTCGACGTGGACGGCCGCTCGGTCGTCGTGGCCGGACTGTTGGGCGACGTGGAATCGGACGATCGGGTCCGGATCGTGGGATCCCCGGAGAACCACCCCCGCTATGGACGACGTATACGGGTCCATTCCTGCCAGCGCGTCACCCCCGCCACCCTGAAGGGTATCGAGCGCTATCTCGCCGGGCCTCGGGTTCCGGGCATCGGTCCCGCCCTCGCCAAGCGTCTCGTTCAGGCCTTCGGGCCGCGAACCCTCGACGTCCTCGACCATGAGCCCCATCGTCTTCGCGAAGTTCCGGGCATTGGGCGGGTGAAGGCAGGTCAGATCGTCGAAGGCTGGAAAGGGGAAGTGCGGCGACGGGAACTGCTCGTGTTCCTTCAGGGACATGGGCTGGGGCCCGGGATGTCCTTCCGCGTGCTGTCCGCCATGGGCGACGATGCCTTGGGTGAGCTCACGCTGAATCCCTACCTGCTCGTGGAGAAGGTCCCCGGCATCGGCTTTCTCACGGCGGACAAGGTGGCGCGCTCCATGGGAGTGGCCGAGGACGCGCCCCAAAGACTCCAGGCAGGCCTGCTTCACCTCCTCGACGAGGGTTTGGTGGAGGGACACATGTGCCTCCCTGGCGACGAGTTGATGCGCAGGGCGGCGAATCTGATGGCGGTGCCGGAGGATCTACCTCGGACGGCCATCCGGGATCTGGCCCAACAGGGCAGCGTCGTGATCGCCCGACCTGGGAACACGGACAGCGGCTATGTGGTCTACGAGAGCTTTGCCTGGGCGTGCGAACGGGAGGCGGCGGATCTGTTGCTCGACTTGATGGCCCGCGAGCCGCAGCCGCCCGTGCCTTCGTCCGCCCGAATGGCTCCTCACATCCACGGGCTGTCCACCGAGCAGGCCGAGGTTCTGCGTCGCCTTGCCGATTCCAAGGTCGCCGTTCTGACGGGCGGACCGGGCGTGGGCAAGACCACTGTTCTGAAAAGCGTCGTCGCCCTGTGGCGGGACGCCGGAGCCAAGGTGGCTCTGTGCTGTCCGACCGGGCGCGCCGCCAAACGCCTGGAAGAAGTCACGGGACTGGAAGCCAAGACCATCCATCGACTTCTCAAGTTCGACGGACACAAAAGGACCTTCGTTCACGGTCGCGATCTCCCCCTCGCCGCGGACCTCGTGATCGTCGACGAGGTCTCGATGCTGGATGTCCCTCTTCTGGTTCACCTTCTCCGCGCGGTGCCCGAACGCTGCCGTCTGCTCCTCGTGGGAGACGCGGACCAGCTGCCCAGCGTCGGTCCGGGCTGCGTCCTCGGCGACCTGATCGCGAGCGGCAAGGTGCCCGTCGAGCGGCTCGACAAGGTCTTCCGCCAGGCGGAGGGCAGCGCCATCGTCCACTTGGCCCACGCCGTCCTCGCCGGTGACGTCGATGAACACCATCTCTTGGGCCAAGGAGTCGATTTCGACGAGAGAGACGACCCGGAAGCCGCGGCGCGACGGATCCGGGATCTCGTGTTGGACATCCTCCCCGATCGCTGGGGACTGAGCGGCCCCGACGACGTGCAGGTTCTCACGCCCATGCGCAAGGGAGCCCTGGGAACCGAGCGGCTGAATCGCATCATCCAGGAGGGGCGTGGGAAGAAATGGGCGCGATTCGTCCACGGAGACACTCTCTTCCTCGAGGGGGATCGTGTCATGCAGCTCAGAAACGACTATGACCGGGAGCTGTTCAACGGCGATCAGGGGCGGGTCGTCGCCCTGCTTCCCAAGGGGATTCGCGTCTCTTTCGATGGACGGATACACGACTACGAGGGGCCAGCGCTCAAGGACCTCCAACCCGCCTGGGCGATCACGATTCACAAGTCGCAAGGTGGAGAGTATCCAGCTGTCATCCTGGCTCTTTCCGGGGAACACCACATCATGCTCAAGCGTCAGGTGGTGTACACGGCGATCACCCGGGCCCGGAGGGCCCTCACCGTCGTGGGGAGCCGGCGCGCTCTCGCTCGCGCCGTGCAATCCGTGGACATGAGGCAGCGATTCGGACATCTGCCGTCCTGGCTCCAGGGCGTCGAACCCGATGTCTGGCTACCGGGAGGACAGGGTGGCCAGCGACCGTGATCCCTCCGCACGTTTCCTTCATGAATTCTTGCAAACCACAAGATCCTTGCTCCGGATGCCCTCCCCAGCCACACTGTGGGTCGCCTATCGGTTCCTGGGAGTCCGAGTCTTGACGCGTCCCTCCGTCCCAATTCTGGCCACGATCCTGCTTGCGGTGCTCTGGCAAGACGCCGCACGGGGACAGGCCTTCCCCTACTCGGAATTGCCCTTTGTCGTTTTGAGTCAACTCGGAACCGTGGACGATCTCGTGGTGCTCCCGACGGGCGAATTCCTGATCTCGCGGCCTCTCCAACAGGACGTGGTCATGATTGCCGACCCATCGAATCCCGTTCCCGTCCCCCTCCCGACGGGCCCGGTGACGGTGTTGGCCATGACGCTCGGTCCAGATGGCGCCCTTTATCTCGGTGACGCTGTCACGGGGACAGTCCTCCGCCACGACTTGACGGCCCAGACGACGACCACCGCGGCCACCGGATTCGGCATCCCCATCGATCTCGAGTTCGGCCCTCAGGACGAGCTCTACGTCTGCGATCTTCTCACCGCCGATTTCTTCGGGGGCCCTTCAACGGTCCACGTGCTCACCCTCGTCAATGGGGTCGCGGTCACGGACACGATCCTCCTCCCCAATGGAACGGGCGCTCTGGACGTCGTCCACGACGGGCAGGGGATCCTCTATATCGCCTCCTTGGCGGCCACCCAGGTGGGCGCGTTCGATCTCGCCCAAGGAACGCTCGGCGCCCTGGGAGGTGGCATCTTTCTTTGCAGTGACCTCGCCCTTGACTCGAATGGCCAGCTGCTAGTGACGACTCTTTTCGAATCGCGGGTCTGGAGCTTGGACCCCGTGAGTGGGGTGCAGACGGAGTTGACCCGCGGCCTCGCCGGTCAGGACGGCCTCGAGGACATGGCCCTCGCCGCCAACGGCGACCTGTTCGTCTCGCACAAGTCAGGAGAAGTCTTTCGCATCGATCTCACCTCCTCCTTGCGTCAGGTGGGAGACGCGCGTCCAGGTGAAACCTTCCAGCTCCAACTGGATATCCCGTCCGCGCCGAATTGGATCTACTCCCTTGGGGCGTCCCTCACGTCGTTGACGGGGATACCCATTCCAGGACAGTCGACGCTCTTTCCGCTGGATCCCGATCTTCTCTTTCAGCTTTCGACGACCCAACCTCGCCCAGCCCCCTTGATTGGCTTCGACGGCATCACGTCGGCCGCCGGCGGCGCTTCCGCCTGGGTGGCGGTGGATGCGAATCCCGCTCTCGTAGGAGCCGTCGTCTGGTTTGCGGGCGTGGCCTTCGCCTCCCCCACCGCGCCAACAGGGTCCTGGACCGTGACCAACCCGGTGCGGGTGGTCGTTCGACCTTGATCGCCCACGCTCAGGGAGACACGATTCTCGGGAGGATTCATCCATTCGACGCATCACTTTCATTGCCCTGATCCTGCTCACGGGCGCCCCCGCATTCGGCCAGGGGCGTCTCAACGGCCAGCTGCGCAAAGCCCTGACCGCCTACCAGCGTGCCGAGAGCCCGGAGGAGAAGGAACGATGGACTCTCGCCGTCCTCGCGGGCGGCCGGCCAGGCCTCGACTGGCTGACGGGAAAGAATGCCAAGCGTCCGGAGGCGCTGAAGGCGCTGAGCGACATTGGCGATCGGGCGGCTCACCTCCTCGGCGAAGACATCCTCCATGCTACCCCGAAGGTTGAGCCGTGGACTTGGTATCCCAATCTCCTCCAGGTGGGTGAGGTCCTCTTGGTCAAGCGAGACGACGGCGCCTTGGCCGCCCTGCGGGTCCGCACCGATCCCTATCCGGGAGACGGCCAACTCGCCTTCGAATGGTGGATTCCCAAGAAGAGGGCTCGGAGCCTTGCGGGGGCCCGGACCGGTCAGGGGCGAGCTATGGGAAAGAAGGCCCCCTCACCCTGGCGCCCCCAAAGCGGATGGACGGAGTACGAGTACCCCCTGAATTTCGAGGGTTTCCGCGCCCACCTTCGTTTCGTGGGGCCTCTCCACCTGTTGATCCGTCTCGATGGGAAGACGGGCGTGGCGCTGCCGGGGGCCCGCGACCCTAAGTTGGTGCAGCTCAAGGGAGCCCGTGCTCCGCGTTTTCTCTCCCGGGCTCCCAAGGCCTGGCTCCGCGTCGAGGGAGACCTCCAAACCTACCTCTTCCGCCTGCTCCCCGGTTGCTCTCCTTTGCGCCTGAAACCGGGAGAGAGGAAGAGCTTCGCTCATTTCGAGTCCGTCCAGGTGAAGTTGCGGCTTCAACGGGGGCCGGGCGCCCTCCCCCTCGTGCTCGTCCACCTGTTGGAACCGGGCGAGGCGGGCCTCCTTCCCGAGCACCTGCCCCTACTGCGTCGCTTCCTGGGGGTCCTCCTTCCGGGCGTCACGTTTCGCCTTCTCATCATGGGAGGGGAGGCGCCCGCCCTGGAAGGCAATCGATTCTTCGGACCCGGCGGCTGGGCTCCTCCCACCCCGGAGCAAGTGGAGATTCTCCGCCGAGAGTTCTCCGAAGAATCATAGGGGGAATCCCCGCCAAGAACTGCAAAGTCAAGGGGTTGCAGCGCCCGATACAATCTGTACAATCACCATTGCCGAAGAAGAGGGGACTCTCGGAATCGACGGATTCCGGCCTCGCCCTGGGAGATTTCTCGGAATCTCTTGAGACGGAGCTGGCTGCGGTCCGATAGAACCCGAAGAAGAAGATTGAAAAAGGGGGGGTGCTCATCACACCTCACACATTGGCAAAGAATAGGGTACGCTAAATATCTCATCTACGGCACACCTCAAATCATCCTCGCACCGCCCCTTTTTCAATTTCTCTTTCCCCCCACTCCCTTGACCAAGACTGAAAACCCCACGCCGACGCCCCACGCTGATTTCAGGGCGTGATCCGAACGGAGGCGGTCAGGCCTCCTTCAGGGTGCTTCGACTCTCAGGGTTCCCACCATGTCGCCAAGGCGCTGGGTGGCTTCGGTGATGGCGAGGGCCTCCTCGGACACGGGAGCTATGAAGCCCATGATCACGAGGGTCTTCGATTTCGGCATGATGCGGACGGTCAATCCCAACATCCCTCGCAGGCGGGTCTTCTCATCCGTCGCCAGGGCGTGGAAGAACGGATAGCCGGCCTTCTTCTTTCGACCCGTGAGCTTCTCTTCTTCGGCGGGAGTGACCGTGAGGCCTCCCGATTCCATGCGCCCCGAAACGGCGCGCATGGCGATCCGCGCCACGGCGGTCTCGTTCCCGGACTCCCAGGCTCCGGCGTCGATGAACCACACGAAGTACCGGGTTCCTCGGAACCATCCCGCCACGTCGTTCTCCGAGAACTCCACGCGGCGGAAATCCTTCGATCGGCGGGTGACGCGATAGCCTTTGGGGCGCAGCAAGGAGTAAGAGGGACCCTGCGGAACCTTGCCGTCGAAACGCTCGAAAAGCCGCGATAGGCGTTCGGGCTCCGAACGCACTTCGAGGCGGGCGTAGAGGCGCCCCTGCAATTTCCGTCCTCCACCGGCGCGACTCACCTTGAGAAGGTCCCGCTCCTCGAGGTGCTCCGGCCAAGCAACGCGGTCGAGGTAGGAGATGATCTGATCCTCCTCGATGCCGATCCGCAACATCTCGCAGATGAGATCTACGGTCACCTTGGGTTTCGCAGAAGGATCCTTCTTCTCCGGCGGCTCCTGAGCGATCACCGGAGCGGCGGCAAGCAGGAGCACGAGCACTGCGGCGTAGCGATTCATGGAGGGTGACCCTTCCCTTGTCCATCGAGTTCCTTCATATTCATTCGGTCGTCCGGGGCTCGAACCTTGAGGAGAGGACATGGATCTGATCGATGTCATGGAGAAACGGGGCAAGGTCATGATCGCCGTCCTCCACCTGCCTCCCCTCCCGGGGAGTCCCAGGGGCGACGATTCTGGATTCGAAACCATCTACCAGGGAGCTCTCGCCGACGCCCTCCTCTACCGGGATGCTGGGGTGGACGCGATTCTCGTCGAGAACCACGGTGATGCCCCCTTCTTCAAGGAAGAGAACCCCCCCGAGGTCAGAACGGCTGCGGGAATCCTCCTGGACCGAATCCGGCGGGAATGCAGCCTTCCCCTTGGGCTGAACCTACTCAGAAACGACGCGCTGGGCGCCCTGGGCGTCGTTGCGGCCTCGGGCGCCGATTTCATCAGGGTCAACGTCCTCACGGGCGTCGTGGCGACGGACCAGGGTATCGTCGAAGGCCGCGGCGCCGAACTCATGCGGCGCCGCAAGGCCCTGTGTCCTCGAGTCAAAGTGCTGGCCGACGTGGACGTCAAGTTTTCCTCCCCCCTTTATCATCCCCCCCTCGTCACCGCCGCGCGATCCACGATTCAGCGGGGCCTCGCCGACGCGGTCATTCTCTCGGGCCAGGCGACCGGCGAAGCCGTGGATGTCCAGCAGCTGGAGGACCTGCGGCATCAACTCCCCACGGCACGCATTCTGGTAGGGAGCGGCGCATGCATGGAGAACCTGGAGTCGCTCCTCTCCCACGCCGACGGCGTGATCGTGGGTTCCGCCCTCAAGGAGGGGGGCTATGTCGAAGCTCCCGTCGCCCCCCGGAGACTGAGGGCCTTTGCGTCCCTCTTCGACGAGTTGCGGAATCGCTGCCGGAACCCATGATTCTTGGACAGAGCCGGCCTCGCCCCGTATACTCACCCCCACCACTCCGCCGCTCGGCCAACCTGACACGAGGACTCTCATGGAATCTCTGACACTTGAAGACTACGTGGCCGCGATCGAGGCCCTCATTGACGAGGGGAAGGATGCGCAGGAATTGGTCCGTGAGATCGTTCCCCTGAAACAGCGCCTTCTCGCCGGATGGCGGAACGTCCCCGAGAGTTTCTCCGAGGGACTGGGAGATGTCCCCTATACCCGCAACCTCCTCCATGCGGATGCCGAAGGACGTTTCACGGTCATGGCGATCGTCTGGGGGGGGCGATGTTCGACTCCGGTCCACGACCATGAGAGCTGGGGCGTCATCGGCGTGCTGCGCGAGCCCGTCGCCGTTGTCAACTACAAGGGCCCGGAAGAAGGCCACGGAAACCTCGAGCCCCTGCCCGCCGTAACCCTGGATCCGGGCGCCGTTGCGACGGTCGTCCCACCGCGCTCCCAGAATATCCACAAGATGTTGAATCCCACCGACCGTCCCGCGGTGACCATCCACACCTACGGCGACCCAGCCAAGCTCTGCCGGGTCTATGATCCGGCGACGGGACGGACGAAGCAGATGGAACTTCAGTTCCACCACGCCCTGTAGGTCGATGGATTCCACGCCGACACACCCACCCTCGTCGGCGAGCCTGCCCGGCGCCGAGGGACTCCCGGTCACCTTCGATCTCCACCTTCCCGAAGGGAAAGGCCCGTTTCCCGTTGTCTTGATCCAGCACGGGTTCAAGGGATTCAAGGATTGGGGATTCTTCCCGTGGTTGGCGGACCGTGTCGCCGCCTCGGGTCTTGCCGCGATTCGCTTCAACACCTCCCACAACGGCGTCGGGCTGGGGACGGAAGCCTCCGAGTTCACCCGCCCCGAACTCTTTGCGCGCAACCGCCCGAGCTTCGAACGAGCGGACCTTCAGGCTCTTCTGGACGGAATCCGAGAGGGACGCCACGAGATCCCCCAGGTCGAAGAACTCGATCCCCGACGGGTCGGTCTCCTCGGGCACAGCAGAGGCGGGTACAACGTTCTTCTCGCCGGTCTGGAGCCGGGGGTTCGCGCCGTGGTCACCTGGGCCAGCGTCACGAGCTGCGTTCCGGGCGCCGAAGCCGCGCGATCCTTCCAGGAAAATGGGTATTGGGACGTCGCCAATGCTCGGACGGGCCAGGTGATCCGAATGACCCGGGAATGGTGGGACGAAGTCCACCCGCTTCCCGAATTCCTGGATGTGCGCGGCGTCCTCCCTGAACTCGGGGACCGTTTGCTCCTCGTCCACGGGGATGAGGACACGTCCGTGCCATCGTCCCAAGCGGACGAGCTTCACTCGTTATCGAAGGGGCGCGCACGCAAGATCGTCGTTCCCGGAGCCGATCACGTTTTTGGAGCCCGCCACCCCTTCACGGGCCCGACACCCCAACTCGAGCAGGCGGCGCAGGTCTCCATCGAGCATTTCAAGAGCCGGATTCTTTGACGAGCAGGACGATGTTCTCCACGTGAGGCGTGTTGGGAAACTGATCCACCGCCGCATTCCGGATCGGCCGATACCCACCCTCTCGCATCAGGGTGGCCAGATCCCGCGCCTGAGTCTTCGGGTTGCAACCCACGTGGAGGATTGCCTCCGGCGCCATGGCGATGAGCGCCCGAAGCGCTTTCGGATGGAATCCGGCCCGAGGAGGGTCGCAGACCACTAAGTCCGCGGCCTGCGGCAAGTCCGAAGGCCAACCGCGCAACAGGTCCGCCTGGATGAATCGCACGT
Organism: Planctomycetota bacterium; assembly: GCA_011369445.1. GTDB lineage: Bacteria > Planctomycetota > DRQF01 > DRQF01. The sequence continues at coordinate 23,977 of DRQF01000090.1, read as the reverse complement.
TCTGCGCGCCGTTCAGACGTGCGTTGCGTTCCGCGGCATCCAGGGCCTCCCGAACCACCTCGACGCCCGTCACCGTCCTTGCCTCCGCCGCGAGGGACAGTCCGAGGAGCCCCGATCCGCAAAAAAGATCGATCACCCGGTCCGCGGGGACTGAACTGGCAAACTCCTTCACGATCTGGACGATCCGCTCCGCGGCGAGGGTGTTGGGCTGGAAGAAACTCATGGGACCCACCTCGACCGTGAGGCCACCCAGCCTCTCGTGGATGAAGGAGCGACCCGCAATGGTCTCCACGACCGCACCTTCCGAGGTGTCGGCAACGCGCTCCGTCACCCCGTTGGTGACGCCCATGACACCCTCGACGCGCGCAAACACGTCCTCGGCCAGGCGCGAAAGGAGATCGCGCTCCGAACGACTCGTGACCACATGGACGAGAAGTTCGCCCGTGTTGTGACCCCGTTTGAGGATCAGGTAGCGCCAAAAGCCCTCGTGAGTTCGCGCATCCCAAGCGGGAAGTCCCGAAGTCGCCGCGAACTGTTTGACGACGAGAAAGGCCTCGTCCGCCCGCGAGCTTTGGAGAGGGCAGCCCTCCAAATCGAGGACCCGACCGAACCCGCCCGGGGCATGGAGACCGAGAGCGAAGCCCCGTTCCAAATCCCTTCCCGACGCGATCTCTGCGGTGGTCAACCAGCGTTTGGCCGCGAAAGAGAACTCCATGTGGTTCCGATACTGGAAGGTGAGTGGCGACGGCTCGACGACACAGGGCTCGGGGAGCTCCAACTGGTGATCGCGAGCGGACTCCTCGATGAGCTGGGCCTTCCATTCCAATTGTCGTGAGTAGGGGACCCGCTGCCAACTGCATCCGCCGCAGTCGTCGCAGACCGGGCAGAGCGGAGTGGAAAGCGCCGCTCCCGCTTCCATCTCCTCCCTGAGTCGTTTCTGTGCGAAGGATTCCTTCTTGCGTCGGCGTCGTCCCATTCGAGGAGTCTATGCGGGAACCGTGGGTCACGAAAACCGGTGCTTGCGCGGGAGGGGATTCGACCCGCGAGTCGTGAACTGGAAGGAAAAACCATCCCCGAATAGTCTGTTGCGACATGAACACCAAGCATCCCGAAGATCGGTCGCCGCTTCGCCAAGTGCAACTCATCTTGGACTCTCGCGGAGACGCTGCACTCGAAGCCGAGGGTTTTCTGGCGCGCCGCCTGAAGGCGGTCGCGCTGGTGATGTTCATCGGACTGACCCTTTTCTTGGTGCGGGAGATCTACTTCGTCCTCCACACCCATCCGATCGTTCCCGTGCATATCGTTCTCTGCATCCTGATGGGGGCGGTCTTCTTGGGACTTCACTTCGAGTGGATCCGTGGGCTTTCCGCCCTCAGGGCTACGGAAGTGTTCTTGTTTCTCTCCGTGGCCCTCTTCATGTCGGCTAAGTACTACATCCAGATGGTCCGAGCGACGGGACCGGAGGCGCCCATCGAGATCACCGATTCGATTCATGAGCTCACGACGGGGTGTTTCACTCTGGCGATCCTCTACGGCTTGATCATCCCCGGACGATGGCAGAAGGCAGCCTTCGTCGTGGTACCGATGCTCCTTTTGCCCCTTTTCGTCCCGCTCCACGCCGCCTACGTCGCGAAGGCGCCCGCCGCCATGGAGATCATCAACGTGGATCTCCTCTCGGGGTCGCTCATGGTGGTGCTGACGGGAGCCATGATCGCCCTCTACGGCAGTCATGTCGTCTATTCGCTCAAGCGGGAGACCACACGTCTCAGGAGGATGGGGCAATACCAGCTCACCGAGAGATTCGGGGCGGGCGGGATGGGGGAGGTCTGGAAGGCGCGTCACGCGCTTCTGCAGCGACCGGCCGCCATCAAGTTGATTCGCTTGGACGGACGCATCGGACATGAAGAGATCACCGTCATCCAGAAGCGCTTTGCTCAGGAAGCGCGGGCCACGGCCCAGTTGCGTTCCCCTCACACCGTCGAGGTCTACGACTTCGGTGTGACTCCCGATGGCGCCTTCTACATGGCCATGGAGTATCTCGAGGGGATGAATCTCAGGGACCTGGTCAAGGAGCTGGGCCCCCTTCCCCCCGAACGGGTCATCCATCTTTTGGATCAGGTGTGCCAATCGCTTGCCGAGGCCCATGCGTTGGGCCTGATTCACCGCGACGTCAAACCGGCCAACATCTTCACATGTCGGATGGGCTTGACGGTGGATTTCGTCAAGGTTTTGGACTTCGGGCTCGTGCTGAGGCGGCAGCAGATCACGGGAGCCGATTCCAGGCTCACTCAGGTGGGCACGGTGGGGACTCCCGCCTTCATCTCACCAGAGCAACTGGAGGAAAAAGATGACCTGGACGGCCGCGCCGATCTGTATTCCCTGGGCTGCGTTGCTTTCTGGCTCCTGACGGGCCGGTACGTCTTTGAGGCCGACAACGGGATGCAAATGGCCATCGACCATCTGAAGACCGAGCCTCGGGCGCCGAGCCAGGCCACCTCCCAGGCCATCCCTCCGGAGTTCGACGCCATCGTTCTGAGGCTCCTCAGCAAGTCTCCCGATCAACGCTTCCGGACCGCCGGGGAGCTGTCGGAGGCGCTCCGGGCCGTTCCCCTCGATCAGGCGTGGACTCAGAACAGGGCGCGATCGGTCTGGAAATCCGAGCCCACGCGGCCAGATTAGGGCGATGCCGGTGGATTCCCGTCGCCGGCCGGATACAGTGGGCCATGCGCATCCTCATCACCAACGACGACGGCATCCGAGCGGACGGAATTCGGGCTTTGGTCCGCGTTCTCGCGGGCGAGGACCCGGAGTCTCCCCGCCCCTTCGCCGACGAGATCATGGTCGTGGCGCCGGAAACGGTTCAGTCCGCAGCCAGCCACGGGATCACCTTCGCCGAACCCTTGATGGTCGCCGAGTATCCCTCCGATTCTGAGCACGTCAGTTGGGTGGCGGTCAACGGTCGCCCCGCGGACTGCGTCAAGCTCGCTCTGCAGGCTCTTTGGCCGGAGCGTTTCGGTGAGGGATCGAAGCCCGACCTCGTCTTGTCCGGCATCAACGCCGGGGCGAACGCCGGGATCAATGTCATCTATTCCGGCACCGTCGCCGCGGCGATCGAAGCCGCCTTCCTGGGTGTCCCCAGCTTGGCCCTCAGCCAGTTCATGGGAGGAACGATCCCCGACTGGCCCCGGGTCGCCCGGCGCGTCCGGCGGACACTCGAGAGAATCCTCGAAGACGGCATGCCCGCCCAGCACTCCTGCCTCAGCGTGAACTTCCCGAAACTCCCGGTGGGTGCCGACCCGCAGCTAGGCGAAGCCCCGAAGCTGCGAGTCGCTCCGATGAACACCCACGGCATGAGAGATCGCTACGAGCGCAGGGAGAGCCCCTACCGCCAAGCCTACTATTGGCTCGTCGGCGGCGGCCTTGATTTCAGGGCGACCGATGCGGGGACGGACGTCGAAGCCCTGAAGGCCGGGCACATTACGCTGACTCCCTTGAGGTATGACCTTTCCGATCACCAGGCATTGGACGCGTGGCAGCGCCGCCTGACCTGAGGGCCCGGCGGAATCCCGTGAAGCTGTCGCGGTTTCGGCGTAGAATACGCCACATTCATGGATCGGCGCCCGGTGTGAAAGCGGGCGCCCACGAGAAGGAATCAAACTCATGTCCATCATCTCTGTCGGCGCCGAGGCTCCCGACTTCGAGCTCGAGTCCCACCTCGACTCGAAAGTGAAGCTCTCGGACTTCAAGGGCAAGAACAACGTCTTGCTGGTCTTCTACCCCCTCGACTTCACCCCTACGTGAAGTCGGGAGATCCCCGGCCTGAACGCTCTTCTCGAAGAGTTCGAAGGCTGCGATACCCAGGTTCTGGGTATCTCCGTGGATTCCAAGTTCTGCCACAAGGCATGGTCCAACGGTTTCGGCACGGTGAAGTTCCCGCTGCTGGCCGACTTCCATCCGAAGGGCCAGGTCGCCCAGGCTTACGGCCTGTGGCTCGACAATGCTGGCATCAGTGATCGCGCCACCGTCCTGGTCAAGAAGGACGGCACGGTCGCGTGGGCCGAGTCGGTCGGCCCCGCCGGATACCGCGATCCCCAGGATCTCCTCGGCAAGGCCAAGGAGCTGGGCGACTGAGTGAGCACGGTCCTCCCGAGTCACCTCGGGCCCCGCGCGAAGAGGCCGCCGGTCGACCCGGCGGCCTCTTCTACATCCCAGGCTTGCAGGCCTCGTCTTGCACAAGTGGAGAGGATCCCTAGGATCGACCACCCATGGTCCGTTCCCTTCTGTTCTACGTCCTCTTGCCGGTCGCCATCTTGGCTCGGGTGGCCTCCTGTCAGCAGGCGGAAGCGGTCCGCTCCCTGCTGTCCGAGCACTGCTACCGGTGTCACGGTCCCGATGTCCAGGAGTCCGACCTGCGACTCGACAAGCGGGAGAGGGTGCTCGACGGCGACATCGTCGTTCCGGGTGACCCGGCCTCCAGCGAACTCGTGCGTCGCATTCTCACGGACGATCCCGACGACCGGATGCCGCCCGCGGAGGCGCACAACCCCCTCTTAGACGCCGAGAAGAAGCTGATCGAGCAATGGGTGGCGGACGGGGCGCCTTGGGCCGAGCACTGGGCCTTTCTGCCCGTGCGGAAGGAGGCTCTTCCCTCCGTGAGCCGTCCCCAGTGGTGCCGTCAGCCCTGGGATTTCTTTGTGCTGGCTCGCCTCGAGAAGGAAGGACTTACCCCTTCGCCCCAGGCGCCAGCGGCGATTTTGCTGCGCCGCGTGACCCTCGATCTGTTGGGTCTCCCGCCGACCCAGGAAGCCGTGCGCCGTTTCGAGGCCGACCCCAGTGACGCTGCCTACGCCGCCTACGTCGATCGCCTCCTCGCGGATCCCAGATACGGGGAGCATCGCGCTCGTTTCTGGCTGGACGTGGCGCGTTACGCCGACACCCACGGCCTTCACTTCGACAACTACCGTGAAATCTGGCCGTACAGGGACTGGGTCGTCCGGGCGTTTAACGCCAACCTCCCCTACGATCGCTTCATCGTCGAGCAGTTGGCCGGAGATCTCCTGGACCGGCCTTCTGTCGACCAACGCATCGCGTCGGGCTTCAACCGCCTCCACGTCACCACGAACGAGGGCGGCTCCATCGAAGAAGAGGTCCGGTTTCGCAACGTCCTCGACCGGACGAACACGATGGCCACGGCCTTCATGGGCTTGACCGCGGGATGCGCCGTGTGCCACGACCACAAGTTCGATCCCCTGACCCAGGAGGAGTACTACGGACTTTTCGCCTTTTTCGAGGGCATGGCGGGCGCGGCCTTGGACGGGAACATGGCGTCGCCTCCCCCGGCGATGCGAGCCCCCACCCCGGCACAAAGACGGGAGCGACGTCGCCTCGAGGAAGCGAGGGAGATGATCGAGGCCTGCGCCTGGAAGATCGTCGACGCGCTTTCCTATCGGGAGCCCCATCTTCGGGCTTCCGCCTTGAGCGTCGCACCGACGCGGCGGACATGGTGGAACGATGCCCCCCCCGAGGACGCCGAACTCCATGGCGACGGGGACACCATCTGGCACTTCGAACCTGGGCCCCCGGGGCCTGAACGCCTGGGGGCGCTCCGTCTTGCGCGTCGGGCTGCCCGGGACGCTCTCGCCCAAGACTTCTTCCTCACCCCGAAGCACGGGAGGCGGTTGGAAATCGGCGACCGCCTGGAGGTCTGGGTCTATCTGGATCCGGACGATCCGCCCCAGACCATCCAGCTCCAATTCCACGGAAAAACGTGGGAACACCGGGCGCGCTGGGGAGCCAAACCGGCCCACGGCGCCGGGGCCAAGGGACCGGGCGACGTGAAGGAAGGACCGCGCCCCGTGGCGGGTCGCTGGACGCGTCTCGTGCTTGATCCCGTGAACTTGGGGTTCAGGCCCGGCGACACGATCGACGGCGTCGCTTTCACCCAGGTGGGCGGGCGCGTCTTCTGGGACGCCCCCGCCCTGCTCACCCATGGGCCCCTCGGCGAGCTCGAACGGACAAGCCTTCGGCTTTGGGCGATGCGAGCGCGGGAGGACCCTCGCCTACCCAAGGAAATACGAGCGATCCTGGCGCTCCCGCAGGAGGCTTGGAACGCCGAGCAAGAAACTGCGCTCGAGGCCTACTATAAGCGCCACGTCTGGGGCCAGGCCCGCCTCCCTCTGGCCCCTTTGGATGAGCGACTGGCCGAGATCAAAGCGCAGATCGATCGGCTTGAGGCGGAGATCCCCCACACCCTCGTCTCCGAAGAGTTGGCGGAGCCCCCTGCGACTCACGTTCGTCTCCGGGGACGTTACGACCGGTTGGGCAAACAGGTCACCCGGTCGACGCCCGCCTTTCTTCCCCCCTTTCCGAAAGGGGCACGCCGAGATCGACTGGGACTTGCCCAATGGCTGACCGACCCCGGGCATCCCCTCACGGCTCGGGTGGCGGTCAACCGTTTCTGGCAGGAACTGTTTGGCGTGGGGCTCGTCGAGACCTCCGAGGACTTCGGCAACCAGGGGGCGCTCCCGTCCCACCCAGCTCTTCTCGATGCCCTCGCGGCCCGCTTCGTGGCTTCAGGATGGAACGTGAAGGCGCTGATTCGGTCCATCGTCTTGTCGTCCACCTACCGGCAATCCTCGGTCGTCCGCCCCGAGTTGGCGTCGAGGGATCCGGCGAATCGCCTCCTGGCCCGGGGACCGCGGTACCGACTCGACGCCGAGACCCTGCGTGATCAGGCCCTCCTCCTGGGCGGCTTGCTGTCGCCACACCTGGGTGGTGCTCCCGTCAAACCTCCCCAGCCGGAGGGGCTTTGGAAGGCCGTGGCCTACGTGGGCTCCAACACCATGGTCTTCGAAGCCGATACGGACCCCGAGAAGCGGCACCGGCGAAGCCTCTACACTTTTTGGAAGCGAACCGCGCCGGCTCCTCAGCTCGCTTTGCTGGACGCTCCCTCTCGCGAGGAGTGCCGCGTGCGGCGAGAACGCACGAACACTCCCCTTCAGGCGCTGATGCTGCTGAACGACCCCCAGTTTCTCGAGGCGGCCCGTGGCCTGGGGGATCTGACCGCCCGGCAGCCGGGGGGCACCGTCGAGAACAGGGCGCTGTGGCTTCTCCGCCGAGCCCTCTGTTCTCCTCCCAGCGACGAGAATGTGCGAGATCTCGCGAACTACGTCCGCCGAACCCTCGAGAGTTTTCGACGGGATGAGGAGGCGGCGCGCCGACTGCTGGAGTCCGCGCCTCCTCCTCTTCCGGCATCGGGCGTACCGGTCCCCGAGAGAGCCGCCTGGATGATGGCGGCCAGCATCGTTTTAAACCTGGACCCTCTGCTCAGCAAGGAGTGACCCATGAGCAACGAGAGGCCGCGGGGCGTCGATCGAAGAGAGTTCCTTCGCCGAATCGGGCGGGGCGTGGGGCAGTCCGCACTGGCAAGCCTCCTGCTTCGTGACGGCCTGTCGTTCGACGGCGTCTGTTCCCCCGCACCGGGGCGCGCCAAGCGCGCCATCTGGCTGTGCATGGCGGGAGCTCCCTCTCAGTTGGACATGTTCGATTACAAACCCGGACTCGCTGAGCGCTTCGATCAGGACCTTCCCGAATCGGTACGGAAAGGACAGAGGCTGACGACGATGACGTCGAAGCAGCAGCGCTTTCCGCTGGCTCCGAGCGTCTTCAAATTTGAAAAGCGCGACAACGGGGGCGACGGCGCATGGGTGTCGGAGCTGCTTCCCCACCTGGGTCGCATCACGGACCGCCTTGCCATCGTTCGATCCCTCCACACGGATGCCATCAATCACGATCCCGCCATCACCTACCTTCTCACCGGCCGCGAACTCCCGGGCTGGCCGAGCGTGGGGGCTTGGCTCTCCTATGGTCTGGGGAGCATGAACGAGAATCTTCCGACGTTCGTCGTCCTCAACTCCTCCTGGACGGGTCGGCAGGACGCTCAGGCACTCTATAGCCGACTATGGGGTGCCGGAGTCCTTCCCAGCCGGCACCAGGGCGTGGCCCTCCGCTCCAAGGGCGACCCAGTCCTGTTTCTCGACAACCCGAGCGGTCTGAGTCGCGCGCTCCGCAGGGACCAGCTCGATGTCCTGGCCCGGATGAACCGTCGAGCGAGTGAACGTATGGCGGATCCGGAAATCGAGACGCGGATCGCCCAGTACGAGATGGCCTTCGCCATGCAGGCATCGGTTCCCGAACTCGTGGATGTCAAGGGCGAGACGGCGGAGACACTGAAGCTCTATGGCCCGGATGCGAAGAAGCCGGGAACCTTCGCCGCGAATTGCCTTCTCGCTCGCCGCATGATGGAACGAGGGGTACGATTCGTACAGATCTTCCACAGGGGATGGGATCAGCATTTCAACGTGACGGGGGACCTGCCCAAGCAGTGCAGGGATATCGATCAACCCTCCGCGGCGTTGATCCTGGACTTGGAACGCCGAGGCCTCCTGGACGACACGTTGGTGATCTGGAGTGGGGAATTCGGGCGCACCGTCTACTGCCAAGGCGAGCTCACGCGCAAGAACTACGGCCGCGACCATCATCCGCGTTGCTTCACCGGATGGTTGGCCGGAGGAGGCATACGGCCCGGCGTCGTTCACGGAGAGACGGATGACTTCGGCTACAACATCGTGAAGGATCCCGTGCACGTGCGAGATCTCCACGCAACCCTCCTCCATTGCCTGGGCCTCGACCCGGAAACCCTCGCCGTGAAGAGCCAGGGGTTGGACGTCCGACTCATCGGGGTCAGGGAGCCAGCCCGCGTGGTGAAGGAATTGCTCCTGTGAGTCGGACTACTTCTCCGGCAGGTTGACCAACGTGTAATAGGCACGGTTGTGCACGAGAGGTTCCCCCTCGGCCCCCACGAGCGAGCGCAGGTGGAGCTCATAGACATATCCTCCCGTGCGCATGGGCGACAGTCCCAGATCGACAACCCTCCCGTCGCCGCTGATGGCAACCGTTTTGACCTCCACCTTCTGGCGTTCGATTTCCGGGGAACCGTACGCCGCGTGCAGCTCGTAGGTATAGCTCTCGATCTCATAGGTCCCCGGGAAGGCGGCGCGCACCACGTTGACGGGCCGCGTGAAGACAAGGCGAAACCCATTCGGGCGGACTCGCATGTGTTGAATCTCGAAGGGGACTTTCCCCTCCCAGATCAAACGTTGCAGCCCCCACTCTTTTCGCCCCTTCGACCCCCAACCACGATTGGAGAGCCCGGCCAACAACTCCCCACCGGGCCCCCACGCCAGCCGGATGACCCCCGACGCAAGTCCACTCCGAAATGGAAAACACGCCCCCTGGAAATGCCCTCCGATCTTCTCCAGATCACACCGCATGACGCTGGCATGGTGCTGATCCCCTACGAAGAGTTGGCCGCGAAAGGGGCCGAAGTTCCCCTGCGTGTCCCATACCATCCCGGAGGGCGACTGCCCCATCTTGTCATAGGGAAACCAGATGGCCGGTAACTTGAAACCGGGGATACGCCGCGCGGCGTTTGGCATGGGAATCCCATCGGGGATTTCGCCGGGATAGGCGACGCGGGACTGGGGCAACTTGCAGGACTCCTTCCCGAAGGGGTGGCCGTGAAAGTCCCCGACCTCGATGTGCGCGAGCTTGTTGGCACCGCACCATTCCCCCTGGTTGTCCGTGTAGAAAACGTCTCCGTCCGGGGAGACTTCGATGCCCGCCGGGGACCGCAGCCCCGCCGCGACGGGTTCAAACTTGCCGTCGGGAGTCACGCGGATGGCCCAGCCCCGCCAATCTACACTTCCAAACGGCTCCTCGTCGAAGGAGCGATTGAGGGTCAGCCAGAGATTCCCGGCTCGGTCGCGGCGTGGTCCGAAGGCGTACTCGTGGTAGCTCCCGGAGAGATCCCAGGCGTTGCAGAGCGTCTGCGATCGATCGAACACACCGTCGCCATCGCGATCGATGAGCCGGGTCAACTCTCCCCGCTGCACGAGATCGACGGACCCGTCCGATTCCATCAGCAGCCCCAAGGGCTCCTGCAAGCCGTCGAAAACGCGACGGAAGCGGGGCCTTTCGCTCCTGATTCCGTCGATGCGCCACAGCTCACCTCGGCGCGTGCAGACGAGAAAGGACTCCTCGCCCACCCGGCACAGGCCGCCGACTTCGAGAACGACCCCCTCCGGAGAGGGGACGTCGACGATGCGGAGGAAGGGTTTCTCGCGCGGGACCTCCTCATCCGAAGGATCGACCTGGGCCGGGAGGCCCGCCGCCATCAACGCGCCAAGGAAGAGCAACGTCAACGTTCTCACCATAGGTAGTCCACCTCCAAGGTCGCGCCATCCGGCAGAGCGGTGACCGTCACTCTCAGCTCACTCTCACCGTCCACGTTCACGACGCGGGCCTTGCCGCCCCTCGTTCGGACCAGCACCCTCCCTGCGAGGAAACCGTCCGGCCCCGGCCGAAGACTCGTACCCCGCGTCAGCCGAAATTCGAGCTGGCGGCGCAGGGGCGCCGTCACCACGAACCGCCTTCGAATCCCTCGGCGATCGTCACCCCCGAGGGGCGAGATGGTCTCCCGGATTTCCATTTCATTCCGGCTACTGATGAAGGTGGGACGGCCATCCTGGTCGCGGTCGTGTCCTCGAAAAGCCCAAGTCCCTCGATGTCCCTCGTCGTCGGGCCAAATGGCTTCGGGCGAATCCAAGATTGCCGCGGTCGGCGCCGGCGGCAGATCGATCACGTCGAGGCTGTCCGGGACCTCCAGCTTGCCTCCTCGATCCGTCCACGTGCCGGCTGCGTTGACGAAAGCTCCCTTCCAGACCTTGGCCAACCGAGCGCGCGCCATGTCGTACGCGATGCTGACGTCCTCGGGGAAACCCACGCAGAGGGTCTTCGGGCCCACGCCGCGAAAAAAGGCGCCGAAGTAGATGGGACGTCCCACGGGGGTGAGGTCGTAGGCCGCGACATCGTAATCCAGTCCGTGAGGCGCAGGCCACTGTTCCGCACCGTCGAGATACTGCCAGATCGCAGCGATCTGCGCCTCGCGGTCACCCCCGAGAACGTCCGGGAAGTCGACGGTGCCGCCTGACCAGTAGGGCGGCATTCGTGTCCCGGGGTTGAGCTCCGCCGGGTGGGTGAGGAGGCGCCGAAACCATGGGAAGCGAATTCTCTTGGTGGTGCCCACGAGATCGACGGTGTGGTTGCGGGGATCCCCCACACCCTTGAAGCGGTGGCAGGTGATGCAATTGAATCCCCTTCGGCCCACCAGACGCCGGCCGGCCTCCAACACTCCGGGCGTGGCAGGTCCGGGTGGTTCAACGGGTTCCAGGCGGTTCCCGTCCAAGGCGGCGAAGAGATCCGGAATGGACTCCACGTTCGCGCGGCCGAACTGAGGCATGCGTGTTTTCATGAAGGGTCTAAGGGTGGCGCCCCTCTCGAGTACGGCTCGCAATCGACTCTTGGTGAGCTTGGCGCCGACGCCGGTCAAACGGGGAGGGAGGCTGCCCTCGTCACCCAGATCCGCGGTTCCCTGAAAACGGGAACGCTCCTCCCCCACCGGACCGCCACGACCGTTGCGTTCATGGCATCCGAGACAGCCAAGATGCAAGAGACGACTCGACAACATCACCTCGTCACTGACTTTCAAGACTCGCTCCCGATCAGCGCCCGCCAACCAGGTTCGAAGTCTCGATCGTTCCGCGCGGGTCAAGTCGAACCCGGGCGCCCGGGTGTTGGGGTCCGGATCCAGGCAACCGCCGTCTGGATTGCGGATTTCAGCCAGAGTCGGCGCGGCAAGTCCTTGCCTTGGACTCTTCTCGTGGCATGCGGCACACCCCAGGCGACTGTAGAGCACCGATCCGCGAGCGGAATCTCCGGGGACAGGGCGCCTCGATCTGTCCGGAATCGACAGCGCCACCTCCCGGTGACTCAACCACTGCGGCGCGATCTCCAACCGTTCCCCCGAGGGAGTCTCACAACGGACTTCGAGAAGCTCTCCCCCTTCATGCTCGTACATCGCCACTTGAAACGCGTGTGGACCTTCCTCGAGAACGACGGTTCCTTTCTGGGTCGACGGCCCGTGGAGCCCTCCGTTGCGCACGACGAGATCGCCGTCGATCCACAGCCAACTGCCGTCATCCGACCGAGTGGAGAAGGTCCACGCTCCGCTCTCGGGGAGAGTGATGAGCCCTCGATACCGAAGCCCGAATCGATCGTCTCGACTGCGATCGCCCACCGAAAACCGAGTGACGCTTCGTGTTCCCACCACATGCCCGGCACTCAGTCCCGCGTCGAACTCGAGGAATCCTCCGTCAGCCTCGAGCATCTCCAGAAGAAGACCGTCATGCCGCGTACCGGAAGTGAGCGTGCTCTGGGGTGCCAGCAGGTACAGGGCGATGGAACGAGCCTCCGAGGGCGACAGCCCCAAAGAAGGCATGCGGCCGTCGGGATGCAAATCCAACGGATCCAGGAGGAAAGCTTGGAGACTCGGGAAATCCGTTTTCGCGGAAAGGTCACCCAGGTCTTCCCGGGAGTGGCAAACGGCGCAGCCCACCCCATCGAAGAGCCGGCGACCGACCCAGGTATCCGATGTGAGCACCGTCTGCGCATCTTTGAACGGGCCTTCTCCGTCGCGCAGGAGAAACGCGACGAGATCGGCCACGGCTTGGCGCTTCTCATCTTGGGGCCAGCCTCGGAAGACGTAGGGCATGACACGCCCCCGGGGACGGGGGGACTCTCCCGCCAGCCAGTCGGCGATCCACCCCCCACGAAGACGTCGTCCGACCCCCTCCAAGCGCGGCGCGGGCGTCGGCGACAGCGGGCCCGCGGCGGAGGTGGGACGATGGCAGGCGAGACAGCGGAATCGCTCCAGATCGGCAAAGACGCCCCCCACTTCGACCTGGACCGGTGCGTGGGCCTCGGTCTCATTCTCGGATTCCGCGGACCTGTCGCATCCCGGGAAGGAGAATATCATGAGGGCCAAGCCGAAAATGTAGAGGGTTGTGGACTGCATTCGGTCCTCCGCGTCACTCCGGCGCGGATTCTACCCGAATCGAGGGAACTGGGTCGTCGTTGTCGACGCGGCAAGAACGACTCCAAAGCGCACTGGAGACAACATATGAACCGTCCCGTCATCATTCTCTCGATCCTGGTGGTCGTGCTGGGAGCGGTCGTTCTGCGACTGACTCTGTTCGAATCCGTTGCCGACGAATCGCTGGAGTCCGCATCTCAGGTCGGTGACGGAGCCCGCGAGGCCCGTCGCGAGCTCGAAGCCTTGAAGAGCAGAATGGGACGACTGGAACAGGAGCGCGACCTGGCGCGGAAAGACCTCCAGGCCGAGCGACGTCGTGCCGCCGAGCTCGACCGCGCGTTGCAGAAGGCCAGACAGGCGTTGGCTGCCTCGAAGGCATCCCTGGCCGATGACGCCAAGGGCCGCACGGAGCGCTTGGCCAAGGTGAAGTCCAGCATCGACGCACTTCGCGGGAAGGGCATGGAGACCTTGGTGCGCAGTGGCGCGATCGGCTCGATCGTGGGCGATCTCAAGGCTCTGGGCCCCGAAGGCCTCAAGGCCGTGACCGACCTCCTCGAGAGCGAGGACTCGGACGACCGGCTCCTGGCCGCAACGATTTTGATGAGCATGGACGATCCGGCCGCCGTGGAGCCCCTCGAGAAGGTCGCCATGAGCGACGACAATGAACTGGTGGCGGCGATGGCTTCCCAGGCTCTGATGCGGATGGACAACAAGACCGTGGTTCCCGCCCTCGCGAAGCTCATGACCTCCAGCAAGCACGACGGCGTCCGAGTGAATGCCATGTACGGCCTCGTGCGACACGACGATCCGCGGGGGATCAATGCCACCATCGACTTTCTGAACGACGAGAATGCCCCGGCCGCCATGAAGAGGGCGCTGGGTCAGGGACTTCTTTTGCTCTCGAATGCTTCCGCCTTGCCCGCCGTCGACCTCGTGGGGGAACGCAGCTCAGTGAGGACGAATCCCCAACTTTCGAGGATGCTGGTGGACTACTACGGGCGCGTTCACAACAATGCCGCCCGCGATCGGCTCCAGAGCCTGCTCGCGTCCGGAGACCTCCCTTCCTCGACTCAGGATCGGGTCAATCAGCTCCTCAGCGGCTGGTAACCCCCCGCTGGAAGGTGAGTGTCGAAGGGTCCCTGTACCATCAGATCCATGCGACGCGCCCTTTCCGTCTTGCTCCTGTGTATCGTCTGCCTCCCAGCGATGGGTCAGATTCCCGCTCCGAAACATGTCTTTGTTCAGGGGCGAAAGGTCGGTTTGGCTCAATTGGATGAGCTGGCGAAGGCGACTTCCGCATCGATTGCCGAACTCGAGAAGTCTGAGGCACCGACTGACGAGGTCCGCTTGCTGCTCACGGCGCTCAATCGGCAGCGCAAGGCCATCGAGGAGCTACGCTCGCTCCTCGCGGAAGTCACGGAGTCGAACAAGCGTGTTCGCGCGCTCGAGGATGCCATCAAGGGGCATAGCCAAGAGTTGGCTCTGAAGCAGACCCAGCTGAAGGCGCCACCCAAGATCGAATCCGCCACCGAGCAGGAGCTTCACGGCTACCAGGCCGCGTCCGACAAGGCGAAGCTTGCCGTGGAGGAGGCGCGAAAGCGACTCAGCGCGGCCGAGGATCTCCTGAAGGCTAGGCAGAAACGATTTGCAGGCGTCACGGATTCGCTGTCCGGTCTGCAGAAAGCCAAGGAGCCGCTCGAGGCGATTCTCGCCAACGAGACATCCACGACGAACCAACGCGCCGTAGCCACCGCCGATCTGTTGACGAACGAACTGAAGCAAAGGACCCTCGAGCTTCACCGCGATCAACACCCCAACCTGCTTCAGATCGACGAGAAGAGAGTGGAGGATGCCCGCCTCCAGCTCGAGATCTCCGACCTCATGGAACAGACCACTCGCTTGGCGCTCGCCGCGGCCAGGGAGGCACGCGGGCGGGCTCTCGAGATGGAGAAGGCCAAGGCGGAGAAGGAAGCGGAAGAGAAGTCGAAGGAGGCCGAACGGTTGCGCCATCCGACTCCCAAGGCGGTGGCAACGCTCGAAGCTCTCAAAGCGGCGCTCTCCGGCCTCGAGTTCGAGGAACAGTCGATCAAGGCCGGTATCGAGCGGCGACTCGAAATCGAAAGTCTCGACAACGAGCGCATTGAAGAACGGAACCGCATGGTCTTCGAGAGGTTGCCTCGAGGGGCACGCCTCGACCCCCGCAGACGCGATTTCCTCGTGGCGCAGATGCGGCGCCTCGCGCGACGACACACTCGCGCCGAGCAGAGGTTCCGCGAGACCGAGGATCGCCATCAAGGGATCATGGCCAAGGTTCAGTCCCGGATGGATGCGCTCGAGGCCGTCTTGGACGTCCTCGCGGACGATGTCAGCGGCGAGGAGACGACGCCCCCATCGTCTCTCGAGGCACGTAGCCCGCCCAAGGATCCGCTGGCCGCTCAATGGATCGCTGCCCAGAAATCGTGGCGGGAAGGCGAGGCAACCGTTCAGCAGTATTTTGGCGAGCCTCGCGTCGTGGCCTTCCAGAAGATCTGGAACCAGACCCGCGAGGAGATCCTCCAGACAGTGCGCCGCCGCAAGGAACTTCTCGGTGACATCGAGACCTTGGCCGATCGGGAGATGCGGGTCGCGCGGAAGGCTCTGGACCTCCTGACACTGCGCGAAGACCATCTCGTGACCGTCAGCTTCTGGCTGCGGGAGCCGTGGCTGGGTGCGAAGGAGAACAGGCAAGCCATGGCAGCCGAAGCGTCGTCTGCGATGAAACGCTTCCCGGGTTCCTTCCGGGTCCTGAAGGAGCTCCCTTCAAAATCTGTCCTGTGGTCAGGCCTCCTCCTGCTTTTGGCTCTCGTCTCCTTTCTTGCGCCCGCCCGATGGGTACGCTTCGCCCCCCGCGACGAGGACCCCTGGACCCGTCGCCTCCGTCTGCTTGCATGGGCGCTTCTGCGCTCGCTTCCAGCGGTCTTGCTCTACGCCTGCATGGCACTTGCCGCGCGCTCTCTCTTACCCCGGGAGCCGGCTCTCTTCGTCCTGGCGAGCTTCTTCGGGGTCCTCGCGTTCCTGCGTTTCTTTTCCGCTCTTCTGGTGGGACTTCCCCGACCCGAATCCGTGGAGGACTCTGAAGCCGCCCCATCGTCCTCGCGTCGCTTTTCACTGGCGCTCCGATGGGTGATCGCACTGGGACTGTTGATCCTGGTTCCGCTCATCGGGTGGTGTGATCGCGCCGGGTATTCCCACCTTTCCGATCTCCTCTGGGCTGCTTTGTTCCTCTGGACGGTCGGGGTGGTGGTCTGGTTCGGCCGCCGGGCGGAACTCCTGCGCTCCCTGGTTCCGGCGCAAGCCGACCAACCCTGGTCCCGTCTCGTCCAGGCTCTCCTCAGGTTCGCCTGGCCCATCCTCGTTCTCGTCTCGACGGGCCTGTTGGTCTTTCATGTCCTTGGCTTTCGCAACGCCAGCCGTTTGGTGGGTCTCCGGTCCCTCGGCGTCCTCTCCGTTCTCCTGGCTTCGAACCTGACCTACCAGTTCATCGCCGCCGGGGCGGAAGGCTGGACGGCGCGCCGCCGGCGGCGACACGAGGCCGCCGCCCCATCCTGGAAGAGCTGGGCGGATCGGCGAAGTCGTGCGATGCGACGGCTCCTCATGTCGATCGCGTTCGCCCTCATCCTCATCGGGACTCTCGTAGCGCTTCGCTGGGCTCTCAGTCTCTCCCCCGAGTCCGTCAAAAAGTTTCTCGGTTTCGTCGTTCTCGAGGGAAGAAAGGGAGGGCCAAGCACGACCCTGGGGGATCTCCTCCGGGGGACCGTCGTCTTTTCCGTCGCCCTCGTGGGGGGCTTCGTCATCCGCGACCTTCTCCTCACCGGAGGAAAGCCGGCGGACGAGAACCGCCGCGGCACCCGATACGCTCGGGCCACCCTGGCGTTCTATACCATCGTTGCGCTCGGTTTTGTTCTGGGGCTGCGAGCTTGGGGCATCTCGATGTCCGACCTGGGCTGGCTGCTCGCTCCGGCGGGGGTCGCCATCGGCTTCGGCATGACCGAAATCCTCTCCAATTTCGTCTCCGGATTGATTCTCTTCCTCGAACGACCTCTCAAGGTCGGCGACATCATCACGGTCGGAGACGTCGAGGGGGACGTGACAGCCATCAGCATTCGCGCCACGGTCGTGAGAACCCGGGACGGAATATCCATCATCATTCCGAACCGTCGCCTCATCGAAGAGAACGTGATCAACTGGTCTCACGGCGAGCCGCGCACCCGCCTCAGGGTCTCGGTGGGGACGGCCTACGGCACCGACGTGGGGCTCGCGAAGAAAGTCCTGCTCGAAGTCGCAGAGCAGGACCGTCGTGTCCTCTCCGTCCCCCGCCCCGAGGTCACGTTCCGGCAGTTCGGGGAAAGCGAGCTCGCCTTCGAACTCCTCGTCTGGTTGACGACGCCGGACATCACTGTCCGACGCCGTGTGCTCTCCGACCTGAACGGGGCCATCGATGCCGCCTTCAGGCGACACGGGATCGAGATCCCGTTTCCTCAAAGAGATCTCCACATCCGATCGATGCCGGCCACGGGCACCGACCTCCGAGATGCGGAGGAACAAGTCGATGGTGCCGAGGAAGGGTGATGGAGGTCAATCGGGGAATCGGTCCCGGAAGAGCACCTCTTCGAGGGGGATCTGGCCAGGACGTTCGCGAGCGGGCTCCTTCGCCTTCCCCACCACCAGCATGAGCACGAGGATGTGGTCGTCGGGCAGGTGGATGAGCTCGGCCACCTTCTCCGGCTCGAAACCGATCATCGGACAGGAATCGTAGCCCATCGCCTTCGCCGCCAACATGAGCGTCTGAGCAGCGATCCCGCACGAACGGATCCCCTCGTCCCGCTTCAGCTGCTCGTTGCCGTCATAGTATCCGACCATCCATTCGACCATCATCTTCGCCACGTTCTCCGGGGCGTTTCGCCAGTAGCGCTCCGGCTGCTTCTTGAAGGCGTTCAGGTCGGCCGCCAAGAAAACGAGGAGGCTGGCCTCCGTCACCTGGGCCTGGTTGAAGGAGGCTTCTCGGATCTTCTGGCGCAGCTCCGGGTCCTCGACGAGAAGGAAACGCCAATTCTGCATGTTGAAGGACGTCGGCGAGAGAATCGCGGCCTCGAAGAGCTTCTTGACCTCTTCCTCGGTCAGCCGGTGGTCCGGATCGTACTTCTTGACAGATCGTCGCAATCGAATGGCTTCAAAGGTATCCATGAATCCTCATCTCCTCTGGATTGAGCATGCGAGTCTACGAAGTCCCCGTCTCCCCCGCAGGGGTTTTCATGCAGGGAAGAGAAGTCCCATCCCTCGCGGCTGTCACGCCGACACGGTAGACTGCCGGGCACCGTGGGCCGGGTTCTCGGTGAATGAGGCCCCCCAATGACCGTAACGAGCGTCGTCGCATGTCCCACAAGTCCAGTCAATTCGAGTCTCCCGACGTCATCGTCCTGGGCGTTCGACCGGGAGTTCGCCCCAACGGCAAACCGCCCGTGAGAATTTTCCTCGGAACTCAGCCGGAACAGTATCGGCCGGAACGCGTGTTCGTGTGGTCGATCGAGAAGGTGCGAGATCCGGCGCGGGTCTACGAAATCCATCTCATGAGTCGCCTGCCCGGATACCGCAGTCGGTTCTGGAACACGGGTTTCACGAATTACCGTTTCGCCATCCCGCACTATGCAGGCTATCAGGGCAAGGCGATCTACAACGACGTGGACCAGATCTACCTGGCCGACCCGGGGCTTCTCTTCGACATGGATTTGGGCTCCCACGGCTACCTCGCCATCAGCCCCACGGACACGTCCGTGATGCTCATGGACTGCGAGAGGATGGGACGGCATTGGACGCTCGAGGGCGCCCAGAAGCGTCGCAAGTACGCTCTGATTCGTAGGGCGCAGAAGGAACCGGGCTGTTATGGCGTGCTTCCTCCCGAATGGAATGCGCGCGATCACGAGCATCGCGAAGGTTGGACAAGGTGTCTCCACTACACCACCCTCCAGCGGCAGCCATGGAAGCCCTTTCCGGAACGCTTCTACTATTTCGACAATCCGGACCGTGGCCCGTGGGACGCCCTTGAGAGGGAGGCCAACTTGGAGGCATTCCAAGTCTTCAGCGCCTCCCGGCCCAGCCGGGATCATGAGATCGGCGAGAGCCACCAGGCCTTCTCCGGCCATACGCCCCATTGGTGGGGAGAACTCTTGGAAGACGTCGCTCAGTCGTCGGGGTTCAGAACGCTCTTGCATATCGGGAAAGCCGGCGCCTTCGAGGGAATCGATCTCCCCTCTGTGCAGGTCACGCACCTGGACTTGGCGGAGTTCTTGAAGCGCGCCACCTCGACCGACGAGACACCGACCTGGGACGCCCTGTGCATCACCGAAGACCTCTCTCGCTTATCCTCCGCCGACGTCCCATGGATCATCGACCGGCTCCTCGGGCACGCAGCGAGCGTCGCCGTCGTGGCTGCGCCTTGCGATGCGACCCGCACAGTGGGGCACGTTCCGTCGAGGCCCGAATGGTGGTCTTGGCTCATGGAAGGCGCGACGCAACGCAATCCCCGACTCCATTGGCGAGTGGCCCTTTTTCCTCCCGGCTCCCCCGAAGAGGCTGAGATCCGCTCCGGCGGGCGATGCCTGTCCGCGACACCGACGGTCTGGGTTCTCGATGATGGAAAGCCGGGGCATCGCACCCAGTCGCTCGGTCTCGCCCATCAATTGGGGTGGGACTACGAGATCAAACAGCTCCGCTTCAATGTCCTTGCGGAACTCCCGAACGCTTGGCTTCGCCATGGGACGGCGGCGCTTCGAGCGGAATCGAAAGCCGCGCTGCAGGCTCCTTGGCCGGACCTGCTCATCGCCACGGGGCGTCGCACGGCGCCCGTCGCGGCGTGGATTCGACGCTCCGCCCTCGGCAAGACCAAGGTGGTCCAGGGGGGGCGGCTTGGCACTTTGCGCGACGACCCCTTCGATCTGGGGGTGGCGCCTCGCTATGCTCAACTCTTCCCCCACGAACGACGCATGGACGTCGACCTTCCCATCACACGCGTCACCCAGACCGCGCTGGACGAGGCAAGAGGACAGTGGGAGTCCCGCCTCGATGCCGACGGGCGGCCTCGGTGGGCGCTCCTCATCGGGGGGCCGAACGCCGAGCATTCGTTTTCGAGTGGGGCCGCGCGCAGGATGGGTGAACGCGTCGCGGAACGGGCTCGCGCCGCGGGCGCAAGGATCTGGGTGACGACGAGCCGCAGAACTCCGAAAGCGAGCGCCGACGCCCTCGAAGCCGCACTCGGAGATCTCTGCACCCGTTTTTATCGCTGGACGCCGGGCGCCCCGGGTGAAGAGAATCCGTTCATGGGATTCCTTGCCCTCGCGGATCGACTGATCGTGACCGGCGAGAGCGCGTCGATGCTCGCCGAGGCGTGCGCATCCGGTCGTCCGGTCGAGATCTATCCCCTTCCTCGCAGCATGCGCACCCCCTCGGCGTGGGTCCGGCTGATCGCCCGCGCGGTGTCCGACCGCATCGCGGCGCGCGCCTACAAAAGGCCCGTCAACCGACGTGGCTTCGAACGTCCCCAGAGGCGGCTGGAGCGCGTCAGCGCCGGTCTGCTCGCGCGTGGATGGATACGCCCCGGGGGACACAGCAGGCAGTTGCATCGCCATCTGGTGGACGCCGGTCTGGCCCGGATCTTCGGCGACGACACGCCCATTCGCCCGGGACGCCCATCCGAGACAGCCATGCAGGTTGCGCGGGAAGTCCGTCGCCTCCTGGGGCTTGTCCCCAAGGAGAAGAAGGGAACCGCTGGGGAGTTCCGTCGTCCGTCGGCTCAGCGCCCGTCCTTCGGTGTCATGGACGCATCCGACGGGGCTTGAGCACCCCCGTCCCTTGCTTCGGGGAACAGACGGCGGATGGCGCACGCCGCCCGTTCGAGGTCGTCGGTCTGCGGAGTTCCCCTCGACGCATTCCTCGGCGCTTCCCCCAGCCAGCGAGCTCGGCCCTTCTCCACGAGGGCCCGAGGAATCCCCAGCGGGTCACGTTTCATCCGGCGCGGGCCCAGGGCCTCTCTCACGAGGCGGCCGAGAGCCCGGGGACGCAGGCGGCTCCAGGGGCCGTCTTCTCGCGTGGGATCGAAGATGTGGATCGGCTTGGCCGTCGCGGCCGCCTCGGCGAGCATCGACGCGCTCTCACCGGTGACGATGAACTCATCCGCGAGGGCGAGATAGGCCATGTACGGATTCCTCTCACCGCCGTGGGGATAGATCCGTGTGGGGACGGTCAGCTCCCGCTCCAGCAGATCCGCGGCGAAACTCGGAGTTCTCGCGCTGGTCGTCACCAGGAGTGACCCGCCGCGCCAACGAGCGAGGGTCTCCGATTCTCGCGCGAGGCGCACGACGGTCCGTTTCCCGAATCCGATGAATCCGGTCGGACCGCCGACCAGAACCGCGATACGCGGCCGCGGCAGATCGACGAACTGTGTTCTCCAACTTCGTGCCGCCTCGGCCAGTGCCTCAGGCCGCACCCCATGCAGAGGCATGTCGACGACGAGCACTCGATCGGAAGCGGGAAGGTCGTACTGGGGCGTGGTGACCACCAGGTCGAAGCGTTCGGGCGAAGACCAGGGGCGCCCGACATGCACGATGCGGGTCCTCCCCCCCGACTCCCTGGCAATCCACCGCGCAATGGGTTCATTTCTCCGACCAGCCGTGAGAACGAGATCCGGCCATTCCGGTTCCAGGGGATCCGATCGGGCCCGAATCATTCCGAGCAGCGTCGTCCCCAGCAGCCTGTTCGTCAGGAGTTCCGTTCGGCGATAGCGGCAGCGTTTCTCGGTGGTCGACCACCCCAGTGCCTTGGCGAGAGCGCGCAGCTGGGTGTTGTCTCCCGCTTTCTCCCCGATGAGCAGCCAGACGCGTGGCGAGGTCAAGGGAGAATCTCCACATGCTTGATCCTGACCAGATGGGGCAGGGTTCCGGGGTCGATCCGCAGGAATCGCGGGCTCATTCCCTCGGCATTCGTGGGGATCTGAAACTCGATCACGCGCATCTTCCCGTCCGGTCGAAAGGCCTGCACTGCCCGCCAGCCCTTCTGGAAACGCCCCTCCGCGTCCCATGACGCGTAGCACTCGATCCCGTCCTGCTCCAGGAGTCCCAAGCTGTCGAGAGCCAATTCGACCCGCAGAGTCAAGCGTCCCTTCACGCTCTTCAGTGGCGGCAGTGTGAGAACAGGATCCACAAGGACGGCCTCCCATTCCACTTCTCCCCCCGAAGTCAGAACGCCGCCGACGAGGGCCTGGCTCCTCCAGGAGAGGGCAAGAAGGTCGCGGCCTGAAAGCACGAGCCCCCGCGGCTTGAGACCGACCGGGTCCGTTCCGAGCACGCTCACGGGATGAAGACGAGTTTCACTTTCCTGAACGGCCAACGCCCCCCTTTGCCCCGCCTGGGCGCGAACCTTTGGCGAAAACACGCCGGGCCGCGAGGGAGCCCGTGCGTTCAGGTAGACGCGGACCTTCTCACCCGGGGCGATCCCTCCAAACGGCAAGGGCACGGCCGGCGCCGCCGGCGCCTGCGCATTCGGCGGCCAGACCACGGCCAGTCGGACGGCTCCCGGCCAGTCCCCCCCCGAAAGAAAGGTCGTGCCCGTGTTCTCGACTGTCACCTCGAAGCGGATCTCCTGCCCCGCCCAAAGCGGTCGACGACACAGGGGGAGCACCTCGACCACCCGCAGTGCGCCTCTTTCCGCCCCAGTTCCATTCCTGGCGGCACGCCGTCGTAGATCAAGGATCTCCCTGCTCAAAGGGGTGAGGGGCGGCCCGTCCGGGCCGGGAAATGCGTCCCTCAATCGGAGCAAGACCTCCTCCAGCACCGCTTGCCCGGCCCTTCCGACCCACCCGGCTTGTCGTCCCGCTTCCACCAGGAATCGCCCTCGTCCCTCGCGCGTTCTCATGTCCTCCGCCGCGGCCAGAAAGGCGCGGGCGGCATCGAGCCCCCGCCCCTGCTTTCCCAACTCTCTGGCCGAGTCGGCACGCCGCGCGGCCTTTCGCAGCGCCATGAGGCGTTCACTTCCCATTCGTTTTTCGACCGCCTCCCCCACGAGACGACCCACCTCGGGATCCCAGCCTGCCAACAGGCCCACCCAACCGAACTCCCCCTCGTCCGGACGCTCCAGACTCTCGAGGTATTTCAACACTGCCCGCTTGATCTCGTAGCTCAGGTAGCGGTTCTGCGCCACCTCCATGAGGGTCGGAAGGACACTCTTGCTTCGAAGTCGCGTCAAGGCGCGCACCACGGCCGCCACGGCCTGAGTGTCCCCCAGGTCACGCTGGACGGCCTCCGCGAGAATGCTTTCCCCCGCCGGGGACTCCAGCCTGGCGAGGGCCACGGCGGCGCGGCGCGCAAGGACCGGATCGTGGCTCCAGAGATCCACCTCGAGGATGCTTCGCCCCCTCGGATCTCCCCAATGGGCGAGCACCTCGGCGGCGCGGCGGGCGACCCCGTGGGGAGCGGCAAGGAGCCGGGCGAGCGCGTCCTTCAGCGACCTCGGGGGTCCCTCCTTCACGTTCTGCTCGATGACTTCGAGGAGGGCTACGAGCGTGCCCGCGGAGAACGGTTTCTTCGCGATCTCTTCAGCCGCTCGCGGGAAATCCTCGCCGAGGACTTCGGGCGCCATCAGGACGATCAGATTCTTCAGAAGGTAGTGCTGGTCGGGATCGCTCCACACATCCTTGAAGAACGAGTTCAGATCCGGATCCTTCTCGAGGAGGAGCCGAAGAAGAGCATTGCACTTGGCCGGGATGGCTTTGACGGAGAGAACCGACCGAGCGCGCTGCAGCTTCTCCTCGACCGTCTCCTCCTTTCCGCTGCGGATGAGGGTGTCCGACTCCTCCTTGAAGACCGTGACCGCGGCGTCGAGCCAGACTTCCGGGTCCAATCCCTGACCGGCCAAGTTGTTCTCCTCTCGGGGATCGCCTTCGAGATCATAGAGTTCGTT